>CAZNDJ010000140.1:0-9261 GCA_964571705.1 uncultured Chitinophagaceae bacterium
CTCGTCTCCAGCAAGGTCTACTGGGGTGGCCAGCTGCCCAATCAGAAAGGCCTGATGAGGAAACACGTAGTAGAAGCCTGCCATGCAGCACTACGTCGCCTGCAGGTGGAGTACCTCGATCTTTTCTACTGCCACAGGCCGGATATACATACGCCGATAGAAGAAACCGTGCGTACTATGCACAACCTGATACAGCAGGGCAAAGTGCTCTATTGGGGCACGTCAGAGTGGACTGCACAGCAGATCACAGAGGCGCACTACTGGGCAGAGCGCTATGGGCTCATCGGCCCTGTAGTAGAGCAGCCACAATATAATATGCTGGAGCGCGCGAAAGTGGAGCTGGACTACCTGCCGGTGTACAAAACCTTTGGCCTCGGTACTACTATCTGGTCACCGCTCGCCTCGGGACTGCTCACGGGTAAGTATCTCAACGATATACCCGCAGACTCCCGCCTGGCCCAGAGCAATATGGCCTGGCTCAAAGACCGCACGCTATCTGATACCGCGAGGCTCGAAAAGATCAGGCAGCTGGATACACTGGCCAAAGAGCTCAACGCATCTCTCACTCACCTATCTCTCTGCTGGTGCCTGAAGAATCCAAACGTATCCTCTGTGATACTGGGCGCTTCTAAAATCTCCCAGCTGGAAGACAACCTGAAATGCTATGAAGCTATGCCAAAGCTAACCGATGAGGTCATGCAGAAGATAGACGCTATCCTGGGAAACAAGCCTGTGCAGGTAGAGTACTAGTTATAAAACTCCACCTTTCTTTCAGAAATACTTTTTGCTGCTTTATGGATTTGCACTGATAGGCACATCTATAGTCTGTATCACGTGGTGAGGCGCGCATATCATCACGATTTTGTCATCATAATCTTACTGTAATATGACCTGCAAAATGCAGTGGCCGGCCATGCCGTGCCTTAGCTTTGTATTGCCCGATATTTCCTCACCCATCAAAACTCCAGTCATGAAAAGATCAACACACTCACTGGGACCGGTGGCGCTACTATCGCTGCTGATGATCCTCTCTGTATCTATGAAAGCGCTCACACTTGCTACTGGTTCTATCAAAGGAACGGTGGTGGACAGCAAAGGCGAAGGCCTGATAGGGGCTACAGTATCTATACTGGACGCCTATGGCAAAACCACAGGCCAGGGTGCCTGCGCGGATCTGGATGGTCGCTACGAGATCACGGGCATCATGCCGGGCAGCTATACGATCAGGTGCCAGATGCTAGGATTCAATAGTATCACACGAAGCCACATCAGCGTAGCAGCGGATAAACCTACGATCCAAAACTTTACAATGGTAGCCATGCCTCAGCATCTGGCTGAGGAGGTAGTGATCATGTCAAAGTATGAAAAGAAACTGGCACAGGAGACTGTCTCTATGGAAGTAGTACGGAGCCAAAGCATCTCAAATGCTAATTCGACCGATTTATCCGGCTATCCTGCTCCCGCAGGCGTGGCATCTGCCCATAAACCACTAACCATAAGTGGTGGACGGGCTGATCAGGTAGCATATTCTGTCAGCAGCAGGCGTGTAGTGGCCAAGCCGGCTGCAATGCAAAAAAATGACACATATTATTTCATGGCAGATGATATAGCCCTTATACCTGATATGCAGGACAAACCAGACAAACAGCCCGACCATGATGCCGAGACGAACGAGAGCTATAAGGAGATCGTCGACAATAAATTTCTGAGTACTAAAGCGGCAGCCTTATCTACTTTCTCTATAGATGTGGATGTAGCCTCCTACGGTATCACCCGCCGCAAGATCACCGAAGGCACACTACCGCCAAAAGATGCAGTGCGGATAGAAGAACTGGTGAACTACTTTCCGTATGAATACAAAGATCCTACAGATGGCAAACCATTCGCTGTTCATACGGAGCTGGCCGATTGCCCATGGGACAATACGCACCGCCTGCTGCGTATAGGCATACAGGGCAAGCATATCAAAGACGATGACATACCGCCTGCCAATCTCGTCTTTCTCGTAGATGTGTCCGGCTCTATGTGGTCTCAGGACAAATTGCCATTGGTACAAAAGTCTCTAGGGCTGCTGGTAGACAAGATGCGGCCACAGGACAGGATAGCACTGGTAGTATATGCTGGTAATGCTGGCCTGGTACTACCATCTACATCGGGCTCGGACAAGCAGACCATCAAGAATGCGATCAATGCGCTGCAGGCTGGGGGCTCTACTGCCGGGGGCGCAGGTATAGAGTTGGCATACAAGGTAGCCAAGGATAATTTTATCAAGGATGGTAATAACCGCGTTTTGCTCTGTACAGATGGCGACTTCAATGTAGGCATCAATGGCGAGGGTCCGCTCACATCTTTCATAGAGGAGAAAAGAAAGACCGGTGTATTTCTCTCTGTGCTGGGATTCGGCATGGGAAACTATAAAGACCGCGAGATGGAAGCGCTGGCGGATAAAGGCAATGGCAACTATGCCTACATAGACAATGAGAAAGAAGCTCAGAAAAACCTCGTAACACAATTCAGCGGCACACTGAATACAATAGCGAAGGATGTGAAGATACAAGCTGTATTCAACCCTGGCACAGTGCGCACCTACAGGCTCATAGGCTATGAAAACCGGAAACTGAACAATCAGGATTTCAGCAATGATAAAATAGATGCTGGTGAGATAGGTGCCGGCACAGCAGTGACTGCTCTATATGAGATAGTCCTGGCGCATGGTGAGCAGGGTGCCACAGTGCCACTGGAAGACAGCGGCAGTGACAGTAAGGTAACACTGAGCGCCTCAGACCTGATGGCGCTGCGCATACGGTATAAGGCTCCCTCCGGAGATAAAAGCCAGCTAATAGAAAACCATGTGCCGGTCACCTCTACGGCATTAAGCAGCACTTCAGATGACTTCCGTTTTGCGGCATCAGTAGCATCTTTTGGCATGCTGCTGCGCCAGTCTCCATATAGGGGCGATTTCACTTTTGAGAAAGCCAAGACGCTGGCTCAGGGTGCCCTCGGTGCAGACAAAGAAAACTACCGGCATGATTTTATCACCA
This sequence comes from uncultured Chitinophagaceae bacterium, assembly GCA_964571705.1. Taxonomy (GTDB): domain Bacteria; phylum Bacteroidota; class Bacteroidia; order Chitinophagales; family LD1; genus UBA1941. The sequence continues at coordinate 3,042 of CAZNDJ010000140.1, forward strand.
TGATAGATCAGGCCCACAGCATCGCATCGAAAATGGCATACAAGTAGGGATGATAACGTGTGTAGAAGAGCCCCCGAGATCGTATCAAGGGGGTTCTGCTATTTACTACCTCGCGGGATACTCATATTTTGGCTGCCAGCCATTCACTCTTTTGGGCAGCAGATCAAAGAAATGCCAGATACTCGCATAGGCATCGCCCGGACCGAAGAAATCATACGCCATACGGAATATCTGACCATCCTTTTTGATCAAAGCCGATACACCGGGATAATAGCCTTCTTTTTCTTTGTAGAAACCAAGATCTGATATAAAGGAAGTATCCGCAGCAGACAGCATAGGGAAGTCCCAACCCCTGCCGGCAGCAAACTCCTTTTGCACCTCAGGAGCATCTGGCGAGATGAGCACAAACGGTACCCGGTCTGACATAGGGCCCGTGAATCCTGTGAGGCCATCGGCCCACAGGGTGCAGTACTTGCAGGCCTTACCCATATTATGTATGACCAACAGTTCTTCGCGGTCATCAAAGAGGTCCATCAGGTTTACAGCTTCGCCATTTTTATCGCGCAGCGTGTAATCGGATATTGGTTCCGGCTCAGCCTGGCGGCGGAGCTCTATGATCTCTTTGCGTTTTTTGGCTATATCGCTTTGCAGCGATTCTATTTGAGAGTAGATTTGCTCATTCATGGCATCAGGTTTGTACTATAGTTTCTAATTTACACGTTTATCTTCATATACAGTCATCAGGATGAAAAAAATACTGGTCATTCTATCAGCATTATGCTGTGTAGCCACATACGCGCAGAGCCCGGACAGATACCTGGCTGAGATACGCAAATACAATGAAGCATCCGTCTTTGAGGACGAGCGCTACAAGGATATGACCTGGGAGAAGTTTTACCGTCTGGACGAAGCCAATGACCTGGTAGATCCCAATAATTATGATTTTGACCTGATGAATGCAGCAGTCCTTTTTGCAGTAAACAAATACCGGGACTCAAAGGGCATCAAAGCATTGAAATTTGAGCCCAGGCTGAGGGATGCCGCCAGTATCCACTCTTACCAGATGGTCAGGAGAAATTTCTTTGACCACGTAAACCGGTACGACAAGGCTATAGCTATGCCCAACAACAGGACAGAAATGTGCAAATATGCCGGCGAGCGAATAGCCGAAAACCTCGCCCGCAGCTTCATAGACATGCAGAAGCCTATGACCTATACACAGGCGGCAGACATGATCGTAAAAGAACTAAGCACCTCCTATGATCACAATAAACATATGCTGGACCCTACCCTGGAGAAGATAGGCTGTGCTGTCATCTTTGAAGAGCGGCCTGTAGAGGGGTATTTTTACCTGCGTACTACGCAGGATTTTGGCCGTGACTGGCACTAGGTATAGCTGATGTGCCTTTCAGATATTTTCTTCTACTTTAGCTCATCAAACCATATCGTGTGAAGTTTACCTTCTTGTCCATTTTCTCTTTGCTATATCTGCTGAGCACGGCCCAGATGGGTAGCAGTCTCCTGCATCAGAAAACATCCAGAGAGATGCCTACTCCGGCCTTTAAAGAGGATAAATCAAAGGCGTCACCCGCCTCACTATCCAAAGGCCCGGAAAGCAGTACAGCTACTACTCCCGGCGGAGAAACAACCGGCGTAGCCCCCGGCTATACAGCCCATCCTGATAGTGTGATCCGTATAGGTGTACTACTTCCGTTTGATGCGGAGCTGGCCTCGGCCAAGATATACAGCTACCTCAATGACAAAGACCAGAGCAAGGGAGACATCTACAAACTACGCGAAAATATACGCGAGGCTCTTGACTTCTATCAGGGGCTACAGTATGCTGTCGCTCATACACAGTCCCGGCAGCGGATCGAGTTTTACACCTATGATACCCAGAGTAGCGACTCCGTGGTAGGCGAGCTGCTAAAGCTCGATGCCCTGCGTACCTGCCAGATAGTGATCGGACCGCCAGCAGTATCTGAGGCCAGGCTCGTAGCCGCCTGGTGCAAGAGCAATCAGATAGTCAACATACAACCTTTCACCCCTTCTAAATCTATAGCGACAGACAATGCCTATCTCGTCCGCCTGATGCCGACGATAGATGCACACCTGCAGAAAGAATATGAAATGGTCACCGACAGCCTGTCAGACAAAAACGTGGTGATCTACACATCGGGCAAGGAGCACGACCTCTCGGCAGCACGGCAGTTGGACACCCTGTTTCGCCAGTACAACAGGCTGAATAGCGGCAGGCTGAAATACCACCTCGTAAATACCGGCGATACCAGCAGGGCAAAGAAACCACTGGCCAGCTATCTGAGCGCTACAGAGCAGAATGTACTGCTGATGACCTGCTACGAAGAGCCTTTGGTAAACTCAGTATTGCGTACTTTGAAAGAGAATACCATCGTATTTGGTATGCCTACGTGGATAGATGGCGAGCAGCTACGGCCAGAGTATCTCAATAAAACGGCGCCTTATTTCACGGATAATTTTCATGCTGATACCACCTCTGATGCTGGCAAGGCCTTCATATCAGCCTACAAGGAGGAATACGACCACCGTCCTACGCGCTCCGGCTACATGGGTTACGATGCTATGAATTATCTTTCATTGATCTTTGACAGGTATGGCTGGGCTTTCAGAGATGGCTTCACCAGAGAGTCATTTGAAGGCTTGGGGTACAGTTTTCATATCTCCCCTCTGATACGGACGCAGAATATGGGCACCGAGATGGTCACCAGCTACTATGCCAATACTGCGATGCACCTCTACCAGATACGTGACTACCAGGTATGGTATGTGAAGTAATAAACGCTAGTGGCTAGCCTCCAGTTTGGCTACCAGTTCCGCTGATATCCCATCTGCGTATGGGCCATAAGCATTGACCAGCACACCGCGTACACCCCTGCTCTCAGATGATACGGCATAGACCACCATCTCATCTCCAGGGTCTGTCTCTCCCTCAAATCTGTACGTCTCATCTATATGAAACTCTCCAGGACTAAGGTGCAGGTCTCTGTCTGCGCAGGATAGGTACTGCCCCGTCAGATTGAAATTAGTATTATACCCCCTTTTGCCGAGGTCTGACACAGCTTCGGTCACCGTCTGATAGTAGCGCATAGTATGCTATTTAGGCCTAAAAATATGACAAATGAGTACCATGCTTCCAAGATATACAACAATCTGGGTGAAACCGACAATTATCGGGGTGAGAACTGTAAAAATAGTGTCATCTTTTTGAGTCCGGCTCCGCTTTTTTTAGTTAATTTGTACCTTCGTAATTGAAAAAACAAACATTAAGCAATGAAAAGAACACTTTTACTCTTAGGAGCATTTCTACTTTCTATGAATGTAGTTTTCTCCCAGGCAGCATTCTGGTCTGAGAACTTCTCCTCAGGCATTCCTGCCGGATGGACGAATGCCGGCACAGGCGGCAATGGTAACTTCACGAATGTATGGCGTGCTGTGAGCAGGTCTGGCGGCGGTATCAGCCGTGGTGATGTACTGACTGCACCGAGTGGCGCTCCATTCGTCATATTTGACTCCGACTCTCTGGACAATGGCGGCAACTCTAACAACATCGGAAGTGGCCCTATGACAGGTCCTCAGACCGCATGGCTGACCACTACAGCTATCAACTGCTCTGGCCATCCACGCGTACTCCTCCAGTTTTATGAGCACCTGTACAGCTACTTCAGCAATACACGCGTGATCGTAGGCAACGGTACAACTACTGATACTATCGAAGTAAACTCTGACTACGGCTACAACTTTGCCGAGACAGCAGATCCTACTTTCAAGCAATATGACATCACGGCTATCGCTGGCAACCAGGCTAACGTAACGATCACTTTCCTCTGGGAGGGTGGCCTGTACTACTACTGGATGGTAGATGATATCGCTCTGATAGACGCTCCGGCCAATGATCTTAAGATCAGCCGTGCTGGTAGCTTTGACTATTACAGCTATCCATGGAACCAGCTCGACTCTATCTTCTGGTACTCTCGTACTACCAACCTGGGTACAGCTACCCAGACTAACGTAAGGGCTCAGATCGACGTAAGGAAGACTGGCAACGCTACTGTACTCTTCACTGATACTACAGCTCCGGGCGTATCTCTCGCTCCTGGTGTAGACTCAGCTCTGGTAGGTGTGACTACATGGGCTCCGCACATCGGACCTACTGGTACCAGCGGTACTTTCCCTACTACATCTTATACTTCTATCGTCAGGGTATTCTCTGACTCTACAGACGCTCTGCCTTTTGATAATGGTGACACTACATCATTCCAGGTGAGTGACTCCGTATATGCTATAGACAATGGCGTGTTTGGTGGCTCTTTCCCTATCTACGATCAGGGCACATCATACGAGTGGGCTAATATATTCGAGGTAGTAAACCAGGATACTGTGACCAGTTTCACAGCATCATTCGATCCTGTTTTCTCTAGCTTCACCACTACTAGCGGTCCGGTAGTACAGGCCAAACTGTACTCTCTCGATCCTACTTCATTTGCAGCTACACCGGTACTGACCAGCGAGTCTAAGATGCTCAAGAGCACAAACTTCGCTCAGTTTGGTCTGAAGCCAGTAGTATTCAAGGTAGATATCACCAGCGGTAATCCAGTACTCGCTCCAGGCATCTATGCACTGAGCATGGTATCTACATCTGCTGACTCCGCAGTGTACCTGAGCAATGCATTCAAGAAGGTATATGGCAGCCTGTCTGGTGAGTTCCAGAATGGTCAGCCTAGCGCATTTTACTCAAATACACAGTTTGTACTCCGTATGAACTTCGGTCACAATCTGAATACACTGTACTGCAGCTGGACACGCAACCCTGCTACTACTCCACTGTACACTTACCGTCCTGTTACTTTCACAGGCTCGTCAAACGGTAGCTCAAACGCCACTTATGACTGGACAGTGACTGGCTATCAGAGCGGCCTGTATCAGACTTACAATACCCGTATCTTCAGGGATACCTTCTTCGTAGCTGACGACTCTATCAACGTATGCCTCACAGTGACTGACGGTGGCAACACTGCCCAGTCTTGCAAGATCGTACGCGTAAGGGAAAACGTAGGTATCAACGATGTACAGACTGTATCTGAGTTCAATATGGTACCAAACCCTACTACTGGTGCAGTGACTATCTCTGCAGAAGGTGTAAGCGGTGCTACCACTATCACTCTGACCAACCTCCTCGGCGAAACTGTTAAGACTTTCAACGAAACAGCTAATGGCTCTTTCGCAAAGGCTTACAACCTTTCTGACCTCTCTACAGGTGTTTACATCGTAAAGATCCAAAACGGCAGCAACAGCGCTACAAAGAGGCTGTCTCTCAGCAAGTAATCTGACTTTCAAATCATATATCGGCAAAGCCCTCTGCAAAGGGGGCTTTGTTATTTTTAGGCATTTCCTGTCAGTCATTAGCTACTGGCGGCTTTTCCACCTATTATCAACAGACAACAAACAAATTCCGGGTTTACAAGTGGAGAAGAAGGAAAGGCCTTTGCCCTGCATGGGTTATATTTGTATAAACTATGAGTATTCAGCTTACTTACTATGGCCATTCGTGTTTTAGCATGGATATCAATGGCAAGATCCTGCTTTTTGACCCCTTTATCACGGGCAATGAGTTGGCAAAGCACATAGATATCCACAGTCTGCGGGCTGACTATATCCTGATCTCCCATGGCCATAGCGACCATACAGGAGATGCGGTGATGATCGCTAAAAATACCGGAGCTAAGATCATCTCCAGCTTTGAGGTAGTGACATGGTTTGGCAAGCAAGGTATCACAAATAGCCATCCCATGAATACGGGAGGCCGCTTTGCCTTTGATTTTGGCTCGGTCAAGTGCGTGAACGCAGTACACTCCAGCCAGATGCCAGACGGCAGCTATGGAGCCAATCCCATGGGCTTTGTGATAGAATATGCCGATGGAGCCGTCTACTATGCAGGAGACACGGCTCTGACTATGGATATGAAGCTGATACCGCTCATATGCCCAGCACTGACGCTGGCAGTGCTGCCTATAGGAGATAATTTCACCATGGGCGTAGCAGATGCGGTACTGGCCAGTGATTTTATAGAGTGCAGCAATGTACTAGGAGTACACTATGATACGTTTGGATGGATAAAGATGGATCATGACAAGGCCAGACAGGCTTTCTCTGACAAGGGTAGGACACTGACTCTCATGGCCAT
>CAZNDJ010000141.1:0-9218 GCA_964571705.1 uncultured Chitinophagaceae bacterium
TGTAGATACCCACGCTACCGTTATTGATAGAGCAGTCTTCAAAGGATATCTCACTCTTCACATCGCCCGGAGTGCTATAGATCACCGCACTATTGGCGCCTGTGGCATTGCGCTCGGCACCATTGAAAACTACATTATTGAAGCGGATCCTGCGTGAGGCCCCGTCTATTTTTACAGTGTTGCCTGTATGGCCAGTACGGTTTTCTATAGTGATATTGGTAAAGGTGATATTGCTCGCACTGTACAGGCGCAGTGTGTACTCTGCATCCGGAGAGGAGGAGGTGATGATCACATCTGAGCTATTGCCACGCGCTGATTCAAAGCTGACCGTATTCTGAGCTGATACGCCTGATATGGCACTCAGGTCCAGCTTTTCGGGATAGGTGCCATCCTCTATCAGAAAGGTCACAGGACCACTCACGCCGCCACATTTCAGTGCCGCTACGGCATCGGCCACGGTTTGGTATTCTGTCTCATCTTTGCCTACCTTGATCTCGCCAGACAGGGGCGCGCAGTCTCCCGCATGGGCCGCAGATACGGCCAGGGTCAGGAAGAAGGCAAACAATACTTTCAGTTCAATTGGGTTTTGCATCTTGGGTGTCGTCTCGGCCACTGGCGGAGCCAGCGGCCATCATCGTTAAACGGTTTTTTACGTTTAATGTTCCAATGCTAAGATGCAATTTTTTGATTAATAAGCAAATAAAAAGGTTCCGCTTTTCGGCGGAACCTAACCTTTCTCATATCAATCTTTCAAAAAACCTTATTAGTTGGCCGGTGTGACCTTCTCTATCATGATGCCATTGGCGGAGACAGTCAGGGAGGCATTGCTCTGTGCCGGCAGCTGGTTAAAGAAGTCTTTGTATGTATTGCCCAGCACAGTATAGCCGCCGGTGCTCAGATCGTAGAAGATGTTATTCATCACGTTAATGTTAGAGCCGGTAGCCTTATTGGTATAGTAAGCCTGGGCGGATTTGTTCTCCTTAGATGTAGCCAGTTTCACACGGTTGAAGTTGAAAACAACATTATCAGTAGTACCTGCCAGATAGAGGCCATACATAGCTCCATCGCCACCCACATTCACAGAGTTATTGGCTATGGTGCCATAGTTTTCTGATGTGCCTTCGCAGTTATTCAGTGCTATACCATAGGTGCCGTTTACCGAGTTGATCACATTATTGCTGATTATCATATTGCCCGTAGCGTGCTCCAGTGCTATACCTTTGTAGTCTTTGCTGGTAGAGATAGAGCTGATCACGTTATTGCTGAGTACCGGGGCAGCTTCATTGTTCAGCTTCATGGCACTCTCATATTGGTTGAAAAATAGTGTACCCTGCACAGTAGTACGCGTATCTGCCGTACCTGCGCCACCTTTGTAGATCCCTACGCTGCCGTTATTGATCTCACAGTCTTCAAAGCTGATAGCACTCTTGGCTCCATTGGCAGTAGAGTAGATCACGGCGTTATTGGCACCGTTGCTCTGGCGCTCTGTACCGTTGAATACAATGTTGCGGAACTTGATGCTCCTTGTATTACCCTCTATCTTCACTGCATTGCCGGTATAGCCCGTAGCGTTGTCTATCGTCAGGTTGCTAAACTCAAAATAGGAAGCACTGGTCAGGTGCAGTGTATATTCTGCATCCGGCGTAGGTGATGCTATCACCACATTGGCACTATTGCCACGCTCAGATTCAAATGTGATACTATTCTGGGCGGAGATACCAAACACGGATCCCAGCTCTACTTTCTCAGCATACCTGCCATCGGCTACCAGAAATGTGACAGGGCCATTCACGCCGCCACACTGGAGGGCAGAGATAGCAGCGCCTATAGTAGGGTAGTCACCATCGCTACCTATGTGGTACTCACCAGAGAGCGCAGAGCAGCCAGAGGCGGCAGATACGGTCAGCACCGGGGAGATGAGCAGTGCCGCGAGGAGTGTTTTGAAAGTAGACATTTTTTGAAATTTTGAAGGTTTTTGAAAGGGCTTCATGTGATTCATACTTATAAGATATGCCCGTACATGATCTTTGTCAATAACCCTTTGGAGAAATGTTTCAAAAAGCACCCGTCTTTTTTGCAAACAGTTGAAACAGAAGCCGAAAAAATACATCGAGAATCACATTGGAACGTGCTCAAAAGGAAAATCCCGGCGGGTAGGCCGGGATTTCTCTTCTTGTCAATCTTTCAAAAAACTATTAGTTGGCAGGCATTACTTTCTCTATCATCAGGCCATTGGCTGATACGCTGAGAGAGGAGTTGCTCTGTGATGGCAGCTGGTTAAAGAAATCCTTGTACGTATTACCCAGGATCGTGTAGCCACCAGTATTCAGGTCAAAGAAAATATTATTCAGCAGGTTGATGTTCTGGCCAGTGCCTGTATTCTTATAGTAAGCCTGGTTAGAAGCTATTTTGCTGGCAGGTGTCAGCTTCACACGGTTAAAGTTGAACACGATATTGTCAGTAGTACCTGTCAGGTAGAGGCCGTACATAGCGGCGTCACCGCCTACATTCACAGAGTTATTGGTCACATTGCCAAAACTGCTGGCTGCACCCTCACAGTTATTGAGAGCCAGGCCGTAGGTGCCGTTCACAGCGTTTACTACGTTATTGCTCACTACCAGGCTGCCGGTTACCTTGTCCAGAGAGATAGCCTTGTAGTTCTTGTAGTTTGATACAGTGCTGATCACGTTATTGCTCAGTACAGGGGCTACCTCGCCGGTCAGGGTGATAGCGCTCTCATATTGATTGAAGAAAAGCGTGCCGGTCACAGACGTGCGGGTATCAGCGTCAGAGGCACCACCTTTATACAGGCCCACGCTACCGTTGTTTACCTCACAGTCTTCAAAACTGATATTTGTCTTAGCTTCATTAGATGTAGAGTACACTACTGCGCTATTGGCACCTGTGGTAGGGCGCTCATTGCCGTTCAGTACCACATTTTTAAAAGAGATATTGCGGCTAGGGCCATCCAGGCGTACAGTATTGCCGGTGTTTCCTGTCTTATTCTCTATCGTCAGGTTCTCAAAAGAGATATAAGCCGCGTTATTCAGGCGCACGGTATATGGTGCATCGGGAGAGGTCGACGCCAGTACCACATCGGAGTTATTACCCTTGGCAGATTCAAATGTGATCGTATTCTGGGCAGATGCACCCTGTATATAGGAGAGGTCTATGCGCTCGGAGTACTGGCCATCCTCCAGCAGGAAGGTCACAGGGCCGTTTACGCCACCGCACTTGAGTGCATTCACTGCCTCCTCTATAGAGGCATAGTCTGCATCTTCCTTGCCTATTTTCAGCTCACCGGAGAGCGCATTGCAGTCACCAGCCAGTACGGACATAGCCGGGGCGATGAGCAGGGCAGCAAAAAGGGTTTTAATAGTAGCCATCGTTGTTTATTGAAGGTTTTAATTAATTAGGGTTTTAATAATGTCAGCTATTAAGATATGACTGCGCGCATAGCATGTCAATAGGGCTTTTGAAAAAAGTTTCACTCCCGAGGGCTAACCGATTTATTTTCAGCCGGAAAGAATTTTCAAAGGTCCTTTTTTAACAAACTGGCAGGCCTCTTTCAGCCAAACAAATATCTGCATTTTATGTTATAAACGTACTTTTTTGTCACATTTTTCGGGCAACAGGCTGGTCCGACAAGGTCAAAAACCATCTTTAACCCTTTTTCGTTTATCTAAACGGTCTTTGGTGCTAGATTTGCAACGTGTCGTTAAAAAAGTGATTTCATCATTCATATTAAAATAATTACATCACATGAAAAGTATCCTTCTCGCAGCATTGTTGCTTTTTGCCGCTCCGGCATCCCGCACCATTTATGATTTTAAAATGAAAGACATAGACGGCAAAGAAGTAGCGCTCTCTACCTACAAAGGCAAGGTAGTCATGATCGTAAACGTAGCCTCCCTGTGTGGCAATACACCTCAGTACAAAGATATACAGGCCACCTATATGAAGTATAAGGATAAAGGGCTTGTAGTGCTTGGGTTCCCGGCCAATAACTTTATGAGCCAGGAGCCGGGTAGCAATGAGAAGATCAAAAACTTTTGTAGTACAGAGTATCATGTGACCTTTCCTATGTTCAGCAAAATATCTGTAAAGGGCAAAGACATAGATCCGCTCTACAAGTACCTGACCGAGAAATCAGAAAACGGCACTGTAGACGCCCCGGTCAAGTGGAACTTCCAGAAATTTCTCATAGGTCGTGATGGACATGTGATCACCTCATACGCCCCGGGCACACTCGTGACCGAAGGCGAGGTGGTGAAAGGCATAGAGACTGCCCTGGCTGCTAAGTAGATCGTCCCGGCACGTCCGGACTTCAATATCACTCAAAGACCGCCATGGCGGTCTTTTTTTTAGCTTTTGCCGGATCGGGAGGGCGGGGCACAATAACAGTATCCTGCTTTCAATTATATGTTGCTACATATTAAGATTCAATGAAATACAATTTTTGTCTTGTATTTATCATGGACACATGTATTCATTATTCCTGTATAACATATAAATTTAATTCGGTAAACCTAAACCCATGGGCCTGGGACAGAACGACCTCCAGTACAGGCAGTATCTTAGAACTGCATCTTTTCTTTTGCCGCTAACCGTCTTTGTGGTGGGGTGGATGGTTTTGGCCGGCTGGCAGTGGGATATAGAGGTACTACGCAGGCCGCTGCCCCACCTCGCGGCTATGAACCCCCTCTCTGCAGTTTTATTCATCATCAGTAGCTTCTCTCTGCTGGTATGCCGTACCGGCGAGCGGTGCCGATATATCGCACTGGCGTTAGCGTTTGCAGGCATGAGCGCAGCGGTACTTCGGCTCATAGATGCTGCGGCAGATATGGGCTGGGATCTGGATCTTATACTATATCACCACCGCCTCTGGCTGGCCGAGCCCGGCAATGTATCCAACCGTATGGGGCTTAACACAGCCTTTGGCTTTTTCCTGATATACGGCGCTCTTGTACTCACCTACCTACGCGGCGGCATACTCGTGCAGCGGGCAGCCGTGGCCTTGTCCCTTACTGCTATGACGCTTGGTGCTTTTGCACTTCTGTGCTATATATATATAGTGCCTGAGTTCTATTACATGCTGGGGCATTTGCCTATATCGGTTCATTCCTCTGTCTGCTTTATATTGATGGCATCAGCCATCATCGGTATACACGAGCAGGTACCTCTCATGCGTGCTATACACAGCCAGCACTATGGTGGGGTCATAGCCCGCAGGCTCATACCTGCCATCATTATTTTACCTATTCTGTTTGGCTATTTGCGCCTGTATGCCTCGTGGGTCAGGCCTTTTAGCACTGAGCTGGGAGTAGCCTTCCTTATCACGCTTATCATCATTTCTCTCCTGGGGCTCACCTGGTATCTCGCAGCCTTGCTCAATAGGACCGACGCCCAGCGCACCGAGGCCGAGGTCAAGCTACAAAAGTTTAATAGCAATCTGCGGCAGGATGTCACCCGCCAGACCCGCAAGATACTGGACAATGAACAGCATTTTCGTGAGAAGATGGATAACATGCGGGAGGGTATACAGATCATAGATCATGACTGGCGCTATGTCTATGTCAATGATGCGCTGGTAGCCCAGAGCCACTATACGCGTGAGCAGCTGCTGGGGCATACGCCTATGGAGTTGTATCCCGGCGTAGAAGGTACCGAGCTTTATAAAGTGCTGCAGGATGTCATGACTGGTCGCGAAGCGCGCCGCACCGAGAATATCTTCACCTTCCCTGATGGAAGCCAGAATTTTTTCGATCTGAGCATCCAGCCCGTGCCGGAGGGCATCTTCATTTTATCTATAGACATCACCGAGCATCGGCGAAATGAGGAACGTATTCTCAAAATGAATCGTCTGTATTCCTTCCTCAGCGCCGTCAATCAAAGCATAGTACATATACGCGATGAAAAAGAACTGCTAAGCAAGCTTGGGGATATAGCACTGGGAGCGGGCAGATTTAATAGTATGTGGCTGGCCTTATTCAATGAGGCAGGCAATGTAGATCTGACGACACGCGATGCTGCTCCGGACGGCCCATTAGACGGTATGCACTTCCTGAATGTGCCGCTGGATGATGCACGTTTTTGTAATGTGCCTATAGGCGTGGCATGGCGCACGGGCCACTATGCACTGAGCAATGATACCTGGAGCGATCCTAATATGACGCATCTGCATGATACTATGCGGGAGCGCAATATTCATTCTGTGATCGCTTTTCCTATTCGCAGGCATGGCGTAGTGATAGGGTCCTTTGCCTTTGGAGCAGATACGCCTCACTTTTTTGACGTAGATGAGATCGCACTCCTGGAGGAGGTAGCAGGTGATATTTCCTTTGCCATGGAGGTGACCGAGAAGGAGCGCCAGCGCAATCAGGCCAGGCAGCAACTGGAGGCCAACAAAGCACATCTGACACGTGCACAGGCCATCGCCCACGTAGGCCACTGGGAGCTGAGTTTCGCTACCGGCCGGGCTATATGGTCCGAGGAGTCTTGCCGTATGTTTGGCCTTGATCCTTCTGATCATATCCAATCCTATGAGACCTGGCTCTCTTTCGTACATCCGGAGGACTTAGAGATGGTTCTTGCAGAAAATAAAAGGCCTGATGCCATTGCAAACGGTGTCTCCTTTGATCACCGGATCATCCGACGCGATGGTACGCTACGCTATCTGCACTCTGAGGCTAAATATGAGCTGAATGAACAAGGTCAGCCCACAGGCATGTACGGCATCTCACAGGATATCACCGAGCGCAAGCTGGCAGAGGAGGAGATACGCCAGCTCAATGAGCAGCTGGAGCAGCGCGTAGAGGAGCGCACTGCCGAGCTCACGGAGGCCAATAAAGCATTGGAGGCATTCAGCTACTCCGCATCTCATGACCTGCGTGCACCGCTGCGTGCTATCAGTGGCTACATAGGCGTGATCAATGAGGAGTATGGCAAAGATTTTAATGAAGACCTGACGCAGCTCTTCGTGCAGGTGAGCGGAGGGGCTAGACGTATGAACGTGATCATAGACGATATGCTCACACTGGCCCGCTACTCCAAAGGCTCCCTGCAGCTCACTGATGTAGATATGGACATGCTGATGCAGACTGTGTGGGACAATCTGGCGCTCACCGCTCCGCACCGGGCTACACTCATCAAAGATAAGCTGCCCCGGATCAAGGGAGACTTCTCCATGCTTCAGCAGGTTATATTCAATCTATTCTCCAACGCGATCAAATACTCATCAAAGAAGGATGACCCTAAAGTAAAGGTGGGTGCCACTCGTACTGCTACTGACGTTATCTTTTATATACAGGATAATGGTGCCGGATTTGATATGACAGCTTATAGCAAGCTGTTCGGTGCCTTTCAAAGGCTTCACGGAGCCAATGAATTTGAAGGTACCGGTGTAGGCCTCCTGCTGGTCAAGCGCATCATAGAGAAACATGGTGGCCTGGTCTGGGCCGAGGGAAGAGTGGGAGAGGGCGCCACATTTTACTTTTCCCTGCCAGTGTTGATCGGAGGGCTATCCTGACATATCTGTTATTCGTTTTTCTGGTAGTGCCTAAAGTAATTCTACTGAAAAATTTGCGCAATCGAATGTTTGCGCGTATATTTGCAATGAAATGATTGCATAATTATTCTAATGATGAGAAGAGATGTTTTTCAAGCCATAGCCGATCCTACTCGCAGGGCTATTCTAAGCCTGATAGCGTTAGGCGCCATGACGCCCAATGCTGTAGCAGAGCACTTTGACACCAGCCGCCAGGCAGTGTCCAATCACATGAAGATCCTGGTGGAATGCAATTTGCTGCAACAGGAGCAGCGGGGGCGGGAGATCTACTACCATTTCAATGTAGAGCAGATGAGAGAGGTCTCCGACTGGCTCGCCCCATTTCAGAAAATGTGGGAGGACCGTTTCTCCCAGCTAGATACACTATTAAGTAACACTAAAACCAAAACCAAAAAGAAATGAGCACCAATCTCAAAACGCAGCTGACAAAGGACGAAGCTAAAAAGCAGGTCACCGTGATACGCGAGTTCGCCGCACCCGTAGACCGCGTCTGGCCCGCATGGACACAGCCCGAGCTACTCGACCAGTGGTGGGCGCCGAGGCCATGGACGGCTGAAACTAAGTCCATGGACTTTCGCCCCGGAGGCACCTGGTACTACTCCATGGTAGGCCCGGCAGGCGAACGGCACCATTGTCGCGCAGACTACAGCGCCATAGATCCGCAGCATAGCTACACTGCGTTGGATGCCTTCTGCGATGGGCAGGGCACTGTCAACCCCGACTTCCCTCGTACCAACTGGCATGTAGTTTTCGAGCCATCGCAAACAGGCACCAAAGTCACCGTCACCATGACCTTCTCCACGGCAGAAGACATGAAGAAACTCCTCGAGATGGGCTTCCAGGAAGGCTTCACCATGGCTCACGGCAATCTGGACGAATTGCTTGCAAAGTAGTCCCCACGATCTTATACAAACACAAACCCCGCTTGCAAACAAGCGGGGTTTGTTATTTCAAATGCTGCTTATGAATTGTATTTCATTTTCAAATCAGCACATTGTCGCATTAGCACATTACTCCAACATCTTTTTCAATTCATGCAGCTTCATCAGCGCTTCTATCGGTGTCAGCGCATTGATCTCCAGCTTCTCTATCTGAGCAGCCACCCCCTTCAGCTTCGGGTCCGTCATGTCAAACATGCTCATCTGCATCGTCTTGGCTTGCATGCCCTTCATCGTGTCTTTGATATCAGACTGCACGCGCTTAGACTCCAGCTCTGATAGTATCTCATTGGCCCGGTCTACTATCAGGCGCGGCATACCCGCCATCTTCGCCACATGTATGCCAAAGCTATGCTCTGAGCCACCCGGCACCAGCTTGCGCAGGAAGATCACCTTATTGCCCACCTCCTTGGTAGAGACGTGGTAGTTCTTGATGCGCTCGTATTTGTCCGCCAGCTCATTCAGCTCATGATAGTGCGTAGCAAAGAGCGTCCGCGGATGCGCCCGCGGATAGTTATGCAGAAACTCCGCCAGCGACCATGCTATCGAGATGCCATCATAGGTAGAGGTGCCGCGTCCTATCTCATCCAGCAGGATCAGGCTGCGTGCCGTCAGGTTATTCATGATACCCGCCGTCTCATTCATCTCCACCATAAAGGTCGACTCACCCGCGCTCAGGTTGTCACTAGCACCCACGCGCGTGAAGATCTTGT
>CAZNDJ010000142.1:0-9092 GCA_964571705.1 uncultured Chitinophagaceae bacterium
GAGGTCATCAGAGCAGAGTATCACCGCACCATGCCCACCCAGCGCCTTGCTGAAGGTATGCATGCGGGCCAGCACTTCATTCTCTATACCTAGTTGATTCACGAGGCCTTCTCCCCTTTCTCCTATCACACCTGTGGCGTGCGCCTCATCTACTATCAGTCCTGCGTCGTAGGCTGTGCAGAGTGCAGCGATCTCCCGCAGCGGGGCCATGTCCCCATCCATAGAGAAGAGCGACTCTGTGACCACGTATTTGAGTCCTGTGGCAGCTTTGAGTTTCGCCTCCAGGTCTGCGAGGTCATTGTGATAAAAGGCTACACGGTTTGCTTTGCCTGCCTTCATGCCATCGTGTATCGAGGCGTGCACGAGTTCGTCGTAGATGATGGTATCACCCTTATACGGCAGTGCAGACAGCAGCCCATAGTTGGCATCGAAGCCGGAGTTGAAAAGCAACGCAGCTTGTGATCGATGAAAGCCGGCAATCGTGCTCTCCAGCTTTTCTGCATACGCAGAATTGCCCGATAGCAGTCGGGAACCGGTACTGCCCCCCTGTAGCTGATGCGCTGTGACCTCTGCCTCCACTCTCTGGTGAAAAGCAGCATCACGCGCCAGCCCTATGTAGTCATTGGAGGTAAAGTCTATACCGCCCACCAGTCGCAGCGTGCGAAAGTTGTCCTCACGCTGGCGGTCAGCTATTTTACTCTTAATGTATCTGCGGATAGCGTCCATACGGTGTGTCCCGCGGGACGCGTTTTAGTTGGCCGTAGCCAGTTCCTTCTCTACCTTGAAGCTCTCGCGAGGCTTCAGCCCCAGCACTTCAAACATCTCCTTGTCAGCGCTGAAGTCAGGGTTAGGCGTAGTGAGCAGTTTCTCTCCTGTGAAGATAGAATTGGCTCCAGCCAGGAAGCACAGTGACTGCTGCTCTACAGACATCTCATTGCGGCCTGCTGAGAGGCGTACCATTGATTTAGGCATCAGGATTCGAGCTGTAGCGATCATGCGCACCATCTCCCAGGTCTGCACCTTCTGGCGACCTTCGAGTGGGGTACCTGTCACGGCTACCAGTGCATTGACCGGCACCGACTCAGGGTGCTGCGGGCGTGTAGCCAGTGTGTGCAGCAGTTTGATACGGTCCTCGTCAGTCTCGCCCATACCTATGATGCCACCACAGCAGACGCTGATGCCGGCCTTCTCTACATTGTCGAGGGTACGCAGGCGGTCCTGATAGGTACGTGTGGTGATCACATCGCTATAGTGCTCCTGAGAGGTATCGAGGTTATGATTGTAGGCATAGAGGCCGGCTTCTTTCAGGCGTGCAGCCTGGTCCTCAGAGAGCATACCGAGCGTACAGCACACCTCCAGGCCGAGGGCATTGACCCCCTTCACCATGTCTATCACATTATCAAAGTCGCGACCGTCGCGCACATCCCTCCAGGCAGCACCCATGCAGAAGCGCGTAGAGCCGGCATTCTTAGCGATCAGCGCCTTGTCTACCACCTCTTCATACTTCATGAGTTTGTGCGCCTCTACGCCCGTATTATAGCGGGCAGCCTGCGGGCAGTAGGAGCAGTCCTCCGGGCAGCCACCGGTCTTGACAGAGAGCAGGGTACATACCTGCACCTCGCCGGTAGCCTGGTATTGCTTGTGCACATTGGCAGCGCGTACGATCAGCTCCAGCACGGGGGTATTATATATCTCGCGGACCTCCTCGGTGGTCCAGTTATTTCTGATGTCTTGTGTCATACTATCTATTTGCTATACAATTATAGTGATTGTAATCGAATGTAGTTTATCTGCCGTAGATCGCCCGCATCATTTCGCTGTGGCCGAGGGCAGAGTAGTGTATCTCATCACCATACAGGAATAATGAAGAGTAATCATCCTCCTGAGGCCATCGCCGCAAGAGGTCCATGCCCTGTATGTCGTTTTTGAGAAATTTATCTATCAATATCCTCTGCGGCAGGTTATCCCCCCGGTGCTCCAGCTGTGAGCGGTATGGCACCAGCATGATCATAAAGTGCGCTTTATGCGCCTCGCAGACTTGCTTGACATGCACGATATCTGCTATCGTAGCGTCGACCCGGGCAGGATCCTCATAGAGGGCCTTGTCATACTGATAGTAGTGATCGCTATGATTATAGCACATGAGTT
Organism: uncultured Chitinophagaceae bacterium; assembly: GCA_964571705.1. Taxonomy (GTDB): domain Bacteria; phylum Bacteroidota; class Bacteroidia; order Chitinophagales; family LD1; genus UBA1941. Next base: position 2,149 of record CAZNDJ010000142.1, read on the forward strand.
TTATCAGGCGGTAAGTGGCATACCTGTCCTGCAGCCAGCCATTGATCTCACTTATCACCCCTTTATTGCCTATCGGCGGCAGGTCTTTGACAGCGCTTTTGCCATAGATATCATTGAGGCAGTAGAATAGGTACACCTCACTGATAGACGTATCTGCCGCAAAGAGGTGATCGATCACATTGCTGTAGTCATGGCTCGACCAGCCTATCATGGATATATTTCTGACATCGGCATCAGCCCATTCCTCGCTGTCATTGGTCAGGTTAGCTATGGTAGAGGAGTCATCGATGCCCACGCCCTCCGTCACCGAGTCTCCTATGATCAGCACCTTCTTTTTTCCGGTCTTACTTTTCTGGTGCTTGCGTCCGCCCATATCATCCGTATGAAAAGGTTTGCCCCAGACCGTACCGGTGGCATTGGCTTTCAGTCCATCTGTCGCACCGTATTTATGCGGCTCTATCAGTGATGAGTCAAATTTGCGGTTGTAAATTTGGGACACTACAATCCTAGACACCACCTCCAGCACCACGAGGATACCTAAAGTGACACCAGCTGCTATCAGTATGTTTCTGCCTTTCATTCAGCGGTTTATGCGGGTGTAGTGCAGGGTGTGCATTTACCCCGTGAGGTGTTGCAAAATATCAACTTTCCGGCAAACCGCAGCCCCTGCCATTTAGATTTTATGTCGTATCATTGATACGTGATTTAGAGCCTGCAGCGCGGCTGCAGCGTGACCAAACGACTATACATGAAGATAACTGCAGCCATCACCGGCGTAGAAGGATACGTACCACCATATGTACTCACCAATCAGGAGCTCGAGACCATGGTGGATACTACGAATCAGTGGATCACCGAGCGTACGGGTATCAAGGAGCGCCACATCCTGCGCGAGCCGGGCCTGGCTACCTCAGATATGGCCTACGAGGCCGTGACCAAGCTACTGGCTAAAAAGAATCTCGCACCAAACGATATCGACATTATCCTCGTGGCTACCACCACACCGGATATGCTTTTCCCGTCTACGGCAGTGATACTGGCTGACAAGATCGGCGCGACCAACTGCTGGGCATACGACATCTCGGCAGCCTGCTCAGGCTTCTTATTTGCTTTGCAAAATGGTGCGAGCTACATCGAGTCCGGCAGGGCTAAAAAAGTGCTGGTAGTGGGTGCGGACAAGATGTCTTCTATCATTGACTATACAGATCGCAATACCTGCGTGATATTTGGCGATGGTGCCGGATGTGTACTACTGGAGCCAAACATTGACGGCCTCGGCATACTCGACTCGCAGCTGCGCATAGATGGCGCCGGCCGCCACTACCTCCATCAGAAGGCAGGTGGCTCTCAGAAACCTGCTACCGCAGAGACCGTAGCCAATCGGGAGCACTTCGTCTATCAGGAGGGCAAGACCGTTTTCAAGTTTGCTGTAAAGAATATGGCAGATGTCTCTGGCCAGGTGATGAAGCGCAACAACCTGACGGCTGATGATGTAGCCTGGCTGGTGCCCCATCAGGCCAACCTGCGCATCATAGACGCCACACGTGAGTATGTGGGCCTGCCCGCAGAGAAAGTAATGGTCAATATCCAGCGCTATGGCAATACGACAAATGGCACGATACCACTCTGCCTCTGGGAGTGGGAGCAGCGACTGAAGAAAGGCGACAACCTGATACTGGCCACCTTTGGCGGAGGATTCACCTGGGGGGCCATGTATGTGAAGTGGGCTTACTAATAAACACGACGCGATGAAACTGTTCTCAGATTTCAAAGAGCTATCTGCCTGGATCATCGGGCTGGCTGCGCTGGTAGCGATACTCATCATCACATATATACGCCCCCGCCGCGGCAAGATAAAAACCTGACACGCCATCACCTCATGCCCATCACCGCCAGACAGATACTTGACTCCGCCCCTTCCCGCTTCCGCCCTGAGAAAGCCAACGGCCTCACCTGCATCTTTCACTTTGTGATCAGCGGCGCAGAGGATTTCGGATATACCATCACGATAGAAAATAACACCTGCAGGCTGGATACTACCCTGACCGGTGCGCCTACCTGCGTGATCAGTACAGACGCCGCAACCTATATTGACCTCGAGACCGGCAAACTCAACCCGCAGACAGCCCTCATGAGCGGCCAGATACAGGTGAGCAACCTGATGGAGATGATGCAGTTCGCAAAGTGCTTCAGGAAGTATGAGAATACAGGGACGGAAGGCGAAGGACGAGGGTCGGGGTTGAATACAACAGAAAGACCTAAACGTAAAGGCCCGCTGGAGGGTGTGACGATCATTGACCTCACACGGCTACTGCCCGGTCCGCTGGCTACTATGATGCTGGCAGATATGGGCGCCGATGTGATCAAGGTGGAAGATCCTGACTCTCCGGACTATATCCGCTCGTTTGAGCCGCTGATAGAGGGTACGTCTGCTTTCTACTATGCACTGAATAGAAACAAGCGCAGCCTGGCCATAAACTTCCTCTCCCCTGCGGGCAAAGCTGCGCTGCTGGACATCGTGCGTAGGGCTGATGTCTTCATCGAGCAGTACCGGCCCGGAGTGATGAAGAGCATGGGACTGGACTATGAAACGCTGAAGGCGATCAACCCACGACTGATATACGTTTCTATCACCGGCTACGGACAAGAATCGTCGCTGGCACAGTCCGCTGGTCATGATCTCAACTATATAGCTATAGCTGGAGCCCTGGGCGTGACTGGTGATGAAAAAGGAAAACCAGTCATACCGGGTTTCCAGATGGCAGATATCGCAGGCGGCTCCTACATGGCTATGAATGCAGTGACCACCGCCCTCTACCGCCGGGAAAAAACCGGTACCGGCGAATGGCTCGACATAGCCATGACAGATAGCGTGCTGCCATTTCTCGCACTGCCATTTGCAGAGCAGCAGGCACTGGGTAAGGGGCATACGCGTGGCAAGTTTCAACTATCAGGTGGACAGGCTAACTATAACGTCTATGAATGTGGCGATGGCAAGTATGTAGCGCTAGGATCGCTGGAGCCGAAGTTTTGGAACAAGGTATGTGAGCGACTGGGTCGACCAGAATGGCGGGAGCAGATATTAGGTGATGTAAGTGTCCAAGCCACGATTCAGAAAGAATTACAAAATATATTCCGCACAAAGACCAGAACAGAGTGGCTAACGTTCTTTCAAAAAGACGACGTGTGCCTCACTGCCATCAATGACCTGGACGAACTCACTACTGACGCCTACCTGCGCGAAAGAAAACTCTTCGTGGACTTTGACCTCGCAGGCAAAACGTTTAGCACTATCGCTACACCTGTGCGCCATGAGGGCATGACAGACCAGCACTGGCAGGCACCGCTCCTGGGCGAGGATAGCATCGCCATCCTGCGCGAGTCAGGCATCAGCGACGAACAAATAAACCATCTCATCAAAGAAAATACCATCCGCACCGCATGAGCAAAAAGATCATCTCTATAGCCTGCATATCCCTCCTGACAGCACAAAGTATAATGGCGGGAGACCTCGACAAGGCATTTAAGAATATCAACAGCGGCGACTATGACAAGGCCCGCGCCAGCATCAAAGAAGAACTGGAGAAAGACCCCAAGGATGTAGCCGCCAACTATGCCATGGCAAAGCTCTTCTCTGCCCGCGACTACAAGGGCATCAACCTTGACTCTGCTACGATCTATGTCAATAAGGCTTATACCGCCATACCGCTAAAGGAAGATGACAAGCAGACAAAAAAGTACCTGAAGTATGGTGTGAGGGATTTTACCATCACGGAGCTGTATAACGATATCAATAAGCAGGCCTACGAAAAGGCAAAGGCGAAGAACACCTTTGACTCATATGACAACTTCGTAAAGTACTCTAAAGATGAAAAGCTGAACGAGGAAGCCTCCGACAAACGTGATGAGATCCGCTATGACGACCTTTCGCTGAAGAATGATATAGAAGGACTGCGCCAGTTTCTGAATGACTATCCTAAGTCAAAGAAATTTAATGATGCCAATAAGCTCTACGAGCAGCTGCTCTATGCAGACATGACCAAGGCTAATACGGCAGAGGCATTTAAAACATACCTCGAAAAATACCCTACAGCGCCATACGCCAAAGAAGCGCAGGTGCAATATGACCGCAAGATCTACGAGGGCTACCTGAAGCGCGGCACGATAGAGGGCTATGCTGAGTTTGAGAAGGCGTATCCTAAGAATCCATTTCTCGCTGCAGTGCAGGATAGCATCTATACTATGAGTACGCGCAAGGGTGAAGTATGGGAGTACAACACCTTCATCAAAGCCTATCCATCTAATCGCAACATCATGAACGCGTGGAACCAACTCTACGACCTGTACACTCAGGATGCGACCGACTCCAGCTACGAGGCTTTCCAGAAAGCGTATCCCAGCAATCCTTTCAGGGATAAGATACAGCAGGATATTTTCCTGTCGAAGCTCGAGCTATCTCCCTTCAAATCTAACGACAAGTGGGGCTATGTGAACCCCAAGACGCAGACGCTGGTGATACAGCCGCAATATGATGACGCATCGGAGTTCAGCGGAGGACTGGCAGCGGTAGCCTTGAAACCATGTACGGACAACTGTATGTACTCGTACATCGATAAGAATGGCAAAGTAGCTTTCGAGAAGGCTTTTGCGAGTGCGGGAGACTTCATAGGCGGCAAGGCTGTGGTAGCGCTTGACTACTGCGATGGTGTGCCGTGCAAGTTTGGCATCATCAACCGCAAGGGTGAGTTTGTGGTAGGTGCAGACTATGAGGATATACAGCCACTCTCAGAGGGCGTCTATGCGGCGCACAATTTCAAAGGTTACGGCTTTATCAATGACCGCGACCATGTGGTGATACCATTCATCTATCAGGATGCGACTTCTTTTAGCGAGGGCCTCGCTGCTGTCAAAAAAGATGACCGCTGGGTATTCATAGATCGCTCCGGTAGTCAGCCTTTCACGCAGAGCTTTGCGAATGTATCGGCCTTCTCCTCCGGACTGGCTGCGGTCACGGATAACGACTCTACCTACGGCTATATAGACCACTCCGGTGCATGGGTCATACAGCCGATCTATGAGAATGCAGAGCCATTCGCTGGAGATACGGCGCTAGTATCGCTAAAGGAGGCAAACAAGAAGAGCAAAGACTACGGCATGACCTTCCGCTATAAGATAGATAAGACCGGCAAGAACCTGGGCAAGCTGGTCAATCCCAATGCTGTAGCTACCCGCAAGACACCTGCGAAGAAGAAAAAGAAGTGATCAACGAGAGGCCTTGACCATACGCTCACGGCCAGTCAGGTCTTTCTTTATCTCTGCCTGAAATCCGACCTTCTCAAATATCGTGACGACTTCCGCTGCACGGTATTCACTTATCTCAAGATAGACACTTCCTCCGTCATTCAATATTTGCGGTGCGATAGCCGCGATACGCTTGTAAAAGATCAGGGGATCATCTGCAAAGAGAGCGATGTGCGGCTCAAACTTCAGCACATTATCCGACATTACATTTTTCTCTTCGTATCCGATATAGGGTGGGTTGCTGACTATCACATCGTATTTGCCGGCAGGCATGCCTGATAGGATATCCAGCTGGTTGAACAGTACTTCCACATCGTTTAGCCTGGCATTCTCTTTCGCTATCGCGAGAGCTTCCGGACTGATGTCTACAGCAGACACCTGTACATCGCCTTTATCCTTTTTGATAGAAACAGGGATGCAGCCACTGCCGGTACCGATGTCTATCAGAGATGCATTGGGCTGTATCTCAGAGAGCACCCAGTCTACCAGATCCTCTGTCTCCGGCCGTGGTATGAGTACGGATGGATTGACCTTAAACTTCAATCCATGAAACTCTGCATAGCCGAGTACATACTGCACCGGCTCATGCGTCACGAGGCTCTTCAGATGATCCTCCAGGACCTCCTGCTGGTTCGAGGTCAGGATCAGAAAGCGGTCCATGACCAGTTTCACGCCTTGCAGATGCAAGACATCCTCCAGCACCCACTGAGTAATGCTGCGCGCCTCACGCTGCCCGTAGAGCGGCTCCAGCGCCTGCTGATAGCGCGACTGCATATCTGCCAGCGTAGGCATCAGCGTGTGTTTTGACGGTTGTGCAGGAAATAGGCGAGGCCCAGGCAGCCGGCAGCAAAGATCAGTAGCCGGCCTATCTGTGGCAGCATCTGCCGGAAGTCTGTATGGCGCAGAAACACATCGTTGCACAGCTCCAGGCCCCAGCTGAGCGGAGAGATATTGCTGGCTACCTGTAGCGCATGTGGCAGGACATATACCGGTACCCACACGCCGCCGATAGCCGCGAGCAGTACGACAGATATGGCCCCAAAAGTGAGCGCCTGATGATGCGTGCGGAAGGCTCCCGCCACTGCCATACCGTAGGCGGTAGCAGCGAGGGAGATGCAGGTAGCGGTCAGCGCTATGTATAGTATCTTCTCCCCTATCACCAGCTTAGGCAGGCCGAGCAGTGGGAGCAGGAATAAACCCACAGCCAGCATCAGTGCAAACTGCAGCAGGCAGACGAAGAAGTAGAATATGTATTTGCCGGCTATGAAGTGGAAGCGTGAACCTGCTATCAGTCTCATGCGCAGCAGGCTGCCATCCTCACGCTCTTTGATGAAATTGCCCGCCAGGGGAAAGACGATGAAAAACATGGCAAACATGGCCCAGGCAGGTACATTGTGCTGTACGGAGTTCATAGCCAGCTCGTCAAAACCTTCATAAGATGTCTCACTGGTCACGGCGATCATCTTAGACAGATCAGGTCGTGGCATGGTATCATTGCTCCCCGTCATTTTCTTTACCTGCTCGGAGAACTTTGCCATCAGGACTTTATTCTCTGCACCGGCTACGATCTTCTCTATGGCATAGAGCAATGATTGTTTTACGTTGACCTGTATCACGGGGTCAAAGACTACCTTGATCTCTAC
>CAZNDJ010000143.1:0-8683 GCA_964571705.1 uncultured Chitinophagaceae bacterium
GGGCAGGTTCACATCACTCATTACTACCATTACCTTTTCTTTCTCCAGTACTTTTAGTCCTGACTGCGCATCTCCGGCAGTCAGCACATCAAAGCCCTCCTTGCTAATGATCCTGGCGAGGAGCATCTGGAGTGCCTTGTCATCGTCTATGATGAGTACGGTTTTGTTCATTGTTGACAAACATAAACAAATTAACCTATGTGAGAATCCCCTTTTCTAGGTATGCGGAGAACTAATTTCCATTGATAAAAGTGAATATGACGAGGGCGGTGTACAGTTGATTCTCCTACATCGCTGAGACACAATAAATAACTTGTTTGCGAAGTATTGTAGACCGGCCAAATATCAGAGCATGAAAGGACAGAAAACTGCACGCGGTTTATGCTTGGTAGTGATGGTGTACATCATAGCTACCTCGGGCGCACCAAATGTAGAAGATGCTGTGCGGAGCTTTGACACATTGATATCATATGACAAGCCCAGAGTAAAGGCCTTGTAGTCGAGGCGGGTTTGTATGATCACGGCATCGCCCATTGGTGTCTCCAGGCCTTTGGCTATACGCGCCTGCAGACCCAGCGAGACAAAGGTACGGCTCATAGCTTTATTGCCCAGTTGCATTTTCACGTGTGTACCGATATTGTACTGCTGTGCAGGCCCCTGTATCATTACAAAGAAATTAGGAATGATCCACACCTTGTCACTCACAGCAGCAGACACGCCACCATGCAGCGTGGTTTTCATATAGAGCTTATCAGCAGCCTTATTGTTATTGCCCGAGGCGAAAAATGAGATAGACGGCTGGTTGAGATGATTGAAGCTAAGGCCGAAATACACATCATTACGTTGTTTCACCGTAGTAGAGAAAAACGTACCTATGCCCACATCGCCAAAATAAACCTTCGTACGTGCAAACTGCTCCTGCGTACCATTGCTGCTACTCGATGAGCCAGTAGACGGATCATAAAAGGAATCATAGGTGGACTTGCTTGGGTCAAATCCCCTATGATTAAAGGCACCCTGAATGCCAAAAGATAAGGAAGTATTATGGCGCTTATTCAGCACAAAGTGATAAGCGAATGTGAGGTCTACCCTATTGGTCTGAAAGCCGGCTGTACCAGCCTGATCAGAAAAGAAAGAAACTCCGAGGCCCGCAAAACTGCTAAACTTTGTAGCCTTGCCCAGTGCAGCATCCACCCCTCCGGCAAAGGTACGATATGCACCTGCTCCGGCTACTGTATTCCACTGCGTGCGAAAGTTGGCATACATGCGGATATCGCCAGAACTGAAGCCTGACAGTGCAGGATTGAGCATCATAGGGGACATGCCAAACTGTGAGAAGTGTACATCCTGAGCGCGGCCCACTGAGGTGGCCAGTACTACCAGGAGGATCAGCAAGGGTTTAATTCTTTTCATGTGAATTTTGCTTTATGCAGGGGTCTTAATGCTTTCTTATACGGCAGCGGCGGGAAATAGCTACAATTTCTACTATAAAAAAGACAATGAAATGCTTGTGGCATCAGGGTTTGGCACATGTCGGGCGGAAACAAAAAAAAGGCCGCCCGGAGGCAGCCCTTTTATAAACCCGTTACCCTTAAATCTTTATCTCACCAGAGTGATCGTTCCATTCTTTTCCAGGCCGTAGCCGCTGTCGCACTTGCCCCTGACGGTATAGAGGTACACCCCTTGCGGTGCCGGTGTACCATTGATCAGGCCGTCCCAGCCCTCAGCCACATCGTGGCTTTCAAATACGATGGCTCCCCACCTATCATACACGCGGAAGTAATCCAGCTGTGTCAGTGTACGTGAGTGCAGCAGCACTTTATCATGCAGGCCATCACCATTCGGCGTGAAGGTATTGGCCACAAATATTTCCTCAGGGTCACATGGCAACACATGTATCAGCATGCTATCACTGGCTATGCAGCCATACTGGTCGGCACCTGTCAGGCGCACCATCTGATCCTGTGCCGGTTTGAATGTAGGCTTCATACAGTCACTGCATGACAGCTCTCCGGCGCCACTGACCGTCCAGTGATAGGTGGCGAGATCGCCAGACTCAATGTGTAGAGGTAATTCGCCATTTACTACTACAGTCATCTGCTCAGGCAGCTCTACGTGAGCATTGCCACGTACATGCACGGTGATGGTAGATGTATCAGGCCAGCATGTGCCACTAGTAGTGACTACATGAAATATCTGCTCATCCGAGTGCATCTGTGCAGTCACGGTCTGCCCACTGATGCGGTCTAGCCCAGGTGACGTGTACCAAGAGTAATGTACTCCTGCCTGCACAGAGCTATCTATAGCAGCTACATGGAGTTGTACTGTAGCATCAGGGCATACTGTAGTATCAGGCGTGATCAGCACCCGGACCTGTTGTACTACTTTCACCGGTACATCTTGTGAGTAGGCGCAGCCATGAGTATCATATGAGCGGGCAGTATAGCGCATAGATGAGACAGTATAGCTGAGCGGTGATGGAGACGTAGAGTCATTCAGGTAGGTGGATGGTGTCCATATCACGCTATCTCCGGTCACGGGACCTAGTTGTGCATTTTCACCATGGCAGATCCTGACCGTATCCTTTGCAGCCAGTACCTGTAGTCCTTTCACTGCTATAGAGAAAGTACCGGTAGAGCTGCATCCCAGATTGTTTGACGCATAGATAGTATAGGTAGTATTGACATCCGGTGCCAGCAGTGCCGTGGCCACTGTATCTGTAGTAGATGGTACACGGCCGCAGGTATCACAGGCTATGGCCGTCCAGCTATAATGATCTGTACCGAGTGCCATCTGCACAGTCTGGCCGTAGCAGATAGATGTATCATGTACATTCAGCACAGGACTTGTTACAGCAAAAATGGAGTCAAGATCAAAAGGTATACTGCATCCTACCTGGTCAGTGAGTACAAATCTCGGATAGTAAACGCGGGGATCTGTATAGGTATAGGTGAAATTCATAGCACCCGTATGCAGGATACCATTGCCGAGATCGCAGGTTACGGTCTGAATATTGCTCGTAGCGGAAGAACCAGAGAATGAGACGGTGAGCGGCACACAGCCGGAGTTGCCCGAGATGGAGAAACTACCTGTCGGCCCCTGCACGGTGATCATGTTATTGTAGACCATTGTATCCTTACAGCCTTGTGGCGCTGTGGCTATTAGTTTCACTGTATATACGCCGGGATGAGAATAAATGTGAGTTGGATTTGCGGCAGTATCTGCAGTACCATCGCCAAAATCCCATGCATAGCGCAGGCCCTGCCTGTTAGCTATACTGCGAAACGCGGTCACCAGCGGCGGGCAGGTACTGAAGGACTGGCTGGCGCGGAAGTCTATGACCGGAGCCGTGACATGTATCACCATCGAGTAGGTAGAGTCACAGCCTGTGCTATCCATAGCACGCAGACGCACAGTATAGTCACCGGTATTGCGGAATGTATGCACCGGGGTCTCCCGGATAGCTGTATCGCCATCTCCGAAGCTCCAGTAGTAAAATGCTCCGTTCTGTGTGCGATTTACAAATGTCACATGAGAGCCGGGACAGGTAGCTGTATCACACAGAAACTTTGGATTGGGACGTCCCGCAGTGATAAGGCCTGGCACCTCCATCTTTACAGTACAGCCATTGCTATCAGTCACAGTGAGAGATACGTTGTACGTAGATGGAGCAGTATAGGTGGTCGATGGATTAGCCGTATTGGCCAGGCTGCCATTACCAAACTGCCATGAATATGTGACAGGAGTAGTAGCAGACACTTGACTGGTGTAGTGTACCACAAACGGCACATCACAAGAACGGCGGTTATCAGGCGTGAATGATACTGCAAAACCCGTATTGACAGTGATAAAATTAGTGCGTGTGATCGTGTCCGTGCAGGCTCCATCGCGAATGATAAAGGTCACAGAATAGATACCGGGAGTGGTATAGATATGTGTCGGATTCTGACGGTTCGCTGATGTACCATCACCGAAATACCATAGCCAGCTGGTGCCGGACATCGGAGAGAGGTTTTCAAAGGTTACCTGCTCGCCTGTGCACACCGTCTGCTTGTCCGAGCGGAAGGCAGCACCGAGGTTGATCACTGCCACTGGCTTTACTACACTGGCAGAGCAGCCGTTTACATTGGTCACTGTCAGTCGGGAGTTAAAGCGGCCATAGCTATAGGTGTGGATTACGTTAGCTGCAGTAGCAGTATCACCATCACCAAATGCTAGTCTATAGGTCAGTCCGGCGCCCTGAGACTGATCTGTGAATGTCACCACTTGCGATATACCGCATGAGGTAGCAGGTGTCAGGGAGTAATTGGCTACTGGAGACTGCCATACACGGATATAGGCAGGCTTAGTGAGGCTGGAAGTGCAGCCATTTGTATCGCGTGCCACCAGTGTCACATCGTAGAGTCCACTCTGGCTGTAGCGGTAGGAGCTATTGATCTGGCTGCTACCTGCTCCATTGCCAAAACTCCATGCGTAGTGATCTACGGGTGCTGAGCCGGCAGTAGATATCACTGCAGCAAATCCGATAGAATCGCCGGGACATACTGCATTCCTGCTGGCAGAAAAGTCAATGGAAGGTATACCATTCACCACGATAGTCTGGGTAGTAGAGTCTATCTGTGAGCCGCGCGTAGCGATCAGTGTGACGTGATATACACCAGGAGTAGCGTAGGTGGCTGATGGATTCTGTTGAGTAGAGGTATTACCATTACCCAGGTTCCAGCGCCATGAGGTGGCGCCGCTGGTATGGTCGGTCATATGCACCAGTAGTGGTGAGCATCCATGCGTCACGTCACAGCTGAAACTAGCTGAACCGGTGGCCATGGTCATAGCCGAGATAAAGATTAAGCAGGTAAGGGTAACGAGCTTCATAATCTAGTTTGATCGGGTATACGTCTGATGCTCGGTTTGGGTACTATTCACTGAGTTGTTTGTCACAATCAGATTTTTGTACACCTAAAGGGGTATCGGGCGTATGGGTACATATACTCCAAACCCCGGATTAAGTTTCAATCCGGGGAGGAATTATCTAAATTTCTGGACAGATGTAGGGAATGCTATACAGTTTAGCGCAGCAGGGTCACAGAGCCATTGGCCTCTATATCGTAGCCCGCTTCGCATTTGCCGGCCAGGGCGTACACATAGACACCTTGCTGTGCCGGCGTACCGTTTACAGTACCATCCCAGCCATGCTCCAGGTCCTTGCCCTCATATATCATCCCACCCCAGCGGTCAAATATCCTGAAGGACTCCACCTGAGCGAGTGTGCGGGAGCGTACAAATAGTACATCATTAGTACCATCACCATTAGGTGTGAATGTATTTGGGATAAAAACAGAAGATGGATCGCACTGCTGTACACGTATCTCCATAGAGTCGGTGGCGGTACAGCCATATTGATTGGCTACGGTCACATAAACTGTCTGTGCATTATATGGTATCAGGCTTGTGACGCGGCAGTCGCTGCAGCCCACTGTATCTTTTGCCGTCCACTGGTACGTAGTGGCTCCGACAGCCTCTGCTGCTATCCTGATCTCCGCTCCGGCGGTAGCGAGGGTGTTGCCTGGCAGTTTTACAGATGGTGCGGCGCGGACATATATCGTGACCCTATCAGTATCAGGTACGCAGGTACCGCTTCTGGTGATCACTTGCACCGTCTGAGAGGTTTGGCCAGCCGTAATGATCGGGTCACTACCAGTACCCAGAAGGCCTTCAGCCTGCCACTGATAGGTAGTACCGCTATAGGATGTATCTATCAGCCTCAGGTGTAGCTGTACTTGGGAGCCTCCGCATACAGTAGTATCTCCTGACAGTGTAGCATACACGTGTGACAGTATCTTGAGAGGCACCTGCTTTGTCGCGGCACAGCCAGAGCTGTTATAGGCTGTCACATTGTAGGTAATGGAAGAAGCTGGTGTGCAGACCGGAGCCAGCGCCGTAGCACTATTCAGGTATGATGCAGGAAACCAGCGCACGCTATCCGCATGTATAGCTGGAAACTGAATGGTCTCATTCAGGCAGGCATTGATACTATCAAAGGCCGGAAATACTGGAGGTGCCGCGATCTGCACAGTGAAATGATCTGTAGCAGTACAGCCGCCTATAGTAGTGGCAGTCACTGTATAGGTGGTGGTCACAGCCGGAGTGGCTATGAGCAGTGCCGTAGTATCCTGTATATTAGGTACACGGCCACATGTGTCACATACTTTAGCTATCCAGCTGTAGCGGTCGGCTCCGAGAGCGACTTTCACCTGCTGGCCGGGGCAGATGGTAGTATCGCGCAGGTGCATGACAGGATTCACTCCCACAGAGACTGAGTCCAGGTCATACGGCACAGAGCAGCCTATAGCATCTGTCAGGATAAACTTAGGATGATAGATACGAGGCTGAGTATAGTTATAGGTAAAATTGAGCGAGTCGCTATAGAGATGACCATCACCGAGGTCGCATACGATACTTTGAGTATTGCTGGATACAGCGCCCGAAAACTGGACCGGTACGATACCGCAGCCACGGTCAGGTGTCATAGAGAAAATGCCCGTAGGTCCCAATACTGTGATCAGATGCGGGTAGATCACTGTATCTGTGCAGCCTAGTTTGCTGGTACCTATCAGCTTTACGGTATAGACACCAGGGTGAAAGAAGATATGCGTAGGATTAGCGGCCGTATCCTTGTACCCATCTCCGAAATCCCATGTAAACTTCAGGTCATTGCGGTTGGTCACGGTGCTGAATACCGATACGAGTGGAGGACATGGTGAGAAAGTACGATCTACATGAAAATCTACAGCCGCTGAGTCTACCTTTACCAGTGCATGCTTGACCAGCGTAGAGTCACAGCCAGACGTATCGATAGCTGTCAGGCTCACATTGTAGCGGCCGTAGCTGCGATAGATATGGGCGGGGTTGGTCAGCGTAGAGGTATCCCCATCACCAAAGTTCCACAGATACCTGCTCGCGCCAGTGGTCCTGTTTGTAAAATGTACTGCGGCACCAGGGCAGGTCAGCGTATCAGCAGTAAATTTAGTCCATGGACGCGATGTAGTGATGAAGCCCGGTTGCGCCAGTACTTCCTTGCAGCCGTTGCTATCGATAGCGGTCAGCGTTACATTGAATGTAGAAGATGAATGATAAACATTTGTAGCATTTGAATCAGTGGAGCTGTGGCCATCACCAAAGTCCCATGCATAGGTCACGCCGGCACCATTGGTCTGACTGCTGAAATGTACTGTAAACGGAGCTACGCATGAGTTACGGTTGTCTGCATACATAGAGAGGGAGAATCCCTGTGTCACGGTGATAAATGCTGTGCGGGATACAGAGTCACGACAGGTCGCATCCTTGACAGTGAAAGTAACAGTATAAACACCTGGAGTGGTGTAGATGTGCTTAGGATTTTGCTTATTGGAGTTGCCTCCGTCACCGAAGGTCCACCACCACGCTGTACCTGCCATCGGAGAGCGATTTTCAAAGCTCACCTCCTCCCCTGCGCATATCTGCTGCTTATCTGCTACGAAATCTGCATGAAGGTTGATGACGGCTATATTCTTTATGAAACTGGCACGGCAGCCATTGCTATCAGTTAGAGACAATACAGCTTTGTACTTGCCGTACTGATATAAATGTGTAGGAGCACTTGCGGTCGAGCTGGTGCTATCGCCAAAGTTCCATACATAGGTCAGCGAGCTACCGGTAGATTGGTTTGTGAAAGCTACATTCTGACTCACGCCGCAGGTAGTAGCTGGTGTAGGTGTGAATGCCGCCACTGGAGCCGGCCATATATGCACAAAGTTGCGACGGGTCAAATTAGCCACACAGCCATTAGAGTCTTGCACCACCAGCGTCACATCATAGTCTCCGGGTTGTGTGTACTTGTAGGCAGGATTCAGGGCGCTGCTTGCGATACCATTGCCAAATCCCCAGGCATACTGGCTGATACCTGCACTACCTCGTGTCACCATAGATGTGAAGCGTACAGTATCACCGGGACATGCACTTCTCTTATCAGCAGCAAAATCGACAGTTGCTTTTGCAAAAACTGTAATGGTGCGTGTCATAGTATCTGTTGATTGACCATCAGATACTGTAAGCCTGATAGTATATGTGCCAGGGGTAAAGTAAGTAGCGGCAGGATTTTGCTGTGTAGCGCTATTGCCATTACCGAGGTTCCAGCTCCACGAGGTGGCGCCAGCAGTATGATCTGTGATATTGACTACCAATGGGGAGCAGCCGCTCACCACATCACATGTGAAGGACGGTACTACCCGGCCAAATACACATACTGAACAGAAAACAAGAAGGGTTACAAGTCCGAGTCGCATAGCTCTGGTTTTGCTTCCGTTTACGCGTGAAAGCTAATAGCAGAGCGGTTTTCAGGATTGTAAGAAACAATGAAACCATTGTGCTCAAAACCCCTGACTGGTACTGCACAAGGGCACCTTTGTAACCTTGTGTATTTTATTGCCTGACAATAAAAAAGGCCACCCTTTCGGTGGCCTTTATGCAGTATTGTTTATGTATCATCACCTGATCAGCGTGAGACTACCGTCCTTTACACGTTTGTGTTCATTGAGGTACACCAGGTCTAGCACGTAAATGTAGACACCCGGCTCTAGCAGTACCCCCCTATAGGTACCATCCCATCCCTGTGACTGGTTGGTAGATTCAAAGACCTTCTCGCCCC
>CAZNDJ010000144.1:0-8657 GCA_964571705.1 uncultured Chitinophagaceae bacterium
GCGGCTCTAAGGACACATACCTCAAGGGGCATCCGTCTCTGCATGGGCGCGCCATGTGTATCTATGGCTCACCTGAGCGCCCTGATGTCGCCTTTGTGATGCAGGATGAGTCTATCAATGACAGCGCCAACATAGTGAAGCTGGTAAAACAGGGATATATAGTGCGTACACGCTCCGATATAGAGACGATGGATGCCCGGGCAAATGATCCTCACCGCAAGCAGGCTGCCTTTGCCAGTGGAGCGCAGATCACATCTACAGATTACTACGTGCCGGATCTCAGGCTTAGTACTTTTGAGGTGCAGTGGGATGGCAAGCACTCAGGACGGATCAATCCGGTGACCACACCTTCCCGGAAGGGCGAGTGGCTGAAAGAATGATCTTAATGCTTACTTACCCGAGGCTTTTTTCAGTTGATTCCAGATGATAGGCGGGGTCAGAGACTTGGCTACACCTATCAGTGTTTCGCGGGTCTTATCTTTTTTTGCCTTATCCAGTTTGTATTGCAGGTATTTTTCAGTTTCCTGCACATTATCCATACCCTTCCGTGCCTTGAAGATCGTGGAGTGGTCTTCAAGAAATTCTTCTACCTCATTTTGAGGACGTCCATTAGTATAATAGTAAAGGGCTATTGATTTGCGGCTACGGTCCGGAGGACACATCAGCGCATTGGGATGGCCATGGTAGGAGCGGCTCGTTGTAGAAAACATAGCCATCGTGTTAAAGCGAGGCGAAATCTTCTTGACGCAGTGAGTCATGTCTGTATCCCAAAGCTCAAAATGGCCGCCGTATTCTTCTTTCCAGTCTTTATTCAGGTAGATCAGCACATTGAGCCTGCGATCCAGCTTGTAGATAGGATGCTTATTAAAGTCGCTATGTATTTTAAGGAAGCCTCCCGGCTTTATCTCATGATAACCTCCACCGGCCAAGGTAGGGTCTGGCAGTAGGTTTTCGATACCGGTTAGTTCTGTAAGGAAATCAAGGAAGGGTTGGGAGTTGAGGAAATGAATAAAGTCGCGCGCTTTCTCGCCTAGTTTGTATTCACCTTTGGTAGCCAGCTTCTGCTCATTGGTATTGGCAAATTGGTAGTCGGCTATTTTGGTAAGATCTGGAAATTCTGCCAGAACCTCATCGAGCATCTCCGGATTAAAGAAGTTTTCGAAATAACCACTCGGAAACGGATCTGAGGAGATATAATCTGCATGCCTGGATTTACCCAGATTCAATAGTTCGTCATAGTTATTGAACGGAACGTACTTCATTTGCTTAGCCGGCTTTTGATGTTGTTGTATTGGGGTAAAGCTATGACTTTTTGTCCTAAGTTAATAAAGGGTTTCTCTATAATGATATAGGTCAGGTAGGCGCAGGCTATGACCAGTCCCAATATAATGACCTGGATCAGGATCAGTGATATAGTGGCTGGCAAGGAGCTGCCAGATGCTATGACTGTATAGAGGCGTGGGAAGAAATACGTAATAATAGGATAATGCATAATATAAATCCCAAAAGATATCTTGCCAAGAAACTGCAACGGAGCAAGGGACATGATCTTTTGGAGGCGTACATTGGCGAGGGTCGCGAGAATGATGACAAAGGACAGGGCACCTGATATGAAGTGAAATAGCTGGTGAAAAGACATATTGATAGTATCGCAGCCCAGTTTGACCAGGAAGCCGACCTTGGGTACACTCTGGATATACCATCGCATACAGAATAGGGGATAAGATAAAAGGAGCAAAAGCAAAATAACGGGAAGGGAGACATCAGCCAGAGGAAGCTTGATATTAGACTTATGGTACTCTTTGAGCAGCAGAGCCATATAAGTACCCAGCATAAAGTGAAATACAAAACTGGTAGCAGACTCCTCCGGCTGACGCCCGGCGATAGTATAGAGGAGCAGGCTGCCTAGTGCTACGAGGATAAAGCTCTTTCTGCTGTAGAGTGCATAAATGATGATCAATGGCATGACAAGAGAGCACTCGATCTCTACAGAAAGCGACCAGCCGGGAACGAGTAGTTTGACAAAGCGTGGGAAAAGCAACAGCTCACGAAAAAGCTCCATGCCAGAGTATGGCCCCTGCGCCCTGGCCAGTATATACGATAGCATGACTGCCAGTATGTACAAGGGGTATATCCGGAAGATACGTTTTACATAGAAGTCTAATACGTCCAGTTGTTTGCCCGATATAATAAAGCTGTAGCTCAGTGCAAATCCGCTAAGGACAAAGAAGAATGATACCCAATCAGTACCGTCAAAGGCAAGCCTGGAATAAAACGAATAAGAATCACCCAGGTGAAACGCTGCCGCTGCCGGGGCGATAAGATGGAAAAAAACTACTGCCACTGCTGCAATGCCCCTCCAGCTATCCAGAAAGTGTACACGCCCCGGAGATGTAGCTGATCCAGAGCCTGATGCGCCAGTTTTATCCATATGGACAATGATAAGGCTAATTCTATAAATGTGCTAATCCCAGGAGACAGATCTTACGTAGCTCAGTTGGCCATGGCTGATGGATAGGGGGGATCTGACATTATTCTTATATAGCGCCCCTGTGCCCAGGCCTTGTACCATGCTGGTATTCTTAGACTCAGCCCACTGAGCTATAGCATTTAGTCCTATATTACCTTCCAACGCTGATGTAGCCCACCATGGTATATTGAGCCGGGTAGCCTGCTCTATCCAGTCATCACAGACCGCCAGGCCTCCTAGCAGGCTAGGTTTCAGGATAATGTATTGTGGCCGGATAGTCTCCAGCATCTTATATCGTATGAAGCTGTCACTGGTGCCGATCAGCTCTTCATCCAGTGCTATAGGTATAATATTTTCGCGGCAGAGCTCGTGCATGAGCAGGTACTGCTGGGGTTTGATAGGCTGCTCTATAGAGTGGATGGAGTAAGCCGAGAGACGTTTCAGTTTACTACGCACATCTAAGTTAGTAAATGCACCATTGGCATCGAGGCGCAGCTCTATCTGGTGAGGGCTATAGCCAGTGCGGATAGTTTCTATCAGCCGGCACTCCTCATCAAAGTCTATCGCACCGACTTTGATCTTGATGCAGTGGAAACCGTCTGCCAGTTTTTGGGCTATCTGCTCGCGCATAAAGCCTGGATCTCCCATCCAGACAAGGCCATTGATCGGTATAGCTTTCTTGCCTTGATAAAATTCGGAACCTTTTATGATCTCGTGCCGGCCTCCGCTTTTCAGGTCCAGCAGCGCTGTCTCCAGTCCAAAAGCTATAGAAGGGAAACGAGTGAGCAGCTCGGTAGGCAGTTTGCCTGTATCATAATACGCAGTAGCTACTGTCTCTATCTGAGTGCAGATGCTGCGCAGTGCAGCCTCATAGTATGGCAGATCATCTATGCTCAGTCCCTCTATATAGCTGCACTCGCCTGTGCCGGTGATGCCATCCTGCTCTACGGTCAGGTAGTAGCCCTGCTTATGCGTCATTTGCCCGCGGGAGGTGAGTACCGGGCGCTTAAACTCAAGGCTGTAAGAATGATATGATGCGCGCATGGAGCGGATTTTAATCTATACCGCGCTCTGCACGGATCTGCTCAAATGCATCCTGTACCTGGCGAAATTTTGCAGCCAGAGCTTTCTGCTGGGCAGGAGGCAGGTCTATATTGCGGTCAGGATGATACTCCAGGACTAGCCGTCGGTAGGCCGCCTTGATCTCTTCAAAGGTCGCTGTGTGTGGCAGCCCAAAGATATTGTAGCGCTTGACCTCTGCTATATAAGACTGGCGGATGCGGTCAAAATCAATATCATTGATATTGAGCCACCCCGCTATGACAAAAATAGTATCCCGCTCACGCTGGCTAAGATCAGTATCTGCTATCGCTATGTCAAACAGGAAGTGCAGGATCTGGACACGCGTAGACATAGAGGCGGATATCCGCAGGTCGTCACAGGCCTTCCGCGTATTGTACTGGCGCTCGAGGCAGTGATGCAGAATGGCCATTTTCTCCTCTATATGCACAGGATCGAAATGGTCGGTAAAAAAGCTGCGTACAAAATCCAACTCCTCGCGGGTCACCCGGCCGTCAGCTTTGATCAGTGCCGACGCGAGCAGGATGAGGTTGGTCTCAAACTCGGAGGTATTGGCAGTATTGCTGTATTTTTTCGCAGGCTTGCCTATCTGCTCGCCGGCGGCATAGCCTATCATGCTGCCCATAGGACCGCCTACTACAAAACCTAATCCGGCTCCCAGCCATTTCTCGTACTTTGCCACTATGCTGCCTGTGCTGATTTTCTATAGGTGAAGATAAACATAATAATGCCCAGCAGTATGAGCGGTATGCTCAGTAGCTGCGTAGAACTGATCGGTCCTACCGTTTTCTCCGGCTCCTTCATAAACTCCAGCATAAACCGGGTGAGGAAGATGAAAGTGAAAAAGAAAGCCACGTAAAAGCCAGGACGCTTGCCACCTATACTGCGATATATCTGTGTAACGATGAGTAGCAGGATAAAGTAACAAATACTCTCATACAGTACCACCGGATGCCTTGCTTCAGACTCACCCGGGAATATGAAACCCCATGGCACTGTGGTCACTTTGCCTATCAGCTCGGAGTTCATCAGATTGCCAAAGCGTATGAGGGCAGCTGGCAGGTAGATGATGAGCGCCACGCGATCCAGCAGCCACAGCAGCTGAAACTCCGGATGCCCTCTGTGAAACAGGTAGATGGCTACGAGCCCGCCGATCACGCCGCCATGGCTGGAGAGCCCGCCCTTCCAAACACTGAATATCTCGAGGGGGTGGGCCAGGAAAAATGAGGGCTGGTAGAAGAAAACCTGCCCGAGGCGTGCGCCGATGATAGCCCCGATGAAGATATACTGAATGATCAACACCAGATTCTCCTCGCTGAGGTTCTCCTTGGCCAGGATCCGGCGGCCCAGGAAGAAACAACCGAAGATGGACAGGGTCCACATCAGTCCGTACCACTGCACAGAAAAAAGATGAAAATTGATCGGAATGGTCGGGTTGACATTCCAATGTACGAAGAGCTCCATGGCTCAAGATTAGTGATTTTGCCGTAAACCCTGCCGTCCTGTCTGAGAAAAGAAACAGCAATGATCCCGTATGCGTATAAGCAGTACGCCGGATTGCGGTTTTTTTATCATTTTTGGAGAATAACATCATATCTATCATGCAGAAAAGGACATGGGCTCTCGCAGCCATCATCGGAGTTTTAGGTCTTGTAGCCGCTTGCAAAAAGGACAATAAAGCCGCCACTCCGCAGGGAAACGTACAGCACGCCATCACAGATACATTCTACTGGCGCGCCAAGCTGGATACTACCTGGTTCTATCATGGAGATAATAATAAGAGTGAGTGCAATGGCTCTACAGGGCTATGTAGTTCCTTTCTGAACGATGCTACGTTCAAGTTGATAGATAGTGCCAATCCATATCCGCATGACTCTATTATAAGGACTTGGGTAGGCAAAACATTTCATACCAGTAGTGACACTGCTTCCAAAGCATATCTATTTACATTCTCATATCCGGATAGTCTCTACAGAACGATGTCTAGCGAGTACACCAGCAATCTGGGCTCCAGCCTGACCATTACTTCAATTACTGCAAATGGTCATTCATCACTGACTACACCGGACTCTCCGGCGCTTTACTACAACCTGTATAAGGTAAAGGGAACATTTAATGTCAACCTTTCTCGTTCTCTGGATACCAATGTCGTACACCTGACACAGGGCGACTTCCAGATCAGTGTGATGGAGAGTACCCATCAGTAGTCATCATTTATCCAATACCAGCCTAAAGCCTCCATTGCCAAAGTGGTAGTGGTCGTACACGTTCCTGTTGCGGGCACGGGAGTAGCAGCGGTTCTCGGCGCTACGCCATGAGCCTCCGCGTAGCAGGCGAAAGGCTGCCGGTTTATCATTTCGCGGATCAGTAGCAGGGCTCACTGCATAGTAGCCCGGATCATAATAGTCACTGCACAGCTCCCAGGCATTGCCCGCCATATCGTAGAGTCCTAGTTCATTTGGTTTCCGGAGGCCTACGGGGTGTGTCGTGTCGCCCGCATTGGGCCGGTACCAGGCCACCTCGGCCAGATCGTTACTACCGGGATAGCGATAGCCTCGCGTCTGTGCACCACCTAGTGCGGCGTACTCCCACTCAGCCTCTGTGGGCAGGCGGTACTGATGCTCTGTCATTTGATTTAGCCGGACTATGAACTGTGAGACCTGCTCCGGCGTCACAGATTCCACGGGGCAATCGGGACAGTTTCTGTGGTGGGACGGAGTATCGCCCATGACCTGTGCCCAGAGTTTTTGCGTTACTTCGTATTTGCCTATGTAGAAGCTTTTGAGAGTGACTGCGTGTACGGGTTTCTCATTTTTCTCACCTGTGGTGCTGCCCATCTGGTAGGTGCCACCGGTGACGAGTACCATGTCAGGTAGGGGGACCTGCGCCTGTGCGGCAGAGAAGATACCGAAGACTACTGGCAGGATAGCATATTTCAGGGCTTTGATGTCTGGCATTTTTGATATGTTTAGTACATGAGAAACTCTGCTGTGAAAAGTAAGCAAATAGCTGCACTTATCCTGGTATTTGCGCTCAGCCTGCCGGTGTTTTGCCATGCAGGCACCTGGGTGGATACACTGGATGCCTATGCCCGCGAGAAATACCTGCCGCCATCCCGCTACATGTGGACTTGGGTAGACGCAGCGCTTCTCAATACGATGGTAAAACAATATGACCTGACCACAGACCCTGCTAAGAAGCAGGTCTATCTGGCCTATGTACAAAAGGCGATGAAGGTATCCGGCCCCGTGGCTAACGGGCGTATGCCTAATGATGTAGCGTCTGCACTAGGCTTCGCATTCCTGTATCGGGTCACGCATGACGAAAAGTACAAGCTAAAGGCAGAAAAGATCTACCACCAGTATCTAAAGATCCGGCGGACAAAGGAGGGAGCAGTATCTCACCTGCCTGTCAATATCGAGCTATGGGACGATACGGTATTTATGGTAGGGCAGTTTCTGCTGGCCATGTACCAGGCTACGGGTGAGCAGCAATACCTCGATGAGTTTATGAAGCAGCTGCGCCTGCACCGTGAGAAGCTACAGGATACGCAGACCGGCCTCTGGGTACATGGCTGGGACAGCGACCATAAAGACCACTGCTTCGTATGCGGCCAGACCCACTGGCCGGACAAAACTACCCGCCGCAGTGCAGAGATTTGGGGAAGGGGCAATGGCTGGATAGTGGTGACACTGGCCGATGCGCTGAACATCGTGGGTCATCAAAATCCAGTCTATCCCGAGCTCTCCGGCTATCTGAAGGAGATGATCCAAAACCTACCGGCTTTGCAGGATGCTAAGACTGGTCATTGGTACCAGCTACCGGTTCGTAATACCGATAGCGCCAATTTTATCGAAAGCTCCTGTACTGCCATGTTTGCCTATGGCATAGCGGCTGCGCTGCGCATGGATATAGTGAAAGGAGAGGAGTATAAAAGGAGTGTCGCTTTGGCTTATAATGGACTACGTGCACACAGCCTGGTGCCGGTATCCGGCCAGTATCTCATTACCCGAAATGTATGTACGGCCACCTGTATAGGCGACAAGAACTACTACCTGCACAGAAAGGTGCAAAAAGGGAAACCGTACGGTATAGGCATGGTCGTGCAGTTTGGGCTCAACTATGAGCTGGACCATCACCTACGCTGATCTACCTCGGTGGTGTCACTCCCGGTGTAGCAGGTGTGGTACCGATGCCTGCAGGCGATATCACACCTCCAGGGGCTGTGGATCCACCTATACCTGTAGCGCCACCCACTCCTGTATATCCAGATGACCCTCCTATGCCACTGTAGCCGGTGCTACCAGTTGCGCCCGTATAGCCGCCATACGGCTGAGGATTGGTCAGAGATGGCTGGTATCCCGGACCTCCGGGATTGGTGAGGGTGGGGTTGACATTCTGAGAGCCGGGTGCACTGGGAGAGCCGGGAGAGCTGCCCGGAGTCTGCGCCGAAACGGTGAGGAAAAAGGTAGCCAGCGCCAGTGTAGCAGATGCCTTTATGATGTTGCTTTTCATGATGCGATGTTTTAGGCTTACTGTAAGGCGATAATTGTACCAAGGGGTGATTTGAAGCGATCAAATACTCCGGTTGGGCAAGGCTTTCCGCCATGTGGGGTAATGTATTTTCTGCTTTTGCAAAACCAAATTTCAGCACTACAATTTTTATCCTCTTTTGCAGCTCATATCGGTGCAGAAAATATTATTTAAAAAGGCATACTAAAAGATGCGCGTAAGCGTACTTTAGAGTAATAAAATTTTCCCACCCAATTTATGCGTAACGCATTCCGATTGGCAGCAGTTTCCTTTCTGTTTCTGCTCGCTGCCTGCAACCTGAAAAACAGAGTCAACCTAGTTTCCACCAATGCCAAAGATGAAGTGCCGGTCCTCGGCAATCTCGTCTTCACCTTTGACAAAAACCTCGTAGGCGATACCATGCTGAATGCATGGGATACCACGCAGTACATCCGCTTTGATCCGCCTATCTCCGGGCGGTTTCAGTGGACGAGTTCCTATGAGCTGACCTGCTCTCCGGATCATGATCTCGATCCGGCTACAGACTTTCACGCAGAGGTCACTGACAAACTGGTCTCTCACTGTGCCTACAAAC
>CAZNDJ010000145.1:0-8590 GCA_964571705.1 uncultured Chitinophagaceae bacterium
CCGCACCATTCGGCCCTATGATCCCCACTATACCACCCTGTGGCAGCTTAAAGTTCACATGCTCGTACAGCAGCCTGTCACCAAAGCCCTTTGATATATCGTGTGCCTCTATCACCTTAGAGCCGAGGCGTGGGCCTGGCGGGATGTAGAGCTCCAGCTTTTCGTCATATGCCTTCTGGTCTTCGCCGAGCATCTTCTCGTAGTTTGCCATACGGGCCTTGCCCTTGGCCTGGCGGCCTTTAGAGCCAGCTCGTACCCACTCCAGCTCTCGCTGCATCACCTTCTGGCGCTTGCTTTCCTCACGCTCTTCTTGCGCCATGCGCTTGTCCTTCTGCTCCAGCCATGAGGTATAGTTACCCTTGTATGGTATGCCCTTGCCATTGTCCAGCTCCAGTATCCAGCCGGCCACATTATCGAGGAAGTAGCGGTCGTGCGTGATACAGATCACCGTACCCTTATACTGCTCCAGGTGGTGCTCCAGCCAGAGGATCGATTCCGCGTCCAGGTGGTTGGTAGGCTCATCCAGCAGGAGTACATCCGGCTCCTGCAGCAGCAGGCGGCACAGGGCCACACGGCGGCGCTCACCACCGGAGAGGTTCTTGATCTCTGCATCACCATCCGGTACCTGCAGTGCGTCCATAGCGCGCTCCAGCACGGTGTCTATCTCCCAGGCACCGGCAGCATCTATCTTATCTTGCAGCGTGCCCTGGCGGTCCAGCAGTTTTTCCATCTTGTCAGCATCCTCATACACCTCCGGCTCGCCCATCTGCTCGCTGATCTTATTGAACTCTTCCAGCAGGTCAAAGATTTCTTTCTTACCCTCACGGATCACCTCGATCACCGTCTTGCTGTCATCCAGCTTTGGCTCCTGCTCCAGGTAGCCTACGGAGAAGTCCTTCGTGCTTTCGATCTTGCCCTGGTAGTTCTGGTCCAGCCCGGCTATGATCTTCATGAGCGTAGACTTACCCGATCCGTTCAGACCTATGATACCGATCTTGGCGCCGTAGAAGAAGCTCAGGTAGATGTTCCTTAATATTTGCCTGTTGGGTGGTATTGTCTTGCTGACATCTACCATTGAGAAGATGATCCTGTTAGAAACCGGTTCTGCCATGGGAAAAGAAGTTTAGTCTTTGATAAAAATGCCGAGGGTAGCGGCGGGACTGCGAATGTAAGAAAAAGGGGCAAATGCCTGATATGGGCAATACTGTCACGGCGAGCTTCCCCAAAAGTATAGGACGCCACAAGCCAAAGCGTAGGATATTCCTCAAAAATCAGCTTACGGAGCGATTAATCAGCTGAATATATCAGGCGCGGCATTTGTCTTAGCAGTCACAACTAAAACACAAAAAATGATACGCCTCACCCTCCTCCTCCGCCACACACAGCTGAAAGTAGCTGAACTCACTAATGATACAGCAGCCTGCCAGTACCGGACGGAGCAGATCGTCTCTCTGCATGTGAGGCAGTCTATAGCCCGCGAGCAGTCTGCGGCCAGATCTTTATTCTCCACTACCTGATATATTACGTGCTATGGATAAGATAATTCTCTTGATAGTTTTTGCCCTCATAGGTGTGGTGATAGTGCTAGCTCTTGGCAGCCACAAAGTCCTGAAAGTATTATTTACAATCGTTTCTGGTCTTCTGTTGATAGTGTTTGCCGCCTTTGCAGGCGTTATGTTTACAGCAGGCAAGCAAAGGTATAACTGACCTTCTTTTCTCTCAGATATATAAAATAAAAGCCCTGCTGATCGCGGGGCTTTTAATATTAGCGAGAGGTCATTCCGGGATCCTGTTCTTTCTTCGATCGGTCATTTTCTAACCTTTCTCTGGTTTTCTGAGGATCCTTAGGCGCATCCTTGTCTGCAGGCTGATGTTCATTTTGCCTGTTTCCTACTTTATCCGTATGCCTGGTACTATTGTGATAGGTACTTGGTTTATCCTTAGGTAGAGGTGGTGTCTTCTCGCTGGTCTGTTTTACCTTTCTCATAGCTGGTTACTTATTTGTTTATGCTCAGCTCTATTAGCATGCCAATCCTCAATATTCTACAGATTCGCTTTTAACAATAAAAAAATCAATATGAGTATTTTATTCCCCATATTGAGGCAAATAAAGAATGCTCCATAGTCGGAAAACTTGCTTCTGCCTAAGGGTGAGAAGCCCCTACCTACTAGGCGGGTACATGCAAACCAGTGTTATATCATAACGGATCAGGACTTTGGCATAATCCTGTAATACTATAGGTATGAGTAAAATACTAATAATAGATGACGATCAGGACATACTCGCCCTCCTGAAAAGGTTCCTCACCAAGAATGGCTACGAAGTAGAAACTACTCACAATGGGGCCAATGGCGAAAAGTTGCTCGACTCATTTGAACCAGATCTGGTCATGTGCGATTATAGACTGGATGACATGGACGGAGCCACACTATTGTCAAAGATAAAGGAACGTAAACCAGACCTGCCCGTGATCATCATCACAGGCTACTCTGACCTGCGCACTGCGGTGAAGGTGGTCAGGTTGGGTGCATTTGACTATGTGACCAAGCCCCTGATACCAGACGAGATCCTCCTGAATGTGAAGCAAGCGCTCAACCGTGACGGAGTAGCCAGCCCTCCGGCAGCAGGTACCCAGGCATCTGGCAGGTCCGGGCGCTCTAAGGTTAGTAATGTCTCTTATCTCTTTAGCCAGTCCATGCAGTCCCGCCATCTGGAGCAGCAGATCAATCTAGTGGCTCCTACTGACTACTCTGTCATCATCTATGGAGAGAGTGGTGCTGGCAAAGAAGGCGTAGCCAAAGCCATCCATGACCGTAGCAATCGTTCTCATAAACCATTTGTAGCAATGGACTGCGGAGCCATCTCCAAAGAGCTGGCTGGCAGTGAGCTTTTTGGCCATGAGAAGGGTTCCTTTACTGGGGCTCTCAATCAAAAGATAGGGCACTTTGAAATGGCCGAAGGCGGCACCTTGTTCCTCGATGAGATCGGCAACCTGCCATATGAGGTGCAGCTATTGCTGCTCCGCGTCCTGCAGGAGAAAGTAATGCGACGCATAGGTGGTACCAAGGAGCAAAAGGTAGATGTGCGTATCATCGTAGCCAGCAACGAAAAGCTGCTGGAAGGATCTCGCTCGGGCAAATTCCGTGAAGACCTTTATCACCGTCTCAATGAGTTTCACATAGATGTCCTGCCACTGCGGCAGCGCAGGGAGGATATTATGTTCTTTGCAGAGCATTTCCTCCGGGATACTGCTGCAGAATTGGGGCGCGCTATCACTGGGTTTGACCCCGATGTAGTGGATGTATTCCAAAATTACCCTTGGCCCGGCAATGTACGTGAGCTCAAGAATGTCATCAAACGTGCGGCACTGCTTAGTACCCGCGGTACGGTAGACATAAAGGCTATACCGTTTGAGATACTCAACCATGCACGTATAGATTTCGGGCAGGAGGAGAGAGAGCCAATGGTGCAGTATCAACCAGCTCCGACATATATACCGGATCCTACCCCTTCACATCAGGAGGTCCCCATGGCTGATCATGCCAAGGACTTGTCAAAGTCAGCCATGAAAAAGGCAGCTCTGGAGGCCGAGTATGAAATGATCATGAATGCTCTGACCAAATCAAACTTCAACAGGTCAAAAGCTGCCGTACTCCTGGGCATAGACAGGAAAACGCTGTATAACAAGATGAAGCAAATGAAAATGGCGGGTGAGTAGCTATGAACAGAACCAAACTCAAAGTACTGCTCATAGACGATAGCGAGGATGATATATTCATCACCTCACACCACCTGCGTAGGATAGAGACATTTGATCTCAGTATAGATAGCGAGATAAACTATGGCAAAGCCAGGGATCAGATATTGGCAAATGAACACGATCTCTATATCATAGATTACCTGCTGGGGCCAGAGACGGGGCTGGAGCTGGTACGCGAGTGTTCCCGCGAGGGAATCACAAAGCCATTCATACTACTCACGGGCAAAGGTGACCGGGATATCGATCTGGAGGCCGCCAAAACAGGTGTATATGACTATTTGACCAAAGCAGAACTAAACGCCGAAATGCTGGAGCGAAGCATCCGGTACTCCATGGAGCGCTATTTTTCCTACATAGCGGTCGCTGAGAGTGAGTACCGCTTCCGGGAGATCTTCAATAAATCGACTGACATCATCTTTGTAGCGGATGAAAATTTCTGCCTTGTAAACTTTAACCCCATGATGAGTAAACTGCTCGGATATGAGGATGCAGAAATGGCCGGCCAGCCCCTGAGCAGATTCTTTGAAAATGACGAGGCCGCACAGCACTTCATCAGGCATACCGCAGATAGTGCCAATAACAGTGATATCGAGATCACCCTACGTACCAAGGATAATACCCGCAAAACTTTTCTGGCCTCCACCTCACAGATCACCTCTCTGGACGGTCACATGCAGTACCAGGGTATTCTATATGATTATACTAATCTCAAAAAATCACTCGAGCAGCGCTCTTTGGATGAGCGCATAGAAGCCATTGGCAAAATGGTGCGTAGCATGGCCCACGAGATCAGAAATCCACTGACCAATATCAACCTCTCCCTCCACCAGCTGGAAGAAGATGTGCAAGGGGATGGACAGACCTATATCGAGATCATCCGTAGAAATAGTAAGCGCATCAATGACCTGATAGGCGAACTGATGAAGCTATCGAATCCTATGGACCAGGAGTACGAACCTGTCAATATACTCACCGTCATAGCGTCAGCACTGGAAGACTCTATGGACCGTATCAATCTGAAAGGTATAAAGGTGATGGAAGATCACAGCTCTGATCAGAGTGTGGTCCTGGGAGATAAGAGCAAACTCCATATGGCCATTCTGAATATAATCATCAATGCTGTAGAAGCTATGGAGGAGAGGCAGGGCATACTGCAGATCAGAACCCATCTGGCAGACAATATGGCCGCAGTGCATATCACTGATAATGGAGATGGAATACCGGCCGAAAATATCCCGCATTTATTCCAGCCATACTTCACCGGCAAAAAGAATGGAATGGGACTGGGGCTGGCTACAACTCACTCAGTCATAAAAGCACACAAAGGAAACGTAGAAGTGCAATCTAGTCAGGGACAGGGAACGACTTTCATAGTCAGGCTACCTATATACAGTGAATAGCCTAAGGCCTGATAATGATCAGGCCTTTTGATTTGCAGCGAGCTTATTTAGTGTTTCATAAATATTAGCACTGGTCAGAGGCTTTTCTATGAATATATCTGCTCCGTAGCTCAGGGCGGTATCCTGAGCATGGCCCATAGCAGTGATCATCACTAGCGATGTGTGAGGTGCCTTAGATTTGATCTCCGTGATAAAGTTGATACCCTGCCCATCAGGGAGGTTATTATCTAGAAATACAATATCAGGCATCATCTCGGTGACCCGCTGCATGCCAGCCTCCAGTGTGAAAGCACATGACACGGCTGGAATATAAGAGGTCAATATAGCCTTGAGCAACATGCTCAGGTCCTGATCGTCATCTATTACTAAAGCACTTTTAAACTTCATCACGCCTAAATTACCCTTTGTATATCCCTAAAATCATACCATTCAGTGTATGGCAATTATATTCCCATACTTGAGAAAACGGGGCAGGCTTAATCATATAAATCCTCATTCCACAGGTAGGAATATGTTAAAATCAGCGCCTTTATTTTCCTCCCCGTGGGCAGATATGTAGCCGTTGTGATTATCTACTACCCTTTTGGCAGTAGCGAGTCCTATACCTGATCCGGAGTACTCTGATTTGCCATGCAGCCGCTGGAAAATCACAAATATCTTCTCCCGGTACTTGTCATCAAATCCGATTCCGTTATCAGATATTGTAATCTTATAAAATTTCCTCTTCTCATCTATAGGTCGTACCCCTTCTATACTGCTGCCGGCCACCTCCGAGCATGTGATCCTGATAGATGGCGCTACACCGGCGCGCGAGTATTTGATAGAATTAGAGATGATATTCTGGAAAAGCTGGGTGATCTGGGATTCAAATCCAGCTATATGATCTGGCAGCGGTACTACTTCTATTCTTGCATTAGTTTCATTCATTTTCACAGCCAGATTATTGATCACATTTTTGACCAGTACATTGAGGTCCAGATACTTCTTCTCTACTTTATTGAGATTCAAAGAAAACTGCAACATATCGTCTATGAGCTGCTGCATACGCGTCACGAATGTGTGCATGCGCCTGATGATCTCCAGGCCTTCCGCACTCAGATTTTTCTCACGCTCTATCAGGATTTCACTAAAGGCATATAACTTTCTGAGCGGCTCATGGAGGTCATGCGAAGCAACATAGGCAAAGCGCTCCAGATCGTCGTTAGTCCGATCCAGTTCTTTTACCTTTTTACTTAGCTCAGCCTGCATGAGTATACCGTAGTTGACCTCCCGATGCAGGCGTACGATGGCAAAAATGATAACCGTGATACAGAACAAAGTCACCAGCAGGGCTATGATGCCTGTCAGCTGGATATTAGCCTCAGTATCCTCCAGATGATCATAGACCATATTACTCCCATATTTTCTCAGCTCTGTTATTTGATTTATAATATTGTTTATGAGTGCATACGTTTCTATTTGCTGTTGGGCATCTATACTCAGGAGGCTATCCTTTGATATTACCATCATATGGCCCCAGATGTCAAACCGGCTATCAATATTCATACGAAGGGAGTCGAGTACCTGCATCTGGTGCGGATCCCTGGTCAGCGTGGCGATCCTGTTTATCCGGCTCATGGCTACCTGCCTGTAGTGCACCAGATCCGGGTGGCGCGCCTTCGGGCCTGTGATGATATAGGTACGGACCTCTGTACCTATAGTGGTCAATGCACTTTGTACTTCGTTCAGCTCGTTGATCAGCTCGTGGCCGTCATGCACTTTGGAAAAATTGTAAGCTGTGGCCCTGAATTTTTGATTGACCAGCAGAGCTACGAGTAAAAGAAGTATAACCGAAAAAAATAAGATGATGTAAAGAAGACTTACATTACGGTATTTATTTATGAAGGATCGTATCATGGACAAATCTTAACTATTATAAACAGGGTAAAACTTTCCCCAAATACGGGCAACATCAACCTTTTCACTATCAAAAGTTTTATTCATAAGCCTCTTTCATGGATAATGACAATTCTAAAACGCACTGCACTAGCAATTTACATTGTTGCAACAAATTTGCAACCAAACACGGATGAACTATCGGGACTGGCATATGTTTAGCATATAAACCAACAGAAGCGTACTATAACACAGATAATGGAACTAGCTAATGTATCAATAAATCCAGGACGTCAGAAACTCTGTGCGCTCATAGTAGATGACGATCATGAGGATCATCAGATCATTCGTGAGGCCTTTACTATGTTTTCGTCTGTCAAACGTTCCATACACTATGTAGACAATGGACAACGAGCTTTAGAGCATCTGGCAGAATACGAAAGACCCGAAGATCTGCCGTGTCTGATTGTGCTTGATATCAATATGCCATTGCTGAATGGTCTCGAAACTTTGAAAATACTTAAGGAGCATCAGTTGTTCCAATCCATTCCTGTAGTCATATTCTCCAGCTCATATAATCCTACAGATATTGAGATGGCTAAACAAAGTGGCGCTGCAGACTACATTACCAAACCTAATAGCTTTAGCCAGTATAAAGAGATCGTAGATAGATTGGCTGTGTATTGCGGATAATGATTGATCTATGCCAGGTGCCAGCTGGCCATCATCTACGGTTCTGACGATCAGCATTGAGAAGGTACTGCTCCTTTGTAGGCCTGGTGTGCGTGCCCCAATCGAGAGCAAAAAGTCTGGTGGCAATGGTTTTCAATTCTTTGTAGGAATCAGGTTTGGTAAAATAGTAATCTGCCCCCTGGGAATATGTTTGATCCACATATTCCTTATTGGCTGAAGTGGAGTATATAATGATCGGTAAAGCGCGGAGCCGTTGGGTTTTACGGATCTCTTCCAGGCATTCCTGGCCATTTTTGAAAGGCATATTAAGATCCAAAAATATGATGTCTGGCAATACCAGAGTCTGATCGTTGAGCAATCTCATCAGCTCCAGCCCATTCTTGCATGTTTTCACTTCTACGTCAGGGGCTATATCCCGGATAGCAGTCTCAAACAATTCGCGATCATCAGAGTCATCATCAGCCATCAGAACCCGGAGATTCTTTTTGCCTATCAGCGCAAAGAAAATAAGTAATGGACGATCCATACTTACCGTCCAGCCTTTTACGTAATGGCTTAGCTCATTGAGCAAAAAAAAGCGTGGGATAGTAAATCGAGATAAATACATTTTAATTTTTGTTTAAGAAACTGCCCATGTAGGGGAAATAAATCTACAACCACATCTACGATTGGTTTGCGTAGTCTGACCGATATCCTCACTCATATTATAAACACTGATCCGTACCCTGCATGGAGTGCATATCACAATACCAAATCCGTGCCTTTTAGACTGATTCATATTTATCACATTACAATCAGGAACAGTTTTTTCAATACTACCCGAAAAGTGGGAAATGAAAGAATTAATAAAATCCCTGGTAG
>CAZNDJ010000146.1:0-8439 GCA_964571705.1 uncultured Chitinophagaceae bacterium
CTAAGAAGGCTGCTAAGAAAGCTGCTCCTAAGAAGGCTGCAAAGAAGGCTGCCCCTAAGAAGGCTGCTAAGAAAGCTGCTGCCCCTAAGAAGGCTGCTGCTCCTAAGAAAGCTGCCCCTAAGAAGGCTGCAGCTCCTAAGAAGGCTGCTGCCCCTAAAAAAAAAGCGTAAGCTCGGGCAAGCAATCAAGATCTAACAGCAGTAGCACTTCCGGTCGCAAGATGGCTGATGAGAAATCAACTAAACCGAGTGCTACTGCTTTTATTTTGAAAAGCAGTAAGACAAAAAAGCCATCGTTAAATAAAGCCTCTGTGTCCTCTAAGAAAGTAGTAAAGCCGGCACCCAAAGCTCCGGCCGCCCCAGTCAAGAAATCTCCGGCAAAGTTTCCAGCCAAATCTTCCGCTACTCCTGCACAAAAAGCTCCTGCTGCTGCCGTAGCTCCTGTATCCACCACCGAAGAAAAAAAGAAACCTGTCAGGCTCTCTGAGATACTGAAACCTAAAAACGATAAGAACTATAGTGAGTTTCTGAGCACAGACCCGAAAACGCGCCTCAAGAATATCATCGTGGCCCAGCCACAACCGGAAGGGATCAAATCTCCATACTTCGATCTGGAGTCAAAATATAAAGTCAAATTTCAGTTCACACCATTCGTCACTGTAGAGGGCGTGCAAGGTAAAGACTTTCGCAAGCAGCGCATCTCTCTCAATGATTTCAGTGGTATCATCTTTACCAGCCGCAATGCGATAGACCACTTCTTTCGCATATGCGAGGAGCTGCGCGTCAAGATGAGCCAGGAGACCAAGTACTTCTGCACCTCAGAGGCTATCGCGCTTTATCTTCAGAAATATACTCAATACCGCAAGCGCAAAGTATTCTTTAGCGATACTAATAGCAATAAGGAAATGCGTGCTTTGATTCTTAAGCATCGCGATACGACCAGATTTCTCTACATAGGGCCAGAGGTGCGTAGCAAGGATGAGATCACTTCTTTCATGTCAGACCAGAATATTCCTTTTACTGAGGCAGTGATGTATCGTACGGTGCCTAGCGACCTGCGCAAACTGGATCTCAGTAAGTTTGATATGATGGTACTCTTCAGTCCTTCAGCTATACATTCTCTTTTTCAGAGCTTTCCGGGATTCAAGCCAGGTAATCTCAAGATTGGTGTTTACGGTAAGACCACTGCGGATGCTGTGCTGGATGCCCAATGGCAGATAAATCTCATGGCACCGCTGGACGGCGCGCCATCTATCATAGCTGCGCTGGATGGCTATCTCAAAGTATCTAATAAATAGTAGCGGAGGATCTGCGGCGGATGTAGCAGTCTTTTATCCTATCAGAAATATACAGTAGCGTTTGTGAAGGCCGGGTACCTCCCTGCGCCAGTCGGCTACTTTCTTAGTTGCGATATACTCTGTCGGCAGTGTGAGATCGCAGGCTACACACAGTTTTGTATCACCATTCAGGTGATGTAGTGTATCCCGCATCAGGGCATCATTGCGAAACGGCGTCTCCATAAAGATCTGTGTTCCTCCTGTCCGGGCAGCATCTTCCAGCTGCTTTAGCTTCTTAGCACGGTCTGCGGTCTGTATAGGCAGGTAGCCATGAAAGGCAAACTGCTGCCCACCAAATCCTGATGCCACCAGCGCCAGCAGTATGGAGCTGGGCCCCACCAGTGGTGATACCTGGTAGCCGCGTATATGCGCGTAGCTCACTATCTCATATCCCGGATCTGCTATACACGGATTGCCCGCCTCGCTGATGATACCTATGTCATGTCCGCTTTCTATAGGCGCCAGCAGTTGCTTTGCATGATTTGCTCCATGTTTATCCAGCTCCTGTATCGTGACCTCTGTGTCAAAGGTTTTCTTGTACCCTATGGCCCGGAGGTAGCGGCGCGCAGTACGCGCATCTTCTACTATGAATTGATTTAATCCCGCCACCACATTTCTCACCTGATCGGGGATGATCGTGTTATCATTCTCTCCGAGAAAGGATGGGATGAGATACAGGCATCCTGTTTTTCGTGGGTCGCTCATTATTCCGGTTTACTGTTTTCTACGGAGTCCATATGCACTACGGAGCAGTCAAAGTTGATCTCTACCGTACTGTCAGGAGCCGCCGGGAATGCTGCATTCATATTCAGCTTCAGCTTGTAGTCGCCATATGCTCTGTTCAGAAACTTGCCTACCACCGGCATCGCCGCCGCAGCACCAGTGCCTGAGGATGCGAAGTGCACACTAGGCTGCTCAAATCCTACCCAGCATCCTGCTACGATATCCGGTGTCATACCTATAAACCATGCATCGGCATTGGCCTGCGTCGTACCGGTCTTGCCGGCCAGTGCCAGGCTCGGTAGTCCATAGTGCGCGCGGATCGAGGCCGCAGTACCGCGGTTCACTACTCCCTTCATCATCTCTACCGTAGTGTACGCTACATTGGGCGAGATCGCTGCAGAGTGTTCCTGATTAAATGTGGCCAGTACGTTGCCCTTCTTGTCTGTGATCTTTGTTATGTAAAATGGCTTGCAGTATTCACCAGCATTGGCCAGTGTCAGGTACGCGCCCACCATCTCGGTCAGGGATATATCTGATACACCCAGGCAGAGTGCGGGTACTCTGTCCAGATCACTTTCTATATGTAGTTTGCGCGCCATATCTATCAGCGCCTGCGGGCCAAAATCGCACATCAGGTTTGCTGTCATCCGGTTGTCCGAGTACCAGAGTCCCTGCTGCATAGGTACCAGGTCGCCATCTTTCCATTTTTTAGTGCCAGCCGGATTCCATCCGTTTTCACCACAGGTAGGGGGGATATACTCTACCTGATGGCATGGATCGTAGCCGCGCTCCACGGCCACTGCATACTGCAGCGGCTTCATGGTAGAGCCTACTTGCCGCTTTGTAGATTTCTTTACATGGTCCAGTTGAAAGTACTTCATGTTTGGTCCGCCCACCCATGCCTTGATCTCACCGGTATGCACATCTACTGCCAGGAAGCCACACTGTATGATCTGCAGATAGTAGCGCAGCGAGTCAGTGATGGACATTGAGGTGTCCTTGTCAAATGAACCGTGGTCTCCATCATAAGAGAAGATGGTCATATCCGTCTTCTGATTAAAGAGCTTCCTGATATCCGCGTCAGATTTACCCTGTGCCTTTAGGTCCTGATAGTGCTGGCTTTGCACGATAGATTTATCCAAAAGGTCAGCCTTGGCCCGCTCGCCAAATTTCCACGGCTCCTTGCCATGCCATTCTTTGAAGTAGGACTCCTGCAGGTATTTCAGATGCTCTTTCATCGCCTCCTCGGCGTAGCGCTGCATACGTGAGTCTATGGTCGTGTACACCTGGAGCCCATCAGTATAGATGTCATACTTGGTTCCGTCCTGCTTCTTATGTTTCTCGCACCATGCCTTGAGCTCTTGTCTTAGATTTTCGCGTAGGTAGGTAGCCAGTCCCTCACGATAGTCGGCACTGTGAAAGTTGAGCTTGATCTGCTTTTTGCTCAGCGTATCAAAGGCTGCCTGATCTATGATCTTTGCCTCTACCATACGTTTTAGTACGAGGTTGCGGCGCTCTTCGGCTTTATCCGGATGGCGGCGGGGATTAAATTTAGCGGGAGCATTTACCAATCCCACGAGTACAGCTGCCTCATTGGGCTTCAGATCTTTGGGTGATCTGCCATAGTAGGTGAATGAGGCCGTTCTGATGCCGTACGACTGATTGCCAAATTCGACAGTATTAAGATACAGCGTAATGATTTCTTCCTTGCTAAACATCCGCTCGATCTTCGCAGCCAGTATCCATTCTTTCAGTTTTTGCTTGGCCCGTTGTATCCTTCCTGCTTTGTGAAAGCCTTGATGAAAAAGATTTTTTGCAAGCTGCTGTGTGATAGTAGAGGCACCACCACGATCACGACCCAGCAGCGGGCCCACCACCGCGCCAAACAAACCGGTCATATCTATGCCCGAGTGGTCATAGAAGCGTTTATCTTCTGTAGCCACCAGAGCCTTGACCAGATAGGGAGAGAGATCATCATATCCTACCTCAATCCGGTTCTCATTGTAGTAGCTGCCTAGCACCTCACCGTCTGCAGAGTAGACGGTAGTAGAGACATCGTTATTAGGGTTCTGTATGGCCTCCAGATCTGGCATCTCTCCGAGCAGACCGGCATTGACGCCGATGAAGAAGAGGAAGACCAGCAGGATACAGGACCAGAGCACTATCTGTACCAGCTTGAAGACTTCCCAGAAATTATTGAAATTGACTTTCTTCAGTTTGAATTTCATTTTCCGTTATCGTTTTCTCATTTGTCCGTAATAGGCCTCCAGCACATTATAAAACTCTTCGCCGTATTTGCGGAGCAGCGCATCTTTCACAAAACGGAAAACCGGCACTTTTAGTTTATTGCCGTTCTTGCAGGCCGCCTTGCAGATGCTCCAGCGCTCATAGTTGACTGCCTCAAAGGATTTGTATTCTGTGATCCGGATAGGGTAGAGGTGGCAGGATACAGGTTTTTTAAAATCGACCTTGCCGGCCAGGTAGGCTTTCTCTATACCGCAGACAGCTATACCATTATCATAGTTGATCCACGCACATGGGCCATCTTTGATCAGTGGTGTCTTCCATTTCTGATCTTCTTCCTCCCACATGTACTTCTTCTTCTCCAGCACTGCTATGCCCTCTGCGGTGAGAAAGGGCTTCACTGTTTCATATATATCGTCTAGTATTTTCAGCTCTTCCTGCTCCAGTGGCGCACCTGTATCACCTTCCACACAGCAGGCTCCCTTGCAGGCATTGAGATCGCAGACGAAGTGTTCCTCCAGAATATCTTCGCTGACTATTTTATTGTCTATTGATAGCACTTATTCCTATTTTCGGTTTATGACCTTACCTCCAAAAGTACGTATATCCCCCCGCTCATCCCAATCTGTGTTTTGCCTCATCGTAGCGTTGATTGTGTCTTTTAGTGTATCCGCTCAGTACCACTCACTATGCTGGCGGATCACCGGCCCCGGCCTCAAGCAGCCTTCGTACCTCTTTGGTTCCATGCATGTGTCGGATAAGAGGGTTTTCAATTTCGGAGAAAAGGTGACAAAAGCCTTTGATGGCAGCAAGGCCTACGCCATGGAGCTGGATCCTGACAAGGCGCTAAACCCCGCTGTAGCATTGTCTCTCGTCATGAAAGATGGTAGCCGTATCAGTCAGATGCTACCGGATTCAGATTACAGGTTTGCCGACTCCTTGATCAAATCGGCTACAGGTTTTGGCCTCGCGCTATTTGATAAAGTAGAGCCGGTCCTTGTTACTGCTATTCTGGAGGAGGGCAGCATGGGTATGACCACCAGTGATACCAGCAATATGCCGGAAGCAATGGATTTATATTTCTTCCAGATGGCGAAAGATCAGAAGAAAAAGAAGATAGGCATTGAAACTGTAGACGAGCAGATCGCCGCGCTGCACACGCTCACCTATCAGGAGCAGGCAGAGCAGCTGCGCAATGCTATTAGGGAGATCCGCCACCCCAGTGGCGCAGGGGAAGGTGACCTGCTGAAATACTATATGGCCCAGGACCTGGATAGCCTTTTATCTATGAGCGATGAATCTCATATGCCAGAGAAGTTTTACAAAGCACTGGTCACTGATCGCAATATCCGCATGGCAGATCGTATAGCGGAGTTCATAAAAAAGCAGCCCACCTTTATTGCCATAGGCGCCCTGCACCTGCCCGGACCGGGCGGAGTCATAGAGCTGCTGCGGAGGAAGGGCTATACAGTGGAGGAGTGGCGCTAGTACACTAAATTTGCACTATGAAAACGAAATATTCCCTGCGTAAAAAAATCCTTCTGGCCTTGGTGGCGGGATTTATCCTGATCAATGCTCTTGCTGCTGCACATGCCTACAAATTCACCCATTTCTCCAATGGTGGTGAGAAAACGAAGGGTGCAGAGAAGCTATCTACGCTGGAAAAATTAAAGACCGTCATCTTAGGGATCAATCATCCACGCCCGGTCAATACCGCCACCCCCTCTCAGCCCTATGACGTTGTTTATATCCAGAGCAATGTAAAACTACAATGCTGGCACATACATAATGATAGCTCTCGGGGGACAGTCTTGCTATTTCACGGATATAGCTCCAATAAATCTGCACTCGTGAATCGCTCGGATGCTTTTGTGGATATGGGGTATGATATTTTGCTGGTAGACTTTATGGGATCTGGAGGGTCAGAGGGCAATGAGACGACTATCGGCTACAAGGAAGCGCAGAATGTTTACGATTGTTACAAGTATATCTCAGAAAAAGATGGCCGGCCCATTTATCTGTTTGGCAACTCTATGGGCTCTGCGGCAATATTGAAAAGTATCTATGACTATCATTTTGATCCGGCGGGTATCGTTATTGAGTGTCCTTTCGGCTCGATGTACAAGACCACCTGCGCCAGGTTCAGGGAGATGCATGTACCATCTTTCCCTATGGCAGGCTTTTTGATGTTTTGGGGCGGTGCAGAGTGCGGCTTCTGGCCCTTCGGTCACAATCCTCAGGAGTATGCCGCAAGTGTCGGCTGCCCTACTCTGCTCATGGCTGGTGGCCAGGATGATAAGGTCAGTAAGGATGAAATAGACCTGATATATGCGCACCTCAAAGGGCCGAAGACGCTTGTCACGTACCCCACGGCGAAGCATGAAGACTATTTCAAACAGTACCGGGTCGACTGGCTGCGAGATGTAGCTTCTTTTATGCGATAGATCATGGCGTAGCCCACTCCAGTATCACTTCCGGGTTTTCTTCAGATACAGAGATAGGAAGTGGTACTAATGGTGCAAACTCAGGCATCATATCTGCCTTTGACACTTTGCGCTGAGCCAGGTATTCCTTACCACAGTCTTTGTACTCCATATACCCTTTGCATATAGCAGCAATGTTTCGCGCTGACATACCATCATTCTGATCAGGCATGAGCCGGTGCAGCTGACTCAGGTCAAAGTAAGAATGCACCTTTCGGCCCAGGCCCATGCCTACGTATACCAGTGTCGAATACTGGGTGATCAGCTCCTGGCAGTTGGCCACCATGTGCTCGGCATTGCCGGTGGTATATATCTCTGCATCGGGGCCGGCTACCTGCCGGATCTCTGCTACAGCACGGTCCACCACTTCATTGGGATGCAGCTTGAAAATGATACGCCTACCAGCAGCTATGTTCATGCATTTTTTCAGAAAGCCTATGCGATCATCTTCCCCTTTGCACTCGCGGATATCTGAGGTGGCGACCAGCACATAGTCGCGATGCGGAAAATCGTTTTGCAGCAGTGACCTGATGTTGTCAAAATTTGGGATGCCTGTCACGGCTATCTTGCGCCGGTCGGTGCCCATGCCGCTGTAGAAATCCTTGTAACCCTCAGAGGCTACGCAATAAATATCACAGATATCAGAGCTGCCATTCAGCGAGGTGCCCATAGCAAAGTAGCGCGGGATGACGCGAGACCACAGCACAAATTTAGACCACCAGGTCACCTGGTCTACCATACCCTCCTGCACCCATACCATCTTGGCCTGGCGCAGCCGGCGCGGCACGATCAGGTCGGTGCAAAAGACGACCATATCGTATTCATTCTTCTCCGCCAGGTAGTCACTTTGCAGGCCGTGCTTCTCCAGGTATTCATCGGCCTTTCGCTTGAACTGGCCACCGAGGATCGTAAAGTCTATCCAGCCTTTGCGCAGTGCCCAGCGCTCATACCAGGTATCGGGCATAAACTGGCTAAACCAGCAGTCGTAGTCATCCTTCAGGTACTCCGATATCTGGTGCATCTGGCTGGTCTGATTAGCAGAGCCTACTATGAAAAGTATTTTCCTTTTTCCCATGAGCTGTTTGTTGGGTTGACGTGACACAAATAGCACACCGCAGGCTATCGCTGCGGAGGGAATTGGAGTTTTGGGTTATG
The DNA here is from genome assembly GCA_964571705.1 of uncultured Chitinophagaceae bacterium. Classification (GTDB taxonomy): domain Bacteria; phylum Bacteroidota; class Bacteroidia; order Chitinophagales; family LD1; genus UBA1941. The sequence goes on from CAZNDJ010000146.1 coordinate 7,942, forward strand.
TTTTAGGACGGGCTTTCATGCCTGAAATTTTACGCTTCAGCGCTTGTATTTGCTTACTCAAAGTATAGCAGATGATAATCTGTTCGTTATCTTGAGCGACAACAATTTTCCGCCTGCGGAGTTATTTTATCTTTTGAGGATAAGTTACCGCAGACCTATCCGTCTGATAGGGATTCATTCTTTATCTTTGCAGGCTGCCATGGAGTTCAATATAACATCGAAGTACGTACCTACCGGAGACCAGCCGGAGGCTATCCGACAACTAGTAGAAGGCGTGAATCGCGACGACAAGCACCAGGTGCTGCTCGGCGTGACCGGCTCGGGCAAGACATTTACCGTAGCCAATGTGATACAGGAGGTGAAGAAGCCGACACTGATTTTGACTCACAATAAGACACTGGTGTCACAGCTCTACGGAGAGTTCAAGCAGTTCTTTCCGGACAATGCGGTGGAGTACTTCGTGTCATACTATGACTACTACCAGCCGGAGGCCTATAT
>CAZNDJ010000147.1:0-8401 GCA_964571705.1 uncultured Chitinophagaceae bacterium
GATGGCAGACGCCTAATGCATACCCTCGCCGTTGCTACGGTCGTACTTTTGATAGTGGATACTGGACTCGCCGTCATGCTTGTAGCGCACCTTGGTGAGGGCTGGGGTGCGGTCTGAGACCTTCTCGTACTTCTGCATATTGAGGTTGCCGACCCACATGCCGTTGCGGTTCAGCTCATGCTCCTCGCCGAGGACCACTGTATTGCTCTCCGGTATGATCTCGGTGACGAACATCGGTTTGCCGAAGGCGACGCCGAGACCTTTGCGCTGGCCTACGGTATAGAAAGGGTAGCCCTTGTGCACGCCGAGTTTATTGCCTGCGGTGTCTACGAAGAGGCCTCCGTCCACACGCGCCTCGAGGTCCGGCATGCGCCTCTTGAGGAAGCCGCGGTAGTCATTGTCAGGTACGAAGCATATCTCAAAGCTCTCGGGCTTATTGGCTATATCGAGGTAGCCCATGTCGCGGGCCATCTGCTTGATCTCTGGCTTGTGGTACTTGCCCATGGGGAACTTGGTACGCCCCAGGCAAGCCTGAGAGATGCCCCAGAGTACGTAGGATTGATCCTTATTCAAGTCGAGACCACGGCTGACGTAGTGGCGGCCATTAGCAGAGTTTAGCTGGGCGTAGTGGCCGGTGGCTATGAACTCGCAGTCCATGGCATCGGCCCGCTTCAGCAGGGCCTCCCACTTGATATGTGTATTGCAGAGCACACATGGATTGGGCGTGCGGCCCGCCATGTATTCGCCTACGAAGTTGTCTATGACATAGTCTCCAAACTCATCACGAATGTCTACTATGAAGTGGCTGAAACCGAGGTCTACGGCTATAGCGCGGGCATCATTGATAGAGTCGAGAGAGCAGCAGCCGGTCTCCTTCTTAGAGCCGCCGGAGGTGGCATAGTCCCAGGTCTTCATAGTGATGCCTATGACCTCATAGCCCTCCTCATGCAGCATGACCGCGGTCACAGTGCTATCTATGCCGCCGCTCATGGCTACCAGTACTTTTCCTTTCTTGCTCATCGGGCCTGCAAAGATACAGCACAGCGGCCATATAGGGAAATGATGCCGGGGACCAGATGAGGGAGCGGAAGTTTTCCGACTATGGAAGGATGCAGGCGGTAAATGACCACCCTCAGCTATCTCACTGGGGCTCAATGGTGATCGCAAGTTGTTGCAACACTGTATTTTGTGCATAAGTCTGACAATGCTATGGTTTGCTTTATTGGTTAAAATTGCTATATTTGTGATGATAAAAATATCCGCGCAGGCTGGCGCGATATAGCTGCTATACGCGGAGGCATATCCGGGTAAATCGTGGCTGATCCGGGGTATCGTAGGGCGATGCCCTAAGCTGGAGGCGGGCCGCCCTTTCAGGGCTTGAATGCAAATACAAGACGGAATTTTTCACTTTTAAATCAATACAGAACCTATGTCTGCACACAACGGAAACCGCTATGCGGAGAAATGGACCTATGAGGCGACCATGCTGGCGCTGGAGAAGATCAACCGCTTTGCCATGATGGAGGATACGCTCTACCTGGGTATGGCGCTGGCCCGCGCGGGCTACTATGATGATGTCTGGCGCTACTGGCGCAAGAAGTGGGCGCGCCACTATGAGATCATCCATGAGATGAAGCAGCTGATGCAGCACTTTGAGGCGCGCATCTATACTAACACGGCTCATGGCAAGATACCGCTCAGGCTGGGGATCTTTACGCTGCAGCATCACTATGGATGGGGCAGGGATGCGCAGGGCAATGATGACCTGCAATACCTGGCAGAGAAGGATAGAGCGCCTGTGCCTTCTTCCTCCGAAGGAGAGACCGCTGTGTGTCAGGAAGTCAATGAGGCTATCAACGAAACGAGTGAAGCTCCGACAGCAGCAGCTGAGGCTGTATGCGAGAAGCCTGCTACCGCTGTGGCAAGCAAGCGCTATCCCATAGAGCTGACGCCTGAGGAGCTGCTGATGGAAACAGGTATCTCTGATATCCGCGAGATAGAGCGCCGCGTGCGCGAGGAGGACCCAGAGCTGGCGGAGTTTGACGATATGGATGAGGACATAGAGTGGGAGGTAGAGACGCCGGAGGCGTATGAGTCATAGCGGGTCAATTATCAAGTAGATATCTGGTGGCGTTGCAAGGACGGGTACCACGCGATGTAATCGCGCGGTAGTGCGAGCTATACACTTGTGCGCACAAAAAAGCCCTCGCTGTGAGGCGAGGGCTGATAAGAGTCGTATGGTTGTCAATTAATAGCGATTGCCGCCGCCGTAAGACTTCTTGTAGCCACCGCCACCATTACCGTAGCTGCTGCTTTCGGTCTTAGGGCGTGCTTCGTTTACGGTGAGCGTCTTGCCCATGAAGTTGTGACCATTCAGCGCGTCTATAGCGGCCTGTGCGGTCGTGTTGTCATTGATATCTACGAAACCAAAGCCACGGGACTGTGAAGTAAACTTGTCAGTGATGATACGGGCAGATGATACCTGGCCATGTTGAGAAAAAAGATCGTTGAGCTGATCTTCGCTTGCAGAAAACGGAATGTTAGCTACGTAAATGTTCATTGTAAAAAATTAAAAAAGTAAAAAATAATTGAGAGATAGCTAACCCGAGAGGTGCAGAGAGATATATATCAACGGTACAAAGATACGAAAGATGTTCTCATTTTAAAATTTTTTCTAAAATATAATTTCTGCGGCCAGAGTATGCCGGGCGTCAGGGTGGTAATATTGCCTTTGGAAACCTGCAAACATTCCTACCTTAGTCTGACTAAACCATATAGAGATGAAAAGAGTAACAGGCTTTGGCGGGATCTTCTTCAAATGCAATGATCCGGAGAAGGTACGCGAATGGTACAAGAAGCACCTGGGCATCGAGTCCAATCAATGGGGCGGGCAGATCGTATTTGAGCAGCGCGAGGGAGATACGGAGGCACCGAGTACGGTGTGGACACCCTTCAAGGCGGATACGAAGTACTTTGAGCCGTCTGCCAAGGACTATATGATGAACTACCGCGTGGCTGACCTCGTGGCGCTGGCCGCTGTGCTGAAAGAAGAGGGCGTGACGATACTCGATGAAGTGTCAGACTCGGAGTATGGCAAGTTCCTGCACATACTGGATATAGAGGGCAATAAGATAGAGCTGTGGGAGCCGCCGGTGTGACCTCTCCAACCCCTCTCCAAAGGTGAGGGCTAACAGCCATGCTGCAATAATGTAACTCAGGTTACGTTTATGCGATGATAAAATGGACACCATCATGAAAATCAAAATCTTTGGGCTCTGTGCCGTCCTGCTCCTGATGGGGCAGTCATGCAAGAAGGTGAACTGCTACCGCTGTACGAGCCCCGGCTATAGCTACAGCTACTGTGCCAATGACGCCTCTGATACCAGCAGGATGAACTACAACGTGATAGCCAATGGCGGCATCATAACTGATGAAACAGGTACTGATATGACCTGTACCGCATATAAGAAGTAACCGGTGGGTGTGTAGGATGGGCACTGCTTTTGCAATAGTGTGCGTATAGATATAAAATCACGCACTATGCCCCACATCAAAATACTGCTCACCGCGCTCACGCTGCTGCTATATACAGCTGCTATGGCGCAGTCTGACGGGCACTCCGAGAGCGCGCCACCCGTATCCGGTGGTACCAGCACGCCGATGCCCGCCGGCTATATCCCCAACAATGCGCCCAGTAATAGTGTGCCTGCCGGTGCTGCCGCTGTGACGCAGCCGGACCCTACTATCAATCAGGAGGACAATGGCTCCACGCGACTACACAAGAACCCCAAAGGTGTAAAACCGCCACGCAGGCATCCTACCAAAGCGGGTAGTGCGCGCAGGGCTACGGCTACCTCGCGGCGCGAGGCTAGTGGGGTGGAGCCTGCTAAGGTGAGCGGGGAGTAGCTAGCGCGGTTCAAGCGTGGACGCTTGAACTAGTGGGGGGGGTGAATAGGGTGCGGGGAATTAATACAGTAATGAGATCTGTTTATCGGCATTACAAATGCCTATAGTAGTGACTTCCGGAGTGCAACTCCGGAAGGGCAGCCGGTTGAACCAGCGGAGTTAACCTTGGTATAGTGCAGGTGCACAAAAAAGCCCTCACCCAAGGGTGAAGGCCATACGGATTTCAATTTTTTTTGCCGGTTAATTGCGACTGCCGCCCGGATACATGTTCCTATAGCTATCATGGCGGCTGCCGGTGTAGGCGCTGTTTTCAGTCTTGGGGCGAGCTTCGGTCACGGTCAGTATCTTGCCCATAAAGTCGTGACCATTCAGCGCGTCTATAGCGCCCTGTGCGGAAGCCTGATCGCTGATCTCTACAAAACCAAAGCCGCGTGACTCTGATGTGAATTTGTCAGTAATGATACGGGCAGAGGCTACCTCGCCATGTGAAGAAAACAGATCCCTGAGCTGATCTTCGCTGGCAGAAAACGGAATGTTAGCTACGTAAATATTCATTGTAGAAAATTGAGGAGGTGAAAAATGAATTGAGAGATAGCTAACCCGTGAGGTGCAGAAAGATATGAGTCAATAGTACAAAAATAGTAAAAAATTTCAATTTATTATTTTTTTTAAAATAAAGATTCCTGAGGCGGACAGGGCTTTTATCACCTGCTACAGCAGGTATCAGGTCACCTGTGGGCGGCATGGCCCAGGGAGTCTACGGTGTGCTCCAGGCTCCTGACCTGCAGCACGAGCCGGTGCTGGCGGAGGCCGGTATAGACGAGCATAGCCGCCAGTGCTGCTATGACAAGAAGCACCCATAGTGACCGATGCCATACCGACCGCCGTATCTGATGCTCTGTACGGGTGTAGCCACCCGCCTCCAGAAAGTCCTGGCCCTCCTGCCTGAGAGAGTAGATATCGAGCCGGTAGTCTGCCGAGGCCTTATACCTGGCGTCGGTTTCGCTGGCTTCGTTCGATATCGTGCGGCGGATATACTTCTGGCGCAGGAGCTCCTCTATGAGTGCATCCAGCCGGGCATTGATCACGGACTCGCGGTAGCCGGGCAGCTTGTATCGCATCTTGTCGCGTAGCCTGTCAAAGGTGATGTACTTCTGCTTATTGATCTCTATAAGGATGGTCTGCAGGCGCTCGTGATGTGTCATGTCTTGAGATTAAGTATGAATGCCGGCCAGAATACCATAGCTGCGCTCCGGGGCGGGCATCGCCGGTCAGATAGGCACGCAGTCTGCGCAGCTGTGCAGCTGCTGCAAAGCTAGGGATAATAAAGTGGAGGGGAAGTGTTTTGTGCGGCCAGTGGAGCGGGGTGTACCAGTAGTATGCACCCGGGGTGACGAAGTGAAGGACTTCTTTCTATTGGGCGTTCCGAGTTACGCTGCGCTAAACTTGGAACGGCAGGCGCACGCCAGGAATAAAGAAATGAAGGCTGTTTATCGGCATTACAAATGCCTATAGTAGTGACTTCCGGAGTGCACCTCCGGAAGGGCGGGAGAGCGCCTAGCGTGTCGAAGTCAGTGACTTCTTTCTATTCGGAGTTCCAAGTTACGCTACGCTAAACTTGGAACAGTGGGGGGGATAGTGACGGTGCGCTAAACTTGGAACAGCGAAGGGGAGTAGGATGAGGGGAACTAATACAGAAATGAAGGCTGTTTATCGGCATTACAAATGCCTATAGTGGTGACTTCCGGAGTGCAACTCCGGAAGGGCGGGCTAAACTTGGAACAGTGGTTGCGCGCAACTAAGCACCTTTTTTATCACTAATAGTCTTAGATGCAATGGCTTTTTCTAAAATATCCCCTCGCGATGACACCAAACCGAGCCAGTGGGTACATTCGTCTCTAGATAATACGATTGACGCATGTATAAGCGCTCTCTTATCCCACGGTCCTAATGCATCTATATTATCTTTTAATTCTTTAACCCATGTTTTATCATTAGATCTTCTAGCAATTAATGCCTTTTCTCTAATTCTAATGATTTTCTCATAGTCAATTTTAATATGGGTTTTATTGAACGCTAAGTTTTGAAACAAAGTAAAGATCCAAACATTGACAAACAAATCCGATAGATATGGCTTTAAGAGTAATGCTGCAAACTCGGCCTCATATTTTTGTGCAGTGCTGTCATTGAGTACACGTGAAAAATAAATTACTATTTCACGAATTACAGGTAATAGATTGTCAAAATGCTCAAAAATTAACGGTATGATACTTTTTACTTTGTATTTACCTGACTGGCGCAAAATATGCCTCATAAGGCCCAAATCTACCTTTTCATATGATGCGGCTTGTTCGAATAAATCTTTATATGCCTGAGCACGTAATTTAAATTTTTCCGTCCCGTCTAACTGTTCAAATTCTGGTTGTTTTTGAGGCGGTGAGTATGCGGGAATTTCCATGTCACTAATCTTCTTATGAAGTTCCTGCTTTTCTATCCTTTCCTCATTTCTTAAATAATCATCAAGGAACCTTTTGGTGTTTATTATTCTTGTTTTGTCTGATGATAAAACTAATCTATGGTTCGAATGTAGATAAAGCGTCAGTTCATGCAGTAATTTTTGAGCCTCAAGCTCTGTCTTAAAGAATATAACTATATCGTCTACATAACGTGTATAATTGTCTGTATGCCGAATAATCTTATTATCAATATCTGCTAAAATAGCCTCAGATACTACAATACTGGGCACGGGACCCACTGGAATACCTTTGGAAATATTGTTATTTAAGGCTAGTAGAAATCGTTCAAAGTCGCTATAGTTATTCGAAGTTGCGTCTTCTAAGATGTTACTAACGCGGTGCAAATAGATTTGATTGTAGAAGTCTACTAAGTCTGTCATAAGTACAAAGCCATCTTCAAATTTGCCAGCAAGTTCTTCTGATTTCAATAGAAAATTTTCATACCCCTTATTGCTTACATCGAAAAAAGAGCCATCTGCATCTGGATTGAGTCTATAGGAGCAAGCGATTAACCTCTCTTGAGGAATACGAATCCTCTCTATTTTGATAGCATTCTCATAAGCTAAAGCTGTATAAATAATGCTATCAATTGGGGATAATTGGTGAACAACTCTATAAGTTTTATTAGGTTTTGGAGCCGCTGCTATAAATGGTGTTTGGGGAGCATAAGAGGCAATGTCTACACCTAGAAGGTATGGAAGAATATTGTCCCAATCATGTTTTATTGCTTTAAATTCAAAAAGAGTTGGATAGAAATCGCTATCATAAAATTTGATGAGATGTATAAGCGCCCACTCATATGATTCTTTCTTTAATGTCCCCATTTTGTAAATGTTGCCTTTAAGATTTAATATACCAATACCTAGAAAAGGGTATTTCAACGTACGCCATCTCTATACAGAATCCCTCCGCTGCGCTGCGGGATGACAAGGGGAGGCAAATAAAAAAGCCAGTCTGTGGGACTGGCTTTGAAAGGATATTTTGTCTTGTGCTACTTTAATTCAAACTACTAAAATTCACCGGCACTACGCGTGATACGCCCTGCTCTACCATGGTCACACCGTAGATGGCTTCTACTGATGACATAGTTTGCTTATTGTGGGTCACGATGATGAACTGGGAGTCTTTGGAGAACTCCTGGATGATCTTGTTGAACTTGGCGATGTTGGTATCGTCCAGCGGGGCGTCTACCTCATCGAAGATACAGAACGGTGCCGGTTTCAATAAATATAGGGAGAAGAGCAGCGCGGTGGCTGTGAGGGTTTTCTCGCCGCCGCTGAGCTGGTCTATGACCGTCGGGCGCTTGCCCTTAGGCTTGGCTATGATCTCGATGCGTGACTCCAGCGGGTCATCCGGATTGGTGAGGAAGAGGTCGCACTGGTCCTCCTCGCTGAAGAGGGTGCGGAAGACGCGGATGAAGCTCTCGCGCACCTTGTAGAAGGCGTCGAGGAACTGTGTCTTGGCCGAGTCGTCTATCTCCTTGATGGTATCCATAAGGGAGGTCTTGGCGTCCTCCAGGTCTTTCTTTTGCGCTACGATGAAGTCAAAGCGCTCCTTCATCTCATTGTATGCTTCGACAGCCATCGGGTTGATCTCGCCAAAACCCTCTATGCGCTTCTTGATCTTCTGGTGGTCCTGGTCTATCTCGTCTTTATTCCACTTAGGGTCGAGCTCTTCATTGATGATGTCATTGACATCTACATTAAACTCTACATTCAGGCGCTCGCGCAGGCCGGCGAGGTTGAGCTTGAGCTCCTGGCGCTTCTCGTTGATATCCGCTATGAGCACATTGATGCTATCACGGCCACGGGCCAGCTCGCGGATATTGGCGTCTATCTCATTGATAGCGCCGCGGGAGGCGTAGTAGTTCTTTTCGGTATCGGCCACTTCCTTCTCGATGGCTTCCTTGTTGGTATAGCCTTCGAGGAGTTCGCTTTCTATTTCCTTGAGTTTGGCCTGGCTCTCTTCTATCACCATCT
>CAZNDJ010000148.1:0-8323 GCA_964571705.1 uncultured Chitinophagaceae bacterium
TTATTCCTTATTCCTTATTCCTTATTCCCTATTCCCTATTTCCTATTTCTTCCCCGCATCCACATCTCTGAGGAAGCCTATCACACCCTCCATGTAGTGCTGCTGATCATCCCAGAGGCTCATGTGGCTGCCGCTGCACATCAGCACTTTAGCGCCAGGTATCACGCGGCCCATGCGGTTGATCTCTGCTGTGTCCATCTCATCGTAGACAGAGCCTACCACCAGTGTCGGGCATTTGATGTGAGGTATCTTGTCCCAGGCATTCCAGTTCTTGAATCTGCCCGTGACCACAAACTCATTATTCCCCTGCATCGTATTATATACCTGGCTATTGATATGGTTAAAGGACCTTGTCAGCGGCTCCGGCCACTCCGGCTTTACCCGGCAGATATACTTATCATACAGGATTTTCACCAGCTGCTGGTATTCCGGATTATCACTCTGATTGGCATTCTCATACTTCTTCATCTTTGCCACAGCATCGGCCGGCTCTTTATCGCGGAGCTTATTGATATAGACCACATAGTCTGGTATGCTGGCAGTCATGTTTGAGATGATGGCACCTTTGAGATGGTCGGGATACTTCACCGCATACTCCATCGTGAGCATGCCACCCCAGCTATGGCCCAGCAGGTAGAAGCTATCCAGCCCCAGGCCTTTCCTCACCTCCTCTACCTCGTCAGTGAACTGCTCAACACTCCACAGTGCAGTATCCGTAGGCCGGTCCGAGTAGTGCGAGCCGAGCTGGTCATAGTAGTAAAACTCAATACCCGACTGCGGAAAATAACTCTCCATACACTCAAAGTACTCATGTGTCAGGCCCGGGCCACCGTGCAGCAGCAGTACCTTGATGCGTCCATCCCCCACCTTCTTGGTCCATACACGGTATTTGCCGCCGCGTACGGATATCATTTTTACGCCTCCGCTCTGCACGTCAGAGTAGACTGGTATGACTGCGCCATCGGCTACCTGGACCTTTACGGGTGTTTCCTTACACGAGGAGAGCAGGAGGGCAAAGACGAAAGCCAAAGCAGTGAGCTTTTTCATGGGATATGGTTTTGCTACTAATCTAGTGACTATGCAGCAAAGCTATAAGCACTTTGAAGTGATGAGGATAACTATTTAAGAATACTATCTCCTGCGGCGGGTATAAACGGCCCAGCCATAGATCAGGGCGCAAACCATGACAAGGAGGCCGATCATCTTGACCACCGACCCGGCGTGACTATCCATAAATGCGACCGGGGCCTGAGTGGCCACTGCCGTACTATCACCTGCGCTGGCGGCAGGAGCGGTAGCAGCAGGCGCCGCACTATCCACACGCACATATGGAGGATACTCCTGCAGCGTGCTGTCATGATCCAGCATGATCGAGCTAAAGAATCTATCCCTCATGGCTGTCATGCCATTATACAGCTGCGTGGGTGCTGTGAAGGAGGCTATGACGATATTGCCATTGACCTTGATAGCGCGTGAGCAAACCGTAGAGGGCAGGGACCGGCTTTCACCTTTGATATACTCTATCTCCAGTGCCCGCAGGCCGCCTATGCGTATATCACTGCGGTGGATCTCGGTCCCCTTGGCAGCGCGCAGGATCCCTTTGGCCATGCCATCGTAGAAGGAAGCCAGTGTCACGCTATCATGTACATGACCGTCCTCCTCGTAAGGCCTGACTTGAGCTAGCCAGGCGCAGGTATCTGTCTCGTAGAGGTAGTTTTGCTGGTCGCCTACGTGTGTAGCCCTCGGCGCCGAAGGGAAGGCGACCGACACCACTCCGGTGAGACGCTGCTGCACAGGAGCACCAGCCATCGCCGATAGACTGGCTGCAAAAAACAATAGAGAGAGTAGTGTTTTCCTCATCATATGACTGATACTAAAATAAGTCAAGTACTGTGAGCTGCCAAAGGCTGCTGTGAATATGACAATACAATGAGAGACGGATCAGGATACAGGTTTATGGCCAGTCTTGCTGAGAGCAGTACGTATCTCGCGGAGCTTCTGCTTGGTATGCTCAGGGAAATCACCATTCAGCATCCAGTTGTAGTAGCTGGGTTCATCGCGGAGTACATCTTCCACAGAGCGTCCTTTATGTTTACCGAAGTTGAAAGCAGGCTTGCCATTCTGATAGATGAAGCGGCGGCCGCTATCCAAAAATCGCTCCTCATTGCTGAAATCATGCAGGAAGCGCATGTCATTCTTCAGCGTCTCGTAGCGCTGCAGCTGAGCCAGGAGGACCTCGAGCGTAGCCTCTGTATCAGCAGCGGCGCTGTGCGCATTCTGTATTTCTTTATTGCAATAGTACTTGTACGCTGCGGTCAGGTCGCGCTTCTCCATCAGCGTGTAGATGCGGTGTACGTCCACGAGGCTACGGCTCTCTATATCCATCCACAGTCCTACGCGGATAAACTCCTCGAGCAGCAGCGGTATATCAAACCGGTTGCTATTGAATCCGGCCAGGTCACATGGGTCCAGCAGGTCAAACAGCTCCCTGGCCACATCCTTGAATGTAGGGCTCATGGCCACATCCTCGTCATAGATGCCATGTATCTGCGAGGACTCTATGGGGATAGGTATGGTAGGATTGATACGCATGGTGACCTGCCTGCGGCTTTGGTCCGGATCTATGCGTATGACGCTGATCTCTACGATACGGTCTCTGATAAAATCTACGCCCGTGGTCTCGAGGTCAAATACTGCGAGGGGGCGTTTCAGATTGAGGCGGAAGGCCTCACCGGCAAATAAATCCACTAGTCAGGGTTTTGATGTAATGATAAGGCAAAACGGTGATATGCGCAAAGCACCTTGTACACCGGGCAGTTTCTATGGCTGCACTTTTAGCGGGCAGGGTCGAGGACCACCTTGCGGACCTGTATCTCTTTGCCGGAGGCAAAGTGGAAGAAGTACACACCACGCGCGTAGCTGCTCATATCCACCCGTAGCGATGTGCGGCCTGCGATGTCCAGTACCTGTACTACCTCTCCTATCGCATTGGTCACGGAGAGGCTGGTCATACCTGCATTATTCCTGACGGTAAATATACCTGTAGAAGGATTGGGATAGACTGCAGTGAGGCTGAGAGCTTCTATATCTGCCACGGCAGCTGTCTGGCCGCACGGGTCGTAGGCTCCATCCATAGTCTGCAAATTGACGCTCACCGGATCGAGCCACGGACTGAGTTGTTTATCAGCAGTGAGGCCATTGCTGGCCCAGTGGTAGGCCACTACACCAAAGAAGTCATTCTGTGTAGGTGAGAAACAGCTCGAAGCGCCGCCAGTCAGGGTTCCTATCACCCGCTTATTGCTATCAAAGAGTGCTGAGCCGGATGAACCCGGCTCGGTCACACCATCACCATTAGTAGTAGATGCCCAGCGTACCTTCCAGTGAGTATTGAGCGTGAGAGTGCCCCAGTGGTCCAGGGTAGGCTGCTGGGTATAGGTAGACACCTTAGAGATATCACCATTAGGATGGTGGAGGCAGACACCAGAGCTGGTCGCTCCGCCACGGCTCCAGCCTGCATAGTATGGATGAAACAGTGCAGGTGGTGATACATTAGTACGTACGAGTACAAAGTCACTGCCATTGTCGCCACCATTATCCTTGCTCGCTGCGCGGAAAGAACAGCCAGTAAGGAAGTGTGTACCGAGCGTACCTTCAGAGGAAGGATTGGTGCAGGTAGGCGATGCATAGTTGAAGTAAAATACCCACTGATTGAGCTCAGATGCTGTGGCTGCTGTGTAGCTATTACTTTCATCCTGGTAGCAGTGGTCCGCAGAGAGGATGTAGGGCTCGCAGTCACTGTTCGTATTATTCATCAGTGTGCCGGTGCACCAGCCGTAGCCAGAGCCGAGCTTGACCAGGATACGCACTACGGCATCCTTCTGATCCTGCCAGTCAGAGCCCTCAGAGCAGGCTACATTCACCTCACAGTTATCCGCATCGCCAAAGCCCCTGCTGGCCCTGCTACCCGGCACCATGCGGTAGGCATAGCCCACTTCGTTGAGGTGCAGCTTGCCCCTGCCGGATACGGCGGCCGGCTCATAGTACTCTATGATGCACTCATCGCCATGGATCAGGCCAGTATTGTAGTGACCGTCGGGAGACTTATTGCTACTGGTAAAGGCTCCTATGACCTCTGCACGATCCGGTGTATATAGATGGAGCGTAGCACCCTCCGGCAGATACCATGCATCAAAACAAGGTATCAATGCGAGTGCGCTGAGAGACTGGATATGGCAGCGCCATACACGGCCACCAGCCACAGTGTACCAGGTACCGCCAGCGCTGAGGCCGATATCTGCCTGCACCGACCGGGCAAAGCGGGGCATGTGCCCCAGCTTGTCATCGCGGCGGTCCAGCTGCGCAGACTGTGCCGGATCCGGTACGGGCAATGACACCACACCATCATTAAAAAAACTCTCCGGCAGGCTATAGCTGCGCGGCACCACACCCTCTGTGACCTGGGCTGTGAGACGGGAGATAAAGACAGTACATAGGATCAGGAGAGAGATACGGAGGAGACTCATCGGGATAGTGTACTTATTGAAGAATTAAAATAAGATTTATTTTCAGCCAAGTCAAAAAAAACAGGGTATGAAATAACAATGTGCCGGTAAAAAAGACTCATATTTATCTGAGTAAGAGAAGCCTTTTTGAAACTATGCGTGCTGCTATATGACAAGTAATGATACATCTGCCACGGTGCTGCTGGAGCAGGCGCAGCAGAGCTTTGCCACCCAGCAATATGACAATGCCCTGGCCCTGGCCAGCCGTATAGAAGCGCAGCCCTCTGCCAGTACCACTGACGCCACAGCCCTGATGAAGGCCCTGAACCTGAAGGGCCTGGTGTACTCCCAGCGAGGTGATCATAAAAAGGCCGAGCAGTACATGCTGCGGTCACTGTCTGTGGCCCAAGAGCTGGGCGAGCCGAGGGCTATATCGATCCGCTATGACAATCTCTCTGGCATCTATATGCAGACCCGGGAGCACCAGAAAGCTATAGAGTGCATGCAGCACAGCATCCGCCTCAAGGAACAGTATGGCACGCCTACCGAGATATGCCGTAGCCTGCTACTACTCTCGTCTATACAGTTTGGCATAGATCATAATGAGGCTGGCAGTGCCAGCCTGAGCCAAGCCACCACTATACTGAAGCGCGAAGGCATACATAGCCTGGATCAGATAGTGCACTCCAATACGGCCATGCTACTGAAACGCCAGGGACAATATCCCGCTGCACTGCGCGAGTACGGCAAGAGTATCACAGCTGCAATCAGCGCCGGCGACTACCTGAGCGCTGCCAAGGCCAGCAACAACCAGGGTGACATCTGCCTGCAAACGGGACAGTGGGCAAAGGCAAAGAAGTACTTTGAGCAGTGCATAGAGTACGCGGGACTGGCTAACCAGCCTTTCTACATCATGACCTCACGGCTGCTGCTGGCGCAGATCGCGCTCAAGCAGAATAAGGTGGCGGCATGCCGGGCGCTGTTTGATGAGGTGAGCGCGCAGGCCAGTGGCTATGATGACCCTACCGTGAACCGCGACCTGGCCGAGCTGGCCATGCAGCTATATGAGGCCGAGGGCAACTACCAGGCTGCAGCCGAGGCATCGCGCGCCTATGTGAAATACTACAAGGTATTTTACGACAATGAGATGAGCCGTACGATACTGGACATGCAGGGCAAATATGAAACTGAAAAGGCCGAGCGTGAACTGCAAAAGGCGCGCCTCAAGCAGACAGAGAGCGAACTGAAAGCACTGCGTGCCCAGATGGATCCCCACTTTATATTCAATGCGCTGAGTAGTATGCGGCGCGAGATACTGGAGGGCAATATAGAAAGCGCAGACCGGTACCTGGTACGATTCAGCAAGCTACTGCGGATGATACTGGATACAACGCGCCAGCCCATGGTGCGCCTGAGTGACAATATAGAACTACTGCACCTCTATATCCAGATAGAGAACAGCCGCCAGGGCAACCGATTTGACTATAGCATCACGACCCGTGGCATAGACCCAAGTGCCATCTTCATACCGGGCCTGCTGCTACAGCCACTGGCCGAAAACGCTATCGTGCATGGCCTGAACCCTAAGAAGAACGGGCGGGGCAAACTGCAGATCGGTTTTTCAAAGAACGCTGGAGCACTGAAGATCAAAGTGACCGACAACGGTATAGGCCGCCAGCCGGCAAAAAAGAAAGATAACAGCCACACCTCACATGCCATGAATATCATCCGCGAGACACTCGCGCTGATGTGGCAGGACAGAGGGAAGACCGATTTCCTAACCATCAAAGACCTCAAGACAAATAATAACATAGGGCGTGGCACTGAAGTGATAGTACTCGTGCCTCTCCCGTGACAGAAAATGAAACCATATGAACATGATACGCACCATACTGGTAGACGATGAACCCGACAATATCAAGACCCTGCAGCTCCTGCTGCAGCGCTACTGCCCTGAGGTAGAGATCGCCGCTACCTATACTGACCCAAAGAGTGCACTCAAGGCCCTGCCCAAAGCCCAATATGACCTGCTGCTACTGGATGTAGAGATGCCTGGCATGAGTGGATTTGAACTGCTCAAAAAGCTCACAGAGCCACCGCATGCCGTGATCTTTGTGACGGCGCACAGCCACTATGCGGTCAAGGCATTCAAATTTGACGCGATGGACTACCTGCTGAAGCCGATAGATACGGATGACCTGCAGGCAGCCATAGCTAAATATAAACGCACTAAGGCAGACCTGAATACAACCCGGGTACAACAGCTACTGGCCAATATCGACAACTTCTCCCGCCCTGCTGTGCAGCGTATAGCACTGCCTACGCAGGATGGCGTGGAGATGATAGCGCTGGCCGAAATCATATACCTACGCGCAGACCGCAACTATACGGTAATCAAACGCGTGGGCAAGAAGGACCTGATCGTAGCACGGACACTAGGCTCCTTTGAAGAGCTGCTGGCTCCGCCGCAATTCATGCGGGTGAATAAACAATACCTCATCAGCCTGGACAAGATAACACGCTATATACGCACCGGCAGCCTGGTACTGATGCAGGATGGAACGGAGATACAGGTGAGCCGCACCCGCAAGGAAGACTTTCAAAACCTGATACAGGTGTAATGATACATACACCTTTCTAGGTATATGCGCGTCCGGCTATATTTCACGCAGGATAAACAGAATCCGACACAGGATAAATGGAATGTGACGCAGGATAAATCCTGTATATCCCCCTATTGACAGCCTCTACCTTTGGTATCAGCAAGAGCGAAAAGAAAAATAGCACGCTCCTGCTGCCGGGCTGTACATCTGAAAAGATGTCCTCCCTGCGAAGGTTGGAACAACCGCTTTTGAACTTTCTCATGAACAGCGAGAGCTGAACAATGAAGCATCGGGGGCGGCGTTACTTGGGGTGCGCCGCCTACCTTTGCCTTCTCTGCTGAGGATAGCATATAAGACCGACACATGGTGACTATCATCTATAAAGGCCAGATCAAAAAAGTACGCGAAGCAGTAGACCGCGCCAATGCGCTGCTGAGCGATGACCGTTTCTATGGAGCCATCTCTGACCAGGGCACCTTTGACATAGCAGATGCGCCGGCTGGTGTGATAGCCAGACTGATACGTACTACAGAGATGGATGTACGCCTCATCACCTATATCGGCTCGCCACGGGTACATGGCTATGATGACCGAGACAATCCGGATCTGATCCACCTCAATATCTTTCGCGCAGACTGGACGCTGGGCGGTATAGTCAATACGATCATACACCAGATAGTACATGCGGTAAACGACCTGCACCGTGAATACAACTTCAGCCACGGAGACCGCACTGTAGAGGGCAAGCAGAATACAGCTCCATTCTGGATCGGCAATCATGCGGAGGCATGTATCGACTCAGGCGGCAGCTTCGTACACGGCATGGTACATGATACCTATCCCGAGTCGCTGGCGCTGGACACATTGGACTGACAACGATGACATTGTAAAATACGGACAACCTTTTTATCACACCAGCGTTAATCAAATACAGCCCATCCCCTGCTCAAAAATATCATATGGAGACAATGCACCACTACAATATCGCACTCCTGGATGGCGACCTGCTGATCATAGCTCCCGCCCTGTCAGAAACATATATGAGCCCAGCACCTGCGCTCACAGAGCAGCAAGAACACGCCATATCAGCCATGGCACACCGCCTGCACAGGCGAGAGATGGAGCTGCCGCAGCTGATGCAGGTCTGGAGCGAGTAGACACTACTAGATCGGCGAGTATAGGTCTTCAGCTATCTTCATATAGTTGCCACGCAGGGGT
>CAZNDJ010000149.1:0-8106 GCA_964571705.1 uncultured Chitinophagaceae bacterium
ATCGCTCCTCCGTATCAGTTTCGCTTTGGAGAGCAGGTGCAGGTGGTGATCTGCAATGCCTACCCACTCTGCGATACAGTAAACCTGATCATCAACGTGGTCAAAATAAACCACCATCCCCATGCTAATCCGGACTCTGCCGGATATACCGGCACGGCTTGTTTCCCTATCAATGTGCTGCGCAATGACCTGGACGACGATATAGGAGACCATATGACCATCACTGCCTGGGATACGACTACAGCGCACGGTGGCCATGTCACACTCTCTGGTGATAGTTCGCTCTGCTACCAGCCATCAGCTACGTATGCGGGGCTGGATACTTTCCACTATACCATCTGTGACAGCAGCAATACCTGCGCCGCTACCTACGTGATCATCAGCGTACCGGCTGTAGTGCGGCCCGACCATGCTGCCACCATACAGGATATGCCTGTACACGTAGATGTGCGGGCCAATGATACCTATCTGCCCGGCCAGTATATCAGCCTCTGCAGCCAGCCAGCTCACGGACAGGCGTCGCTGGATTCTACAGGCCTCATCACCTACACTCCTGACAAGGATTTCCCATCCAGTCCGCTGGATAAAGACACCGTGCCGGGCATCGATTCTTTCTGCTATACCTTATGCAGCGTGATAGGGGGCGATACGATGTGTGCCAATGCCGAGGTGACCATCACTGTAGAGGCCAAAGGCAAGTTCTTTATCCCGCAGGGTATCTCACCGAATGGTGACGGTGTGAATGACAAGTTTGTGATACCTGCCTCTGAGGAGCTGCCAAAGTCACAACTGCTCGTATTCAACCGCTATGGCGATGAGGTATGGAGAAACGAAACCGATGGCTATCAGAATGACTTTGACGGTACGTGGAAGAAGAACGGACAGCCGCTGCCTGACATGACGTACTGGTATATTTTCAAGTACAATGATGGCGTGCATCAGGACCGCATGGGCTACATCGTCATAGAGCGCTAAAACCACCTTTACCCAAAACTCAATAGCATATATAGCATGAGAAAAATATTGATCCTCCTATCGCTCATCGTCACGCTGGCTGCACAGGCCCAGCAGGACCCGCAGCATACCATGTACCGGTTCAACGGGCTGATATATAACCCTGCCTATGCCGGCAGCCGCGATGCGCTGAGCCTCGCCGCCATCTATCGCTGGCAGTGGGTCAATATCGAAGGCTCGCCACAGACAGCATCATTCGGCATACATTCGCCACTGAAGAATGACCACATCGCCCTCGGCTTCAACTTTGTGGCGGACAGGTACAGCGTGGTGCACAATGACCGCATCGAGGGCGACTTTGCCTACCGCATCTACCTCGGCAAAAAGAAGAAGATCAAAATGTCTTTTGGCGTAGGTGTGAGCGCTACCAATGTGCGCGCTGCCCTGAGCGATGTAGGGCTGGTGCAGGGTCAGGATGCTAAGTTTCAAAACAATGTGAACCTGTGGCTGCCAAACATCAGTGCAGGTATCTACATGTATAGCCAGAAGTTCTTTGTAGGCATCGCCGTACCACAGCTACTGAGCAACTCCCTGACGCAAAAAGGCAAAGTATGGGAGCGCAGCATAGACAGTGCCCACCAGTACACGAGCATCTACGCCACCGGTGGCTATGTATTTGACCTGGGGCGCAAGGTGAAATTTGCACCATCGGTGCTGATCAAATGGGTGCCAAAGTTTGCACCGGTCAGCATGGACTTCAATGCCAACTTCATCTTCATAGACCGCGTATGGCTGGGTGTGAGCTACCGCCTGTCCAACTCTTATGGCTTCATGGCTGCGGTCAATATTACGCGCCAGCTGCGTGTGGGCTATGCTTATGACATGACGGTGACGCCGATGTCGCACTTCACCACAGGCTCGCATGAGATCATGGCAGGCTTTGACTTTGACTTCAGAAACCGGAAGATGGTCAACCCACGCTACGTGCGCTACTTCTAAACCCTAACCCTACCAAAAGAAAATCTGAGCAAGATGATCCGCAGCAAGACTATCCTCTCTATCATATTCACCGCCGCCACGGGCCTCAGCGCTATCGCGCAGAGCAGTGCGATCAGCCGGGGCGATAAGAACTTCGCCCGGTTTGAATTTGGCGCAGCCGCAGAAAACTACCGCGCCGCTGTGGCCAAAGATGCAGGCAACCTCTCTGCACGTGAGAAGCTGGCCCGCACCTATGTGCTGCTGGAAGACCATACTAACGCAGAGGCGCAGTATGCCCTGCTGGCCAAAATGCCCAATGCGCCCGCTATAGACAAGCTCTACTACGGCCTGGAGCTGCGCGCCAATGGCAAGTATGGAGAGGCGCAGAAAGCCTTTAATGACTATCTGAAGGCTGCGCCGGATGATACCAGGGCCAAAGAACTCAGCGGTCCGGACGACAAGGTGACCTCACTGAATACTGACAACCGTGTCTTTGAGGTCTTCAATCTCAGCAACTGCAATACTGAAGTGTCTGAGATGTCGCCTGCTTTCTACAAGGACGGGATCGTATTCAGCGCCAACCGTCCGCATGATGGCGGTGCGATGCACCATGAGGATGCGTGGACCAGCCGCAATTTCTACGACCTGTATCAGCTCATGCCGGCAGATTCTACCGCCAGGCCGCTTTTTATCCGGGGCAATCAACCTAACAGGCAGTACCATGAGGGCTCAGCTACCTTCACCGCAGATGGCAGGGAGATGTACTTTACGCGTAGCAACTATGTATCTGGCAAGGCCCTGAAAAGCCAGGACCAGATCACACGCCTGCAGATCATGCACGCTGACTGGAGCGAGAGCAAAAAAGAGTGGGTTAATGTACAGCCCATCAGTCTTAATAACAGTGCCTATAACATCGCTCATCCTAGCCTGTCAAAGGACGGAATGAAGCTGTACTTTATCTCTGACATGCCGGGCGGGCAGGGTAGCACAGACCTCTATGTGAGCGAGCGCAGCGGCAAGAGCTGGGGCGCACCGGTCAACCTCGGCAAGGGCGTCAATACGCAGGGCCGCGAGATGTTTCCCTTCATAGCGGATGACAATACGCTCTACTACACCACGGACGGCCTCACAGGGCTCGGAGGGCTGGATATCTACTCCGCCACCTACACCGGCGGCAAATGGGGCAACGTCCAAAACCCCGGCACGCCTATCAATACGCGCTGGGACGACTTTGGCTATATCACCAATGCGAAGAACACTGCCGGATACCTGACCTCAAACCGCGAGCGCGGCAAGGGTGAGGATGACCTCTACCGCTTCACGCGGAGCGGCGTGACCATCTGTGGGGCCGTGGTAGATGCGCAGGGCAAAGCGCCGCTGGCGGGTGCAGAGGTGCGCCTCACCGAGGGGGACAACCTGATACAGAAAAAGAAGACCGGCGAGAAGGGTGAGTTCTGCTTTACAGCCTTGCCTAATAAGACCTATAAAGTATCCGCTACGCTGAAAGAATACGAGACCAATAGCACCGCCGTGAGCAATGTAAAGTCCAATCAGAATGTGCAGCTGCAGCTGAGCAAAGCCGGCGGCATCACGCTCACCGTATGCGTACACCTGCGCGGTGGTGGCACGGCCGAAGGCGCCGCGGTAGAGCTGACCAATAAGCGCACCGGAGCGACCAAGACCTGTACCATCACGGCTGACTGCAAATGCAAATTTGACCTGGATGAGGAATCAGACTACAGGCTCTGCGCCAGCCATGACGCAAACGGCAGCCGTGGCGTCTACACGCACCCGTGCCAGGCACTCAGCACGAGCGATCAGGTAGCACCGGCCAATCTGTATGAGAATATGGAAATGGTGTACCTGGAGGAGAATATGACCGTGAAGATAGACAACCTCTACTACGACCTGGGCAAAGCTGATATCCGCGATGACGCTGCCAAAGAGCTGGATAAAGTGGCAGCCCTGATGAAGGAGTTTCCCGCTATGCAGATAGAGCTGAGCAGCCACACCGACTGCCGCGGCAAGGCTGCCGACAATGACGAGCTCTCCAGCCGCCGTGCACAGGCCTGCGTAGACTATCTGATAGCAAACGGCATCGAAAAAAACCGCCTCACGGCCATAGGCTATGGCGAGCGCAAGCTGGTCAATAAATGCGCCTGCGAGGGCAAGCAGAAGTCTACCTGCTCCGACGAGGAGCATGCCGCTAACCGCCGCACAGAGTTTAAGATCGTGAAGCTGCGGTAGGAAGCATCGTCATTGCGAGGAGCGATAGCGACGTGGCAATCCGGATCTCAATACATCTTAGCAACTCAGTAGCGTGAGGGAGCATAGCACGACTGGCCTATTCCGGATTGCCACGTCGTACCGAAGCGGTACTCCTCGCAATGACGTGATACGTACAATCATTTCCCCTTGACACCATCAGTCCGGCGATAGCGACGTACATGTTCATTGTTGCCGAGCGTGAGCCGAGGCAATAGTGAACGTGTACGAGCAGAGCGAGGACTTTATCAGATAAAAAAATCTACTTAAAAGCCTCTCTTCAGGGAAGTTTGGAGGGTTGTATGAAAGGCGATTTACTGCTTTAAGTAAAATAGCATACATATACACCTATATACATAGGTATAGCAGTTCGTTTTCATTATAATGCAAATATAGCAAAATAAGCGCATTTTACACCATACAAAGGCAACTATTTACTCACAAATATGCGGCAGGCTTGTTCAGTGTTCATTTTCACTAGGGTAAATGAACACTGAACAACAAAACCGCCGTCATTCCGAAGTTTTTCCAACTATAAAAATCAAAGGGATAAAACTGAAGAAATCCCCGGATACACAAATGAAGCAGACTGACCGGTTGTGGTTTGGGATTCCTTCGAAAACATCACACTTATTTATCACGGGAATTTTCTCAGAATGACGCCCTCTTTGTTTAGCCGTACATCGTACATTTTCACTAGGAGAAATGTACGATGTACGGCAGATCAGGGCAGCCATCAGGCGTTTCCCGTTTCTTTTCTCCAGGGCAAAGAAACGGGAAACGGTTAGGCAATGGTAAAGCAGGCGTTCTGTGTTCATTTTCACTAGCGCAAATGAACGCTGAACGGTCAGTTTGAGGAAAGAAAACCGTACACCGTACACTTTCACTAAGAGCAGTGTACGGTGTACGACACGATATGGACCAGCCCTGGACGGACACCGGACATTTTCACTAGAGAAAGTGTCCGGTGTCCATCGTTTTTTTTGTTCCCCGTTCCCTCGCCCTAGGGAAAAGGAACAGGGAACAGGGTTGCCAGTTGCTTTGCACAAGGGAAAAGCAACCGGCAACCGGTCAATATTGTCAATGGCGCAATTCCGTAAATCTGTAATTCTGTAAATCCGTAAATCGCTTTACTTTCGCCCCATCATGGATCAGCCGTCTAAAGTCAAAGCCTGGCTGTACGCTTTCCGCCTGCGTACGCTGCCACTCTCCTTTTCGTGTATCATAGTGGGCTCATTTGTGGCCTATCGTCAGGAGTTCAGCTGGCTGGTGTTTGGGCTGGCGCTGCTCACCACGCTGTTGCTACAGGTATTATCCAACCTGGCAAATGACTACGGTGACAGTGAGAAAGGTACCGATAACGATGACCGTATAGGGCCTAAGAGGGCCATACAGGCCGGCATTTTGTCATTCGCAGAGATACGTACTGCTATCATCATCTGTGGGGCACTGTGTCTCCTGAGTGGCTGTGGGTTGATCTTCGCGGCACTGCATGAGCAGGCGGTCACTGCGCTGGTTTTTCTCGCACTCGGTATCGGTGCGATAGTCGCTGCGCTGAAATATACCATCGGCTCCGGCGCCTACGGCTATCATGGTATGGGCGATGTATTTGTGCTGCTCTTCTTTGGCCTCGTGGGCGTGGGTGGCAGCTACTACCTGCAGACGCAGGTACTGGACCTTACGGTGCTGCTACCGGGTGTGGCAGTGGGCTGCTTCGCCACCGGCGTGCTCAATCTGAATAACATGCGTGACCGCCTCAGCGATGCCAAAGCCGGCAAGAATACCATCGTAGTGAAAATGGGCGACCGCAATGCTCGTATCTACCACACGGTGCTGATCACGGTAGGCTGGGCTGCTGCTATCGCCTTTGTAGCCATGCACCTGGTATCGTCAGTGGCCTTTGTTTTCGTCCTCACCATGCCCCTCTTCTGGCGCAATGTATTGCTGGTATGGCGTGTGAAGGAACCTAAAGAATTTGATCCTTACCTGCCGCAGTTGGCTATCTCCACGTTTCTGTTTTCTATCCTCTTTGCCGCTGGTCAGGTGTGTAATGTGTAAGGTTATTTCACTCCGAAGTAAAAGGCGCAGTTGATGCCTGCATTCCAGAGATATGTCTTGATACCATTAGATGCCAGGGGCAGAAAGCCATGACTGAAATACGGCTCTGCGCGGATACCCATCAGGCTATTGATACGATAGTCTATCCCTGCACTGGCCATGGCTGACATGGTGAAGACTTTGGGGCCTTTGGGTGCCGGGAGCCAGATATGACTTGAGTGATAAATGGTTTTACCTCCTTCGACCGCCTCCGATATATTTTGCTGACCAAACAGGAGATCAAACACTGGTCCTGCCCCTCCTACAAATTTGACTTTGCTCTTTCCGGCATAAAATCGGATCTGCACAGGAATATCTACAAAGTGGAATCGGTAGAGGGTAGAGTAAGTGGTAGGAGTAGAACTAAACATGGAAGGCGCACTATATAAAAGTCCTTTCATCGAATAGCAGGCTCCTAGTTGCAAGCCTATAATGTCCGTAAATTTATATGTCACATCTACTCCGAGATTATAGCCAAATATCGGCTTGTCATACTTTTGGTAAAGGGACATCGCTTCAGGGTAACCGTTAGAATGATTATCCAGATGCAGGGTACGAAACCCTACTCCCGGCGCAAAATTGACACCAATGAAAAGTTTCTTATCGCTGCTATTATCTGCTGCCAGAGCACAGGTGGAGATCAGTACGAGAAGGAATAGGAGGTGATATTTTCTCATAGATTAAATTTTTGCTAAAACGCGGTGGTTGGTTCTATATTGTCCGGCAATGTTGGCATCTTGTCCGGACTTTGAAACTAAAGAAAAAAACACACCTTTGACATAAAATTGAGCCTCGTACGTCTATGATGGCATGCCTACTCCCGATTACCAAACCCTGTCAGATATGTCCATCTGCATGTCTGTGAGTCTTTGTCCCCGCGCCAGTGCCATCAGCCGGGAGACCGCTGTAGATGTTTCATTGTACGATACCATAGCCGCTGTGCCTCAGGCAGACTGGCTCCGCTTCATAGGCCATGACCAGCCGCTGCTGCAGCCTGCTTATTTGCAGCTATTGGAGGCTACCCTGCAGGGCGAGATGGAGTTTATCTACGCACTGGTACGCAGGGAGGGCCGGCTCATAGGCATCAGCTACTTTCAGGTGGTCCGGTTTCGCGGTAGCAATCTCACCGCTTATTTCCCGAAGGATAATGAGGGACTCAAAAACAAGTTGCTCAACCTCACCAAGGGACTCGTGGCCAAAATAGATGTACCACTGCTGGTGAGCGGCAATCTCTTTATCACCGGTGAGCAGGGCATCTCGTTTCTGCCACAGTACACTGTGCAGGAGCGGTCCTATTTTCTCTCCCATACTATAGATCATATTCTCGCTCAGTGCAAATACATCAAGGCGGTACTCATGCCCGATATGTATGAGCCGGTGGGTGATTTTGATGAGGCCTTTCTGGCCCATAATTATAAGCGCATCTACGTAGAGGCAGACATGAGCATGCGCCTGCCGCAGGAGTGGCACAGCTTTGACGACTACCTGGCCGCTATCACATCTAAGTACCGCGTGCGCGCCAAGAAGATACTCAGCACCAGCCATCAGCTCACCGCGCACGAGCTGACCGCAGACGAGCTGCAGGACAATATCGAGCGGGCATACCAGCTCTACCGCAATGTGGCGGACAAGGCAGACTTCAATATAGCCAAACTACCCAGGGACTACTACCCTCAGCAGCTCCGGCAGAACCCTGATATGTACAAAGTGTTTGGCTACTTTCTGGAGGGCCGTATGGTGGGCTTTATGACGCTCTTCATCCTACCCTACAAGACGGAGGTACACTACTGCGGTATAGACTACTTGGTCAAT
>CAZNDJ010000150.1:0-2930 GCA_964571705.1 uncultured Chitinophagaceae bacterium
CATTGCCCAGGCACCTCCACAAGGCATCAATTATCAGGCAGTAGTCCGCAACGCGGCAGGTTCTATTGTGGCCAATGCACATGTAGCGATCAGATTCACTATTCATGACCAGACAGCTGCCGGCACGGTAGTCTTTCAGGAGACACATGCGCAAACTACCAATCAGTTTGGACTTTTCAACTCTGTGATCGGCACTGGTGGTGGCAATCTGAGTACTGTAGCCTGGGGTAGTGGTCCAAAGTTTCTACAGGTAGAGATAGACGTGAATGGAGGTACTAACTATACTGATATGGGCACTAATCAGATGATGAGTGTGCCATATGCGCTATACGCCGGCAATGGTGGCGGTGGCGCTACTGGCCCTACTGGTCCGAGAGGCAATACAGGTGCTGCGGGAGGTGCTGGCGCTACGGGCCCTACCGGTCCGTCAGCCGCTACCGGCCCTGCAGGTGCCCAGGGTGCTACGGGACCTCAAGGTGCTACCGGTGCCACCGGTGCTAATGGTACTACAGGTGCTACCGGCCCAGCGGGCGCTACTGGTGCACAAGGTTTGCAAGGTAATGCTGGCGCTACCGGCGCTACCGGCGCTACCGGCGCTCAGGGTACTACGGGACCTCAAGGTGCCACTGGCCCAGCTGGCGCTACAGGCGCAAACGGTACTACAGGTGCTACTGGCCCAGCAGGCACTACGGGAGCGCAGGGCCTGCAAGGTAATGCCGGTGCTACAGGTGCCCAGGGTGCTACGGGAGCGCAAGGTGCTACCGGTTCTCCTGGTGTAAATGGTGCTACTGGTGCACAAGGTGCTGCGGGACCATCAGGCGCTGATGGGGCTACTGGTCCGGCAGGTGCGACAGGCGCTACCGGTACTGGTGTAGCATCTATAGTGGATAATGGAAACGGCACAGCTACTGTGACACTGACCAACGGTGTCACGACTACCATCACTCTCCCGGCTGGTCCTACGGGCGCTACAGGCGCTCAGGGCGCTACCGGAGCGCAGGGTGCCACAGGTGCTGTCGGTGCAAATGGTAATACTGGTGCACAAGGTGCTGCGGGACCATCAGGCGCTGATGGGGCTACTGGTCCGGCAGGAGCGACAGGCGCTACTGGTACTGGTGTAGCATCTATAGTAGATAATGGAAACGGCACAGCTACCGTGACACTGACCAACGGTGTCACGACTACCATCACTCTCCCGGCTGGTCCTGCGGGCGCTACTGGCGCTACAGGTGCTACTGGCTCAGGTGGCGGTGCTACCGGTCCTACTGGTCCGTCTGGCGCAGATGGTATAAACGGTACAAATGGTGCCACCGGTGCGACAGGTCCTACCGGTGCAAATGGGAATAATGGCGCTGATGGCGCTACCGGAGCGCAAGGTCCGGCTGGCGTAGCGGGCCCTACCGGTGCTGCGGGTACAGCGGGTGCTACTGGCGCTGCAGGTACAAACGGCACCAATGGTGCCGATGGTGCTACAGGTCCTCAGGGTGTAGCTGGTCCTACAGGCCCTACAGGGGTAGGTGGTGGTGCCACCGGCCCTACTGGCCCATCAGGTGCAGATGGTATAAATGGTACAAACGGCACACCAGGCGCTACAGGTGCCACGGGCCCTATCGGTGCGACAGGAGCTGCCGGTACAAACGGCACCAATGGTGCAGACGGTGCTACAGGCCCACAGGGTACTGCTGGTATAGCAGGTCCTACTGGCCCTACTGGTACAGGCGGTGGTGCTACGGGTCCTACAGGTCCGTCTGGTGCTGATGGTATCAATGGTACAAACGGCACACCAGGGGCTACAGGTGCCACAGGGCCTACCGGTGCAAACGGTACAAATGGAACAAATGGTGCAGACGGCGCTACGGGTCCTCAGGGTGTAGCTGGAGCTACTGGTCCCACAGGTGTAGGTGGTGGTGCCACAGGCCCTACAGGTCCTTCAGGTATAGATGGTATAAATGGTACACCGGGTGCTACAGGCCCTACGGGCGTTGCAGGTGCAGCTGGCGTAGCTGGTCCTACCGGTGCAGCTGGAACAAATGGTACTGACGGTGCTACCGGTCCTCAAGGTCCTGCTGGCGTAGCGGGTCCTATAGGTGCTGCTGGAGCAGCCGGTGCGACAGGCCCTGCCGGTACAAATGGAATAAATGGCGCTGATGGCGCTACCGGTGCTCAAGGTATAGCTGGTCCCACCGGCCCTACTGGTGCGGGCGGTGGTGCTACGGGCCCTACAGGTGCTGCGGGCACCAACGGTGCTGACGGTGCTACAGGTCCTCAGGGTCCTGCTGGCGCAGCTGGCCCTACAGGTGCTGCGGGTGCAGCTGGTGCGACTGGCCCTGCCGGTGCTACTGGTGCAGCTGGCACAAACGGAACGAATGGTGCTGACGGCGCTACAGGTCCTCAGGGTCCTGCTGGCGCAGCTGGCCCTACAGGCGCTGCTGGTGCAGCAGGTGCTACTGGTCCTGCCGGTACTACTGGTGCAGCTGGCACAAACGGAACCAATGGTGCTGACGGTGCAACTGGTCCTCAGGGTGCTGCCGGTGTAGCTGGCCCTACAGGCGCCGCTGGTGCAGCTGGCGTAGCTGGTCCTACAGGTGCAGCTGGAACAAATGGTGCCGATGGTGCCACCGGTGCTCAAGGTATAGCTGGTCCCACCGGCCCGACAGGTGCAGGTGGTGGTGCTACGGGCCCTACAGGTGCTACGGGCACCAACGGTGCTGACGGTGCTACAGGTCCTCAGGGTCCTGCTGGCGCAGCAGGTCCTACAGGCGCTGCTGGTGCAGCAGGTGCGACAGGTCCTGCCGGTGCTACTGGTGCAGTCGGTACAAATGGCACAAATGGTGTAGATGGCGCTACAGGCCCTCAAGGTGCAGCCGGCGCAGCTGGTCCTACAGGCGCTGCTGGTGCAGCAGGTGCGACAGGCCCTGCCGGTGCGACAG
>CAZNDJ010000150.1:3030-8005 GCA_964571705.1 uncultured Chitinophagaceae bacterium
GCCCTCAGGGTGCAGCCGGCGTAGCCGGTCCTACAGGCGCTGCTGGTGCAGCGGGCACAAATGGAGCCAATGGTGCTGACGGTGCCACGGGAGCAGCTGGCCCTACTGGTGCAGCTGGTGCCACTGGCCCTACTGGTCCGCTGGGTGCTGCCGGAGGTGACCTGAGTGGAACCTATCCTAACCCAACTGTATCTGGTATACAAGGTACTCCCGTCAGTGCTACTGCGCCGACTAATGGCAGCGTACTCCAGTACGACGGAACGAATTGGACTCCGTCAGATCCTAACGGTCTCTATTGGAAAACGACAGGTAATAGTACGACCACTCCATCGTCATCAGCGATCGGTACGGCTGCTACAGGCAATTTTGTCGGTACGACAGATGCACAGGATTTTGTATTCGCTACTAATAATCTGGAGCGTATGCGCCTCAATGCAGATGGTAGACTGGGTTTCCGGACACTCACACCTGGTGGAGGGCCCAATAATACTGCTGTGATAGATATATGGGACGAAGATGGTCTGCACAGCGATGTGCAGCAGCGGGTGGCAGGCAATGGAAATAATTCAGCCTTCTATACATTCGCCAAATCCAGGGGTAGTCTGCTGGCACCTCTTACTGCGGTGTCTGGTGACCGTATGGGTCATATCGAAGGGCAATTTTACAATGGCACGGCATGGAACATGGCTTCATCTATCGATGTGGCCATAGACTCCATACCTAGCGGCGATGCGCCGGGCAATATCAGTTTCAACACTACGGCTGTAGGAGCTACTACCGTTACCCAGAGAATGATCATCAAGAGTAATGGCTCGGTAGGAATCGGTGTGAGTACACCAAACTCACCGCTCACAGTCCGTACCTCACATGCGTGGGCCAATGCACGCATGACCTCACTGGCCAATGCGATCAGCGACCAGAATTTTGAGCTCGTGACTCAGCGCGGAGCGACTACCAATGGCGTGGGCAATATCATGACCTCTATCGGTCAAGCCTACGGAGGTGGTAGTATCAGCGAGGGTATCCACTTTATCAGGGGCATAGCAGCATCTGATGGCGCTATTGCCTTTAGCACGAGCAGTGCTACTGAGCGCATGCGTATCCTCAGCAATGGTACAGTGGGCATAGGTACCTCTACACCTTCCGGATTTGTGCACTTATCCACCTCCCAGGCTGTCACTCAGGTCAATCAATCCAGCTCTACCATCGGAACCTGGCTCTCCATAAATAACAGCAGCACTGGTGGTCAGTGGTTCCAATTTATCTCTACAGGTAGCGGCAATGGTGAAGGAGCAGGTAAACTCATTCTCACCAAGGGTGGAAGTGTCGGCTCTACCGCTGGCAATTTTGCGACATGGGATTGGGCTACCCTACGTACTGGTATGGGCGGTGTCACCACACCTACGGCTATAGTGGATATAGCAGGCAATGCCGGAGGCACAAATTCACTCCAGCTGCGTAGTGGTAATGTCTCAAATGGAACGACCAGCAATCAGATACTCTTGGGATACAATGGCACAGACACATATCGCCATGCTATCAAGAGCCGTCATAATGGAAGTAGCGCTGTGGGCAACTCTATCGACTTTTATCTGTGGAAGCAAGGCACTGACCTCACCACAGACATAGGTACTGATGCTGCAGTCACTATAGATGGCAACTACCGTGGTATGATAGGTGTAGGTACCACCGCGCCAAAGAGCGAAGTGCATATCTCGGACGGCAGCTCCAGCCTCAAGGCTGTGACAGACGCCGGTGGCTATGGTGCATCGCTCCTCATCACAGACAATTCTATACCTCGTATCTATTTTGAAAATGCCAGCCAAGGTACTGACCTGAAAATGATGGGCATCACCGCACTGGGTAGCACGCTGAGCATCGGCGCGCTGAATGACGCCGCCAGTGCCTGGACTAATCAATTTATCCTCACTGCAGACCGTGGCGGCAATGTAGGTATCGGTACCGGATCGCCATCTGTCAAACTGGACGTGGAAGGTGGCACTACCTCTCCTGCATTCAAGCTCGTAGACGGTACACAAGGTGCTAATAAGGTACTGGTCTCTGATGCAGCCGGCAATGCCAGCTGGGCGTCATCATCTATCCTCCCAGCAAGTAATATATACACCGCAGACGGTACACTGGCCGGTGCACGTACAGTGACCATGGGTGGCAATAGCCTTACCTTTAACGGATCTGCCAACTACTCTATCACCGGTACGGGATCCGTAGGTATCCATACCACTTCTCCTGTGAGCCTTCTGGCCAATACTTCTACCAATATCATAGGCAGCGACTTCCAGGGTATCAATCCTAACAGCCTCACATGGGTACACAATGCTAATGGGTATGCTATGGCAGTTTATAACAGCTATGCAAGTGCAGCCGGAAATGGTCTTGCTGTGAAAATAGCCGGTACGGCCAGCAATACACGCATACTAGACCTTTCTACAGGCGCCACTCAAAATGTGGCAGGTACTACAGTGATGGAGGTACAGGGAGATGGCAAAGTAGGTATCGGTACCGGTAGTCCGGCATACCGTATGCATGTCTATACACCGACTAACGGTGATGGCATCATGCTCGATGGATCCAGCAGTGTAGGATTTGCACTCGGTACCAGCGGTACTGTGAAAGCTCAGATAGGTATCGCCGCAGGTGCCGGCGCATGGTCTACCGATGCTGCTGTCGGTGACCTGGTCATAAGGTCGCAGTCCACGGCTCAGAAGATACTCTTTAATACCAATGGAGGTACTGGCGGAGCCTCTGTAGCTATCAATGGCTCCACTATGGGTATCGGCACCCTTGCCCCTGCTGCTTCATTAGACGTCGTTCCTTCTGGCGGTCGCAATGTCCTGCTGGGTGGTGGTGCTAATACGGGTAGTGAGATCAAGTTTACCTACAGTGGTGTAGTGCATCACTCTATCTATAGCAATGGAAATGGCAACCTGACCTTTGCTAATACCAGCGGCGGATTCGGAGTGAATGTAGCAGGCTCTCCACTTATGAGCCTCAGTGCGGCAGGATACCTCGGCATCGGAACCACCAGCCCCGCTGTACCACTGGACGTACAGTCCAGCATCGCGTACAATGCCGGAAACTACGGCTATCTCAATAGCATAGGCAGTGGTACATCCAGCTGTACCAACTGTCAGACTAGCATACGCGCCTCTGGCCGTATCGTGTCTCCGGAGTTTAATGCTACATCTGATCGTCGTATCAAGGATATACAGGACATCAGTAATGGGGCAGCAGACCTTGCTACGCTCAATCAACTGGAGGTCACAGATTTCTACTACAAAGATAAAGTGGCCAGTGGAGGCGAACTGAAGAAAGGTTTCATAGCTCAGCAAGTGGAAACAAATTATCCCGAAGCTGTACACAGAATGACGAACTATGTGCCTGATGTCTATGCGCTGGCGAGTCATGTAAACTACGATGGGGAGCTGCATACACTCACGATCACTGTAGATAAGGCTCACAGCCTGGTCGTAGGTAATAAAGTAAGGCTCGTAACAGAAAAGACTGATAAGCTGGAAGCCGTAGTCAGCGAAGTCCGGTCAGACAATACGTTCACGGTAAAAGATATATCTGAGTCAGCGAAGAGCGTCTTTGTATATGGCAAAGAGGTTGAGGATTTCCGCGTGGTAGACTATGACCGTATATACACGCTGAATGTGTCCGCTACTCAGGAACTGTGCCGCCGTATAGCAGCCCTACAGAATGAGAATGAAACGCTGAAAAACAACGATTCCAAACAGAATGAGACGATCAAAACTATGAAAGCCCAGATCGATGCGATAAACGAACGCCTGAATATGACCTCAGGAAAATAAAGTACGCATATTTTTAGCCAAAACGGGAAGCAACTGCGCTTCCCGTTTTTTTTTGCCCATTACTTCTCTGGTATGCTTTTGAAGTAAGTGGATTACAGGATATTAGAGGTGTTTTGTAGTGTATTTGTAGTGGATTAAAAGTATAGTGACTTTTAATTTTGATGCCGTAAACCCATTATAAATACTCACAACCCTCCTCCAAGAATGAAACGGTTTTTATTTCTTCTGGCAATAGTCTACACTACAGGAATAGCTGCACAGGCCCCTCCTCAGGGTATCAATTACCAAGCCGTAGTGCGCAATGCTGCAGGCTCCATAGTAGCCAACACACACGTGGCGATCAGATTTACTATTCATGATCAGACCGCGACTGGTCTGGTTGTCTTTCAGGAGACGCATGCTCAGACTACAAATCAGTTTGGGTTATTCAACTCTGTGATAGGTACTGGCGGAGGCAATCTGGGTAGCGTGTCGTGGGGTAGTGGACCTAAATACCTGCAGGTAGAAGTAGATGTAAACGGAGGAGCCAACTATACGGATATGGGTACCAATCAGATGATGAGTGTACCATATGCGCTATATGCAGGAAACGTGTCTGGAGGCACAGGTGCTACAGGCCCTACAGGCCGTACAGGAGCCACAGGCCCGGCTGGTATCAATGGAGCCACTGGCACCACGGGGCCTGCCGGATCTAACGGTGCTCAGGGTATAGCTGGTCCTACAGGTCCGGCCGGAGCTACTGGTATTGCTGGCCCTCAAGGTGTGGCTGGCCCGACCGGACCTGCTGGAGCAAATGGAACAAACGGCACCA
This sequence comes from uncultured Chitinophagaceae bacterium, assembly GCA_964571705.1. Lineage (GTDB taxonomy): Bacteria > Bacteroidota > Bacteroidia > Chitinophagales > LD1 > UBA1941. The sequence continues at coordinate 7,675 of CAZNDJ010000150.1, forward strand.
ATGGCGCGACTGGTGCTCAAGGTCCAGCGGGTATCGCTGGCCCTACTGGTGCAAATGGCATTAACGGCTCAGATGGCGCGACTGGTCCTCAGGGTGCAGCTGGTGCTACCGGCCCTACCGGCCCGTCAGGTGCTGATGGCGTCAATGGAACAAATGGTGCGACAGGCGCAACTGGTCCTGCCGGCGTAAATGGTACAAATGGCGTGGATGGTGCTACAGGTCCTGCTGGTGCGAACGGAACTAATGGTGCAGATGGCGCTACCGGTTCTCAGGGTGTAGCTGGCCCTACTGGTCCTACTGGTGTAGGTGGTGGTGCTACGGGTGCTACAGG
>CAZNDJ010000151.1:0-7871 GCA_964571705.1 uncultured Chitinophagaceae bacterium
CGGGTCATTGATGCCCAGCTTATTGAGGATATTGTCACATGCTACCTTGATGATCTTGGCACGTGGGTCAAAGTTCTTGTACACACGGTGACCGAAGCCGAAGAGGAGGCGCTTCTTGTCCTTTGCCTCGTCTACTACCTTGGCTACATTGCCACCATAGTTATTCTGGATGTCCTCCAGCATCTCGAGTACCTCCTGATTGGCACCGCCGTGGCGCGGACCCCAGAGGGCAGCAGCACCTGCAGCTACGGAGGCATACAGGTTAGCATGAGAGGAGCCTACTATACGCACGGTAGAGGCAGAGCAGTTCTGCTCATGGTCGGCGTGCAGTATGAGGAGCTTATTCATCGCATCTACCACTACAGGATCGGCCATGTACTCGCTGGTCACATTGCCAAAGGTCATATAGAGGAAGTTGGTCACATAGTCGTACTTATTCTGAGGGTAGAGTACCGGGTGGCCCTTGCCCTTCTTCATGATCATCGCTGTGATAGTTGGCATCTTGGCCAGCAGGCGGATGATGGTCATGTTTGTCTCTTCCGGCTTGTTATTCGGATTGAGAGACTCAGGGTAGAAAGAGGAGAGGGCAGAGAGGGCAGTCATGAGCTGGCCCATAGGGTGGCTCTTAGACGGGAATACCTCAAACACCTTGACCAGGTTCTCATGCACCAGTGTGTGCATGGTCAGGTCAGACTCAAATTTTTTGAGCTGCTCGGCTGTAGGCAGCTCACCATAGAGCAGCAGGTAGCTGACCTCCGTGAAGGTAGCCTTCTCGGCCAGGTCTTCTATATTATAGCCACGATAGCGCAGGATACCCTGCTCACCATCCAGAAAGGTAATGGCAGACTGCGTAGCACCAGTATTTTTGTACCCTTCATCGTACGTTACCAGGCCTGATTGGCCACGGAGCTTAGAAATATCTATTGCACTTTCGTTCTCGGTACCTGTGATGACCGGCAGGTCATACGATTTACCATTGTAGGTGAGTGTAGCGTTATTAGCCATGGTATAATTTTTTTGAGCGCACCAAATGTAATTAAATCAGAGCATTTGCATAGATTATTTTCGGTAGGTCCTATATAAATAATAACATATTAATGGATGTCTTTATCTTGCTGGAAAATCAACTGATTCCAACAATATAAGACGATCATACCCGTCTACATATTTTTCAAAATGCTATTTTTAGCCGCTATGAATATAGACTTTACCGTATTTGCCCATACCTCGGCCTGGATCAGCCTCCTGACACTCACCTTTCTGGAGATCGTGCTCGGGGTAGACAATATCATCTTTATCTCCATCGTGACGCAGAAGCTGCCGGAGGAGAAACGTAAGCTGGGTCAGAATATCGGCCTGCTGCTGGCCATGGCGCTCCGCATCATCCTCCTTTTCTTTCTGGGCTGGATACTGAGCCTGAAGGAAAACCTGCTGCCGGCATCCTGGGGCTTTGAGATCACAGGCAAGGGGATCATCCTGATAGCCGGTGGCCTCTTCCTGATCTATAAGTCTACGTCAGAGATCCACCACAAGCTGACCGGGGATGACGATGAGTTTCACGTGAGCAGCAGTGAGCGCAGCAACGCTTTTTTCTCCGTGCTGATACAGATAGCAGTACTCAATATCGTATTCTCCTTTGACTCGATACTGACAGCGGTGGGTATAGCAGACCAGCTGGCGGTGATGATCCTGGCCGTTGTGTTGTCCATTGCCATTATGATGCTCTTTACCCAGCCGGTAGGCCGGCTGGTAGCCAAATATCCTACAATACAAATGCTGGCCCTGTCCTTTCTCATCATGATCGGTGTCACGCTGATCATGGAGGGCTTTGGCCGCGAGGTAGACAAGACCTTTGTCTATGTAGCTGTAGCCTTCTCTATAGCTGTAGAGGTGCTGAATATCAGGTTTCGCAAGAAGCAGGGGCTCTAATATCCTGCCGCTTATAACTTTTTGGATAATGGCCTGAGGTAGAATGAATCAAGGGCCTCATAGATGCTACGCGCCATCAGTTCGTAGCCGCGGGCATTGTGGTGGCCATCCAGCGGCCAGTAGTATTTAGCCCTGTCATTGCCCCGGATAGAAAACTCTACATCGTAAAACGCCTGCTGGTCGTACACCCTCACGCCTGGCAATCGCTGTAGCTGTGTGATGACTGAATTCATATCAAAATTGTTGTCGTCGCGCTGGATCACTACAATGAGCAGAGTCCCTTGCTGGTGAGCCAGCGCCGCATAGGTGCGGAAAATCCCGACGATCTTTTGCTGCAGCTCTGTGGCCTGCTGCCGGGAGAGGGGCACCCGTTGTAGCAGAGAATTATATCCCAATGAGCGCACGACGAGCCTCGATATAATACTCATCGCATAAATGGGTTCCCAAACCGGCGCAGGTGCCGGATGCAGATCAGCATGATCACCAAATCTTTCTAATCCGCCTTTAGTAGCTATATCCGTTGTTATATCATTGAAAGATAACGTCTGTACGATAACGTCTGGATGGTACTGTACAAGTCGGTCACGATAGTTGACATAATTCACACAAGGATCATCTGCGCAGATACCAGCATTCATGATACGTATAGAGGAGTCCTTGCGCACTAGCATGCTACCCAGCAGGCTGACGTAAGTGGAATCGTACTGTGCACCCATACCTTCGGTCCATGAATCGCCGAGACAGAGAATACGCCTTTCACCCGGTTGTTTTGGCACCTGCCATTCCCGATCAGCATAACCCATCGCATTGATGGACCTGCTAAAACGAAATTCGGGACGCTCAAACCAGAAAGTAGTGTTGGGTACGCGGGTACGGTAATAGGTCTCACCACGAGTGCTGTATATAGAGCTGTAGCCGAAGCCCATCCGCTCTGTGTACACCGCCTGGATACCTGAGAGCAGTAGTATAGCCTCCGCTATCATCAGTGTACCGCAGATAGAGGCCAAAAGTAGTTGTGCTCGTGAGGGTCGCCGCAGCACTACTTCCACTAGTGCGCAGCCCAGCAGCCACAGGTAAAAGTAAAAAGCCAGATGGGTGTGCCACTTGATGGCAGCATAGCCACTATGCCATATCCAGTACACTTCCCAAAGCAGGTAAGGCAAACTGATCACAGCTAGTACCGCCAGCCAATGTGCTGAATTGGCCAGGTGGATATCCCACTGTACACGTGGTGCACTATCAGTATGGCTGATGCGTATAGACAAGGATAAACTACCTTTAAACGGATATTCCTTATAAAATAGAGCGGGAAACGGGTCTCGAACCCGCGGCCTTCAGTTTGGGAAACTGACGCTCTACCCCTGAGCTACTCCCGCTGGCAGGGTGAATATAATTAAAAGTACTTATCTGCTGCTTAACTTCACTATCGGTACGATCATCTCCTCCAGCGAGATACCACCGTGCTGGAAAGTATTCTTGAAATAGGATACGAAGTGGTTATAGTTATTGGGATAGACAAGGTATTTATCTGTCTTCGCAAAAATATAAGTAGATGTCAGGTTAGACTTTGGCAGCATGATCTCCTCCGGATTGCGTACAGCAAAAACATCTTTCTCTTCATACTGCAGGTTGCGGCCAGTCTTGTAGCGGATGTTTGTAGTAGTCTGGCGATCTCCTATACACTTAGACGGGTCCTTTACATTTACGGTGCCGTGGTCAGTAGTGATCACGAGGTTGATGTCTTTGCCCGCCAGCTTCTTCAGCGCATTGAAGAGCGGTGAGTGCTCAAACCATGAAGCGGAGAGGGATCGATAGGCTGCCTCATCGTTGGCTAGTTCTTTCAGCACCTCCATCTCAGTGCGCGCATGTGAGAGCATATCTACGAAGTTGTAAACGATCACATTCAGCCGGTTATTGAGGTAGTTCAGGATATTTTCCTCCAGCAGCAGGCCATCGCGGTGGTTGGTGATCTTGGTGTATTGTGTCTTGATAGGCTCGCGGAACGTCTTCTTGACCAGCGCTTCGAGAAATTCTCCTTCGTGCATATTCTTGCCGCCCTCGTCATCATCATTCAGCCATTTGCCCGGAAAGTTCTTCTGGATGTCTGCCGGCATCATACCGCTGAAGATGGCGTTGCGGCTATACTGTGTAGCAGTAGGGAGGATGGCATAGAAAGTATCCTCCTCGTCTATGCGGAAGTAAGGTGTGATCAGAGACTGGATAGTCCTCCATTGGTCAAAACGGAGATTATCTATCAGTATCACAAATGTCGGCTTAGGCTGTTTGATCAGGTCAAATACTTTACTCTTCAGAAGTGTGTGTGACATGATGGGAGCGTCTTTGCCCGGCTCGCCTTTGATCCAGTTCTTATAGTTCTTGATCACAAATTTATTGAACTCATTATTGGCCTCGCTCTTCTGCATCTCAAAGACCTCCTGCATCTCTACGGTCTTGGATTTCTCCAGCTCGATCTCCCAGTAGATTAGGTCCTTGTATAGCTCGGCCCATTCCTGATAGCTGAGATTGTCCTGTATGCGGGTGAAGAGCTGCTGAAACTTAGAGCGGTAATCCTGCACTGTTTTTTCGCTCACGAGTTCTGTCTTATTGATGATCTTCTTGAGTGTAGAGAGTATCTGCTGCGGTTTTACTGGTTTGATCAGGTAGTCTGCTATCTGAGAGCCGATGGCATCTTCCATCAGGTTCTCTTCTTCATTCTTGGTGATCATCACTACTGGCAGCTGGCTATTGTAGCTCTTGATCTGAGTGAGTGCCTGCAGGCCGCTTAGTCCCGGCATAGACTCATCGAGGAAAACTACATCTACTGGGTTTTTCTGTACGCCGTCTATAGCATCTTTGCCATTGGTCACGGTGATCACTTCGTAGCCTTTATCCTTTAGGAAAAGTATCTGTGGTTTGAGCAGGTCTATCTCGTCGTCAGCCCAGAGGATGGTAGTTTTAGCCATGTATGATATTTAAGAGTTAGGTTGGGTAAAAGGAAAAAATCATGCCACCTGTGCAGGTAGCCTACATTCACAAACTGAAAGTACGGATTCTTATTATGGATGGATGAAGAAATTAACAAATATTGAGCGGACTGTAAGTTTACTTCCTCACATACAGTGCGGGCTCCTGTGCCTCCAGGTCGATGGACAGCTTCATGAGCGTTTGCGTTGATTTCACAGTCAGCTTCATCTGACCTTCTGGCAGAAATTCTCCCTTGGCGCTCCAGTAGGTGGTAGGCTGCCCATCCGGCTGGTCTGCAAATTCGCCCTTGGTACTGAAATGCGTGGAGTCTTTCATCACGACATAAAACAGGAAATTGGCAGTATCATTATTGTGATAGAAAGCTACTCTATCGGGCTTGTTGCCCTGCTTTAGTGTCCATTTGTCTTGCCCATCGGCCTTGTTGTATATGCCGAGGTAGTCCGGGTTTACTTTGAGGGTAGGTTTATCCTTACCTAAAAGAAACAACGACAATAGTACAATAGAGGCAAACTTCATATCATTAGTTTATTGCTACCGAATTTATCAATCTTTCGGTACATTCATCGTATGACTATTGCTGCAAAATCTAAAGACAATAAAGTGCGCTGTGCCTGGTGCACAGGAGACGATATTTATATCCAGTATCATGACAAGGAGTGGGGGCGACCTGTACATGATGACGCTGTCTTTTTTGAATTTTTAATACTCGAGAGCTTTCAGGCGGGACTGAGCTGGCTCACTATCCTGCGCAAGCGGGAGAATTTCCGTAAGGCTTTTGCCGGCTTTGATGTAAAGAAGGTGGCAAAATTTGATGAGAAGAAAAAGGAAGCGCTGATGCAGGATGAGGGCATCATACGCAACAGGCTGAAGATAGAAGCAGCGGTGAACAATGCGCAGCGTTTCATGGAGGTACAGAAGGAATTTGGCTCTTTTGATAAATATATCTGGAGCTTCACCGGTGGCAAACCTGTGGTGAACAGGCCAGCTACGCTACGAGACGTACCTCCTGTCACCGACTTGTCTAAAAAAATTACTAAAGACCTGCAAAAGCGCGGCTTTAAGTTTCTCGGAGGTACTATTTGCTATGCCTTTATGCAGGCTACGGGTATTGTAGATGACCATACTGCGGACTGCTGGCGGGCGAAGAAATAGCAATTGAGATATGGGCCACCACATTACTGCATTTATTATCCAAGGCAATATTGACCCCGAGGTTGAAATGCAATATGATCTGCAGCCTGTCACCTTAAGTCAGGGGCTGACGTTATTTCATATCGACCACTACTATACTGCATACTGGCAGCATATGCTGAATGTGGAAGGTATGCTGGAGTGTTCTCAGGTCGGCGGGATTTTCCCATCTGAGCTAGTGATTTATGAGATGGCTGCTCAGTTGACGCAAACACGAGATCCGGATTTTGCCATCATACAAACCGATTATTTTGGCGGTATCGGCCGGCAATATGCCAGTGTGTATCATGGCCGGGATAATGCGGATAAAAGGATCAGTACTATCAATCAGGCATTGCGCTACCTGGGAGTAATGGCGATCGCTCCGGCAGATGAATTTGATACAGTCGGATTGGGCGATATCCGTACGCAGCCAGAACACCTGGACAAATACGTGGATCTGGCAGAAGAGCTTGGGCTCTAAACAGGCAATGCCATCCCGGAGCGGAATGGCATTGCCTGTTATTTTTCTAAAACGTTGCGTTTACTTATTCAGCACAACTTTCCTTGTAGTATGCTCAGTACCCATCATGAGGTCTATAGTATAAACGCCCCCGGATAGGGCGCTCATATCGAGCTTGACAGCACCAGATATAGTTACTGTATTTACATTCAGTGCTTCGCCGAGCATGTTATAAACAGTCACTGTAGTGAAAGGATCAGACGCCTCGGTGTAGCGTATGTACACAGTGCCTGTTGATGGGTTAGGATATATGCGAATAGCGTCTGTATTGGCTCCAGATATACCAGTGGGGTACGACTTGGTAGCCAGGTTAGGGCGGTTTACCTCCAGCGTATTTTGCATCAGTGCAGCCTGGCCTTTGGTGAAGAGGTTCATGCAGGTCTCAGAGGAGTAGTCCATGTAGTTTTGTACCATATCAGGTGCATTGGCACCATAGTAGGCCTCTATCTGTGAGCAGCTATTGCGGCTGGTAGTGCAGTCAAAGTTTGATTGTGTATTGGCAAACGGTGTATCATCTATACCATCGCTCTGCTGGCAGTCATTAGTGCCGAATGTAGCACCATCGCCCCATATATGGCGCAGGCCCAGGTAGTGGCCTACCTCATGCGTGGCGGTACGGCCTCGTATCACCAGGTTCATACCGCTGAAGCTGAGCGGATTTGGATTGTTAGCCCCTACGGTGCGGTAGTCCAGCACTACACCGTCATAGCCCGGCTGTGGCGCTGCAGACGACTGTCCTGATGGCCAGTTTGGCAGGCCATCAGGCGGATAGGAGTATCCCAGCAGCTGGCCAAAAAGCGATGGCTGCAGATTTACCACCCATATATTAAGATAGTGCTCTGGATCGATGGCATCATCGCCTCCGGCAGCGCTGTACTTGATCAGGGAGTCTGGCATACCTGTGAAGATATCCAGCGTAAAGGTATTGCTGGTCTGTATGCGCTGGGTGGCATGCAGTGTAAACTGTATACGGGTATCCGCCGCCACGGTGTCAAAGTAAGGAATCGTATTCCCGGCATCAGCATTAGTACGGCTGTAATCCGCATTCAGTACATCGATCTGAGATTGCAGGATGCTGTCATCCAGGTTTTCGGCGGCAGTACCATATACTACGTGAAAGACAACAGGTATGGTATAGCTAGCCATATTGCTAGCGCGACTGGCGCCATGATTTTTGGCCCGGTCAAAGGCCTGCTGTACGGCGGCCTTATAGCCCGGATGCTGGTGCTCGGTCATATCCAGCAGGTATTCATTGCCACAGAGA
>CAZNDJ010000152.1:0-7854 GCA_964571705.1 uncultured Chitinophagaceae bacterium
CTCCCTTGCGGCGGACTATCTTGCAGTCTACGCTCCTCTTCTTGATGGATGCCCTTACTTTCATTGCTTTCGGTTGTCTTTATTATTTGTACCTGAATGTAATCCTGCCTTTATTGAGATCGTACGGGCTCATTTCTACCTGTACGCGGTCTCCGGGGAGTATCTTGATATAGTTCATCCTCATCTTGCCGGATATGTGGCAGATGAGCTCATGACCGTTTTCCAATTTTGCACGGAACATGGCGTTGCTCAACGCTTCTATGATTGTTCCGTCTTGTACGATCAGATCTTGTTTTGCCATGCAGATACTACCCCTTTTATAAAAGGACTGCAAATATATAACTTATCAACAAGGCGACAAATTTTTATGTACAATTAATTTGGAAGGGGGCACCTCTGACTCAAATCGTTAAATTTTGGTTGCATATAGTAGAAAAAATAAAGTTTGAGGCAGGACTCCGAAATGACTTATTTTCGAGGCAATAGACGACTATGATGACCAGACTACTATACACATTTCTAGCCCTTATTTTTACTTTTAGTATTAAGGCACAGGTAGTTATCACAGATACTACCACTACGGAGTCCCGTTGCTTCAATGACGGAACGATCCATGTAGCTGCCTCGGGAGGCACCGCTCCCTATACATTTACGATAATCGGCGGGCCGGCTTACCCCAATATTACATATCCCATCGCCCTCCCGCCTTTGGCCACGAGTTTTCAGACGCTACCCCGCGGCACCTACACTATAAAGGTGGTAGACGCAGCCGGAGGTATTTCTTTTGCCACGGCTACAGTGGGAGGCAATTATACGTTTCCCGTACTTACAGCCTCCATCACACCCAATAATTGTATACAGGTGACTGTGACAGGTGGTCGTCCCCCCTATCAATATGCCATTTCATCCCAAGGCACCAATATTGGATTTGGTCCCTATCAGAGTTCCAATGTATTCTGCGTCTGTACGGGCCACTACTGGGTAAGAGTACTGGACTCCTGCTCCAATATCTTTACTACTGCTCAGATAGACCTGATCATACCCTCTCCAGCGATACAGATATCTGCCAATACCTCGAGTGCCCTAGATACGATCTATACTACTATTGTGACAGGCAGTGCTCCTCCCTATAGTTTTCACCTGAGCAGCGGAGGTCAGTCTTTTAGCAATACCACCGGCATTTTTAGTGTGCCTAAAAGCTGCAAACCGGATACCGTGACCATGACAGACCGCTGTGGTACTCGTGCAATAGATATCCTAAATGCTCACGACCTGAATCTCAATGGCCTTAGTGACTGCTCTACTGGTAGCGCGGTAGTATCTATCGGCGGCAGTGCGCTGGGACCATTCACTGTGACGGGACCTACCGGTACCCAGCATAGCCCCAATCATAATATATCTATAAGCGGACTACCACTCAATCAGGCGTACACTTTCACCGTGACCGATAGCTGCGGCAACATTGAAAGCATCACACTACCGTGCAATCAGGATGATACCCTCTTTTTTGAAGATGTATGCCCCTTTGACAGCATGCTTCACTTCCGGCATAATCAGATCAACTACTGCTACCCCGTCATACTGACCTGTCTGAGCTGTACGCCAGTACAGAAGGATACAGTGTACTCCACACCTGCACCGGTATTTCAGAATATTGACACTGGAGTATCATATACTATCAGGATCCAGGATGGCTGCGGCTTTGACTATACGACCCACTATACTACCCACTGGGGGGTACTAACTATCAAAGACAGTGCATTCACATGCAGTGACTTTGTGGCTATGTCCGACCCACCGGTATTTGTGCCTCCGGTACAGTATAGTGTATATAATGGTACCACTCTGATACAAACGCAAACGGCTAATCGACCTATCTTCTATCATATGCCGGCAGGTAGCCTGACTGTAGTCGGTCATCATGACCTGTGTCGGGATGGCAAGGCTTATATCACACTACCTGTATTTGGAGGAAAGTGCGCGGCACCTATGATGGATTCTTCCTGCCATTTCGCCTATGCCATCTTCCAGCCATACATGGCATCTCCTGAGACATTTACCCTGGTCAATACGGCTAGCGGCCAGATATATTCTGAACGTCTGCCGCGTCCTACGGGTACGCCTATCCTTTTCTCCAATGTACCCGTGGGCAACTATAATCTCGTATCCGATAGTGGCTGCTCTATACCATACAACCTGCCTCCGTATCACTATGATGTCAATGTAACCTACAGACTAGAATGCACCGGCCAGTCTCAGATCAGTGCATCAGTATCTCCGCTCATCTCTACGTGCAATACGTCTCAAGGGCAATACTTCACACTCATAAAAGATGGTGTGTACTATGGAGGTAATAATACGGGCACTTTTGTGGTGGCAGATACGGGCCTTTTTACAGTCAATGTTTTCCTCTCCAATACTACCATATTCAACCTGCCAGCAAGATTTGATACAGTATGCCCGCTAGATACGGCTATGATCTTTGTGCACGTACGGCCCATACCTAATGTAGTCTCAGTTCAGCAGCAGGTTTGCGGCAGTACTGCTACTGCTGACCTACCCTATGCTATACTGGGAGGCACTGCTCCCTATACGATCTCCATCACCGGCTACCCGACCAGAACTGTGACCAGTACTCAGGATACCTTCCCTGGCCTACGCGCAGGTGTATATACTATGATCGTGGCTGATGACTGCGGCACCAGCAGGAGCTTTTCCGTAGCTATAGTGGACACGTGTGCCAGTACATGTGCGATAGGTAGCCAGTTTGCACTATCTGATAGTGTGGTGTGCCGAGGCACCACTACCCGCGTGACCATGACAAATCAAAGTCTGGCTGCATCACACTACAAATGGGTGATCAATGGGGTGACCTATGGATATACTACAGACACTGCCTTTCTGGCATCTACACCGGGCACATACCATATCACACTATATTCCTATCTGGCACAGTGCGTAGATAGTTCTAAGCATACCCTGCTAGTAGAAGATACTCTCAGAAGCTCAGGTACCATAGATACTTTTATCTGTCTGCCATCAAGTCTCACACTGAATAGCCACAATGCCCACTCGACATGGTCTACAGGGGCTACGGACTCAGTGATCCAGGTCAATACACAAGGCATCTATTGGGTGCGGGTAGCCAATAGCTGCGGTGCGGTCACAGATAGCTTTTACATCAGCACACATCAGTCTCCTGCATTTGATCTGATGGCACCAGATTCCGCCTTGTGCAATGAAGAGCTGGATAGTGTCGTTCTTCTGGCTATACTCAATGACACTAGCGGTATGACCCGAAACTTCATATGGAGCACCGGATTCACAGATTCATCAGTCTATACCTCTCAGGTCATAGTGTATCAGGCGGATACCTACAGCGTGCAGATCTCCGACACTTTCTGCCCAGTACGCCGCAGTATCATAGTGCTGGGTGAATCCTGCGACTCGCTATGCCTCGCTCACATTGCCATTCCTAACGCTTTCAGCCCTAATGGTGATGGAAAGAACGATACATTCCATCTCATACATATATGTGATTTCGATCCGTTTGAGATGCATATCTACAACCGTTGGGGAGAGCTCGTGTTCCGCTCCACAGATGTGAATCAGGGATGGGATGGCAAATACAAAGGTATGCCGCAGCCGAGCGAGGTTTATTGGTGGCATGTTCTGATAGGTGTCAATAAAACTAAACCAATCGAGAAGGTAGGCAAACTCACTTTATTCAGATAAGGCCTCCTATACCACAGCGGCTTTTATAAATTTACCGGATGACAAAAATGAAAGCGCTCCCAGTGCTATTTTGCAGCCTGTTATTCTCGTGCAGCCAGCTAGGCCTGAAAAAGGATGTGGTGACCTATGCAGAACTGAAAGCTGAGAAAAACTACTACGACTCACTTCCACACTTTAAGATATGGGACAATTCCTGCCCCTACCGCTACTATCTGCATGGCGATCCATACACAGGGCGAGTAGAAGACTATTACAGCCCGGGGCATCCTAAGCTGCTGGGAGCGATGCAAGATGGCTATGCTATCGGCGAATGGAAATATTATAGAGACAATGATTCGCTAAAGCAGGCCGGGGCCTTTGAGAAAGGCTACGTGAAAGATGAGTGGAAGTTTTACGACAGGCATGGGCACCTGACCCAAAAACTGAAATACAATGTGAAGGGACGTCAGGTGAGGGTAGATACCCTGATCGTGACATATGATGACGGCAGCCGCAAAGAATATGCTGACGGCATGATCAATGTATATTACAGCAGCGGCAGCAGGCAATCCCTGATGAGCAGTGATCACAAGACGGGCTTTATAGTGGATGAATCAGGTCAGCGCATAGCCGAACTAAAAGACTACGTACTGGAATACAAGAAAAGCGGGGACCGGACCTACTACCTGGACCGTGGCAAAAACAGGCCGGCCTATGAAGCGCTGATGAAAGCAAACAAGAACTGGACAGATGAAGAGAAGCGCGCCCTGGAAGGAGCACAGATGGTTATCTTTACAGCTACCAGGCTAGGGCCTTTCACCACCCAGTATCGCACCCGGGTAGTGTACTGACCAGCCTACAGCCAAAAATTGAGCCCGGTTTCACCGGGCTCAATTTTTTTATTCTACAGTCACAGACTTAGCCAGGTTTCTCGGCTGGTCTACATTGCAGCCGCGCTCTATAGCTATGTAGTATGACAGTAGCTGGAGTGGTATAGTAGCCAGCAGCGGCACCATCACATCGGGCGCATCAGGTATCTCTATCACGTGGTCTGCCATACCCTTTACCTTAGTGTCACCTTCGGTCACGATAGCTATGATCTTGCCTTTACGGGCCTTGACCTCTTGTATATTGCTGATGATCTTTTCGTAGTGCGCATTACGCGTAGCTACTACTACTACAGGCATCTCATCGTCTATGAGCGCTATCGGTCCGTGCTTCATCTCAGCAGCCGGATAGCCCTCGGCATGGATGTAGGATATCTCTTTCAGTTTCAGTGCACCCTCGAGTGCTACCGGGAAGCCATACCCACGGCCCAGATATAGCACATTCCTTGCTTCGCTATACAGCTTAGCCAGATCTTTGATCTGCTCCTCACACTGCAGGGTAGTTTCTACCTTGGCAGGGATAGCGTCCAGCTCGGCCATGATATTGCGCAGTTCAGACTTACTCTTTTTACCTTTTATGTCTGCAAAACCGAGTGCCCAAAGGATAAGTACAGAAACCTGTGCCGTAAAAGCTTTGGTAGAGGCCACTCCTATCTCTGGACCTGCGTGAGTATAAGCGCCGGCGTGTGAGGCACGAGGAATAGATGAACCTACCACATTGCAAAGGCCGAAAATTGTTGCTCCCTTCTCTTTGGCCATTTCTATAGCAGCCAGTGTATCTGCTGTTTCTCCAGATTGAGAGATAGCTATGACAAGGTCATCTTCTGTGATCACCGGATTGCGATAGCGAAACTCGGATGCATATTCTACCTCTACTGGTATGCGGGCTATATCTTCAAACAAGTACTCCGCCACCAGGCCAGCATGCCATGAGGTGCCACACCCAACTATGATAATACGCTTCAGGTTCTTAATCTTGTGCTCATACTCCTTGAGTGAGCGCATAGCAAAATTACCTGTAGCTGTATCGAAACGTCCCCTCAGGGAGTCGTAAATAGATTTTGGCTGCTCATGGATCTCCTTGAGCATAAAGTGCTCGTAGCCGCCTTTCTCTATCGCCTCCAGATTCATCTCGAGAGTCTGGATAAAAGGCGTCTTCTTTACATTGTCTATTGTCTTTACACTCAGAGACCCATCCTTGATGAATGCGATCTCACCATCCTCGAGATAGGTCACATCTTTAGTGTACTCTATGATAGGAGAGGCATCAGAAGCCATAAAGTATTCACCATCACTTCCTATGCCTACTACCAGCGGGCTTCCTTTGCGTGCACCGATGAGCTTGGTCGGATCATCTTTTGAAATAATGACAATAGCATAAGCACCCACCACCTCACACAGTGCCAGGCGTACAGCCTCATCCAGCTCGGTGCCTGTATCCTTTCGTATCTCCTCTATGAGATGGACCAGTACTTCAGTATCTGTATCACTTTTGAAAACGTGGCCTCGCTCTACGAGGGCTTCTTTAAGTGTGGCATAGTTCTCTATGATACCATTGTGGATGATAGCCAGATTGCCGTCTTGAGAGAGATGCGGATGCGAGTTCGTATCATTGGGCTCACCATGTGTGGCCCAGCGCGTGTGGCCCATACCGAGATGCGCCTGTATATTTTTGCCCTCTGCTATATGCTCCAGGTCAGAGACCTTTCCCTTGGTCTTATAGACACGCATATCTCCATTGAGCAGGGCTATACCTGCGCTGTCATATCCTCTGTACTCCAGGCGCTTCAGGCCTTTGATCAGGATCGGGTAAACCTGGCGAGGCCCGATGTATGCTACTATTCCACACATGGCTATTGCAGTTTTGTGTATGTGATCTTCAGTTTACACTGTTGCGCGTTTTGAGCTGGATCATTCAGTATCTTGATCCTGTCTGCTCTGACAGTATAGGAATACTGTACATAAAATCCATTATTTCCGTAATAACCGTTTTGCATGCGTTGTACAAATTCGGTCAAATTGAACACATAGCAGTAATAATTATTACCATTGTTATCCTGACGTGTGGCCAGCTTGCCCACACCAGATAGATTATATGAGTTTAATGTAAAAGTGCCTAGTGTATCATCCAGACGGTATAACACGGGGTTAGCCGGTAGCGGATAGTTGGCCGTATCCGATATGTCTACCGGTAAGATCAGTTCGGCCTTGGTCACTCCGATCTTTTCCGGTAGGCTGGATAATGCAGGTATCCTCACTTTGATCTTTGCTCCACCTCCTGACTGAATGTAGCCAGCCAGTTGTGTAGTGGTACTCGTGCCCGCATTGATCGCTGTATTGACAGGTGTATTATTATGCTGATGGTCAAAGGGATTGACAGTAGTAGAGTAAGCGCTGATCGGAAAATCAAAACGCAACGTATCAGTAGAGGCGTTGTGGTAATACAGGCTGATACGGCCACTCTGCAGGTTGAGATAGGATATACCATCAGCTGCCGGTTTTGCAGTATTGGTAGTCACATATATCCCCTTCAGATAGTTGATAAAGTCTGTGGAACTGGATAGCGATGATGAATCTGCATTCAATAGCTTCTGACCGAAACTATTATTTAGCCGGACTATGATCTGTGGAGCCTGCGTATTATGCCAGGCAAAGGTGCTGTCTATCAGATCTGGAATATAGTTAGTAAGCTGCCCTATAGGCTGACTATATACGCTGAACGCGTCATTCTGATGGTATATAGCCGTAGGATCCATATACTGGCTCACTTCATATACCTGTATATCTATGGGTTTCTTGCAGGGACCGTATTTAGATGAGTCATTTATAAAAGGCAAGTACAAAACTACAGAATCAACTACCGGAGAATTATTGAATACCGCACCGCTGCTAGATAGCAGGCACTGAGCATAAAAGCCAGCATATGTAGGCCCAAAGAGAGGATCAGCCATAGAGCCCAGCACGCCGGTAGTGACAGCGGAAGACTGCAGTGGCACTTCTGCCACTGTATTGATATACACCGTACTGGTATCCAGGTGCTCCAGATTGATCGGGTCAAACCCGAGCGTATTGTTTTTGTCTGCTATAGCCGGGTCCTTGCAGGAATTAAGGCAACATACCAGTACTACCGCACATGCGATCTGGCAAAACAGGACGAAATGCTTCTTCAATGGCTAGGGCTTGGGACGTTAAATATTAGGAATCACTTTGGTCGCACATTCAATCAGTATTGGAACCAGCGCGTGTGGATCAA
>CAZNDJ010000153.1:0-7837 GCA_964571705.1 uncultured Chitinophagaceae bacterium
CTACCAAGCGTGCGCAGCTGATCCGTGAGACTGGTATCCGTACCAAGAAGCACATCACGCTGGATGAGATCGGCCGCCGTCTGGCGCTGGGCAACTTTAAGGAGCTCAACCTCATCATCAAGGGCGACGTGGATGGCTCTGTGGAGGCACTCGGCGACTCACTCCTCAAGCTGTCTACTGAAGAAATACAGGTACGTATCATACACAAGGGTGTGGGCCAGATATCAGAGTCTGATGTCAACCTGGCTACCGCAGCAGATGCGATCATCCTCGGCTTTAACGTGCGTCCATCTCAGAATGCGAAAAAGATCGCGGAGACGGAGAATATCGAGATCAAGCTCTACTCTGTGATCTACCAGGCTATCAACGACGTGAAGAGCGCGATGGAGGGCCTGATGGAGCCAAAGATAGAGGAGAAGGTGATAGGCAACCTGGACGTGAAGGAAGTCTTCAACGTGAGCAAGGTGGGTACTATCGCAGGTTGCTTCGTACGCGAGGGCAAGATACTGCGCGGCAGCAAGGTGCGCCTCATACGCGATGGCATCGTGATCCACACGGGGCAGCTCAGCGGCCTGAAGCGCTTCAAGGACGATGCGAAGGAAGCTACGAGCGGTATGGAGTGCGGCCTCCAGATCAAGGATTTCTCAGATATCCAGGCTGGCGACAATATCGAAGCATTCGAGCAGATAGAGGTAGCAGCAAAGCTGTAATCTTAGCCTCGAAAAGTATAGGAAAGCCTCACTATTTTAGTGGGGCTTTTTGTTTCCCGACGTGTAAAGTATTACTATGAAAGTATTAGGATTGGTTTTTCTATTCTCTTTTATCTCCACATGTTCTATGGCTCAGGAGGTCAAGAATAGCAACTATATCTATGGAACGGTTTTGCAGGATTCTGCAAATGGTAGTGAGCCGCTTACTGGTGCGGTAGTTACAATTCGTAATGATATGATAAATGCAAGCGTAGGTGAAGATGGTACATTTGAATTTTATATCCCGGATTCTCTGCTCCATAAAACAGTGAAATTGGAATGTAGGTTTTTAGGGTTCCAAACTTATCGCAAGAAGATCCGGTTGCGAAGAATGCCCTGCGAGATCAATATAGTCATGCGTGAGAGTCCGGTGGGGCTCTGATTACCGCTATCTGATCCTTTGATGGTTTGAAAGCCGTTGCTGGTGTTTAGCGCGGTAGCGCGTCGCCAGACGCTGGAAGGTAAGTATTCCTTTGTCGCTGGTGATGCTTCGCTAAACACCAACAACAGCAAAAAGGTTTTTCTTAGCTTCATTGATATGTTTGACAAAATCAAAAAGTGGTTTGGCGAGTCTGCTGATAGTGCGGGATCAGATTTGAGCGATTCATTAGCCGTCTCTGATACCTTTGCCGGGCTACGCCAAAAGATGCAGGGCGGAAAGTATGAGGAAGTCATTGCCGCAGCCCAACCTTTTCTCAAATCTGATAACAGCTCAGAAGTATATGAAGCGAAGAAGCTGCTAGGGCTTGCTTACTTTCAGATGAAAGACTATGCGCGATCACAGGCATTTTTTGAAGAGATATGTATGACGTCAGATAAGACGGAAGACTTCTTTAACCTCTGTACCTCTACGGCTATGAATGGCGAATATGAGAAGAGCCATCTGGCGCTGTTGGAGGCGGTCTCGCTCCGGGGTAAGCTGTCTGATAATACCACTATCTCCATCCCTAATATGCACTTCTACTATATGCATGCGCTGCGGGATATGAAGCAGTGGGAGCGCGCTTATGAAGAGCTAAAGTGGCTGGGCGAAATCTATAGGCACCTGGTGATAACGGATTCGACCTTCCTGTATATCCGAGGTGTGCCGTTCTTGCAATATACTATGGAGGCTGGCAAAGAGGTACTGGAGCATATAGCTCCGGAGGAAGCGAAAGCGTTTATCGCATCGCTTTCGGAAAAGGTGGATGACGAAGGGAAGGATTTTATAAAGGAATTTCAAAGCAAGCTACAATATGGCATACGATCATGACCTCGCAGACCGTGTGCGTGAGGCGCTCTCGGATCTCCCTGATGTGACGGAGAAAGAAATGTTCTCGGGCATCGCCTTTATGGTGGATGGCAAGATGTGTATCAATGTGAGTCATGACAGCCTGATGTGCCGCATAGATCCTGCGCTGACAGCGGAGCTGCTGGAGCTGGAGTATATCAGCCCGATGATGAAGGGCAAGACTCCGATGAAAGGCTATGTGTATGTAGCGCCGGAGGGATTCCGGACTAAGAAGCAGTTTGACTACTGGGTGCAGCTGTGCCTGGAGTATAATCCTATAGCGAAAGCGAGTAAAAAGAAGAAATGATGGAGTGTTATGCCGGTGTGGCAGCAGCGGCTTCTTTGACCAGCTGCTTACCCTCTATATCGGGCTTCATCATCTGCGGGTCCAGCGAGTAGCCACGCTGTGTAGCCAGCGCCCGTGTGAACTGAGCGCCAAAGAATACCAACTGCGACGAATAGAATACCCACACCATGATCATGACTGCACTGCCTACTGCGCCATAGGTGGTAGCCATGTGCGAGATGCCGATGTAGACAGCTATGAGATGCTTGCCCAGGGTAAAGAGGATCGCAGTGAAGGTAGCGCCCTCCCATACATCGCGCCAGCGGAGACGCGCATCAGAGAGGTATTTGTAGATAAAGCCGAAGAGGATGGTGGCCGCGCCAAAGGAGAGCAGATGATTGGCTACGGCGACGATCCAGACGGAGAGTAGCGAGAAAGTCTCTGACAGGCGATCTGTGAGCGCCGAGACGGCCGCATTGATCACAAAGGTGACCAGCAGCAACAGTGCGAT
Source organism: uncultured Chitinophagaceae bacterium (assembly GCA_964571705.1). GTDB lineage: Bacteria > Bacteroidota > Bacteroidia > Chitinophagales > LD1 > UBA1941. The sequence continues at coordinate 2,817 of CAZNDJ010000153.1, forward strand.
ACAGATGATGACACCCAGAGAGAAGACGTGGTTTAGTACATATTCGACGAGCGCCTTGCGGGCCTGGGGCTTGACCTCCCAGATGGCGTTGAGCGACTTGCGCAGCTGGCGGAAGACACTGGTAGAGCCTATGAGCAGCATGACACCTGCTACGATGCTGGCCAGCCCCGTGCGGTCAGGGTCGTACATATCAGAGATGATGCGCTCCAGCTGTCGCGCGCCTCGCCCACCGAGGAAGTCCTTGAGCTGGCCGTGCAGCTCGCCATGCACAGCCTGCGGGCCAAGGGCGATGCCCACTACGGTGATGACCACGATGATGACGGGAACAATAGAAAAGATCATGTAATAGGACAGCGCAGCCCCGAGGGTGGCCGTATCATGCCGGCGGAAGAGGGTCCAGGTATTGCGCAGCACCTCCCAGTAGACGCGTATCCCTTTGGGTTTATCTTCGCTCATGGTTTGTCCTGATCGATTAATGTGCCGTGGGTGAGTAGCTGAGCTGGGACAGTCCGCCATCCTCATACCAGCAGGTGATGACATAGCCCGGGAAGTCGTACTCGGCATAGCCTGAGTTGGTATAGCTCGTAGTGGGTTTGCCGAGCTTGGCTATGACCTGTGCGGGTGTCATGCCAAAGGCCAGCCCTTTGGAGAGGGGCCTGGTATAGCTGCCGTACACAGCGCTTTTGCGATAGACATCTACCTGTACTACGCTATCACCTTTTGTAGTGATGTCGATCCCGTTTTCCACTGATGAATATTTGCCGCCTGCGGTATTCTTGATATTGTATGAGGAAAAGAACTGCTGGACCTCGGCACTCTCCACTTTTCTGGTCAGTATCTCTACGAATCCGTCACGTACGGTACCTAGGGAAAAGCCCGTCAATACTAGCAGTGAGAGGCATATGAGCGTGATCGTCTTTTTCATGATGATGATTGAGCGCAATAAATATACCAATTGCCAGATATTTATCTCCCATGGTTCTTAAATTGGGAAAAGCTTCATACTTTTATGCTTATCCTTGAACCTCAACCTAAAATTTCTGCTATGAAAACACTATCCTACTCCTGTATCAAGGCTTCGATTTTGCTGCTTTTTTGTGTTTGCGCCGGGCTCGACTCGTATGCGCAGCTGGGACCATTTACCAGCAATGGATCCAGCGGCGCCCTCACCGTGAGCACCACGCAGACGGTCAATACCTATGCATCTGTATCGGCTATAAGCAGTAATACGGTGTATACCAATTCTGCGGCACTGTTTCCCAGAGGCACGCGGGTGCTGGTCATACAGATGACCGGTTATAACGCCGGATACTGGCAGTACGATACTGTACAGAGTTCTTCTACAGGTTTCGTGACCTTATCCAATATCTTCCGGAATTTTGATGCCACCAATGGCGCAGTACAGCTGATCAAAGTACCACAGTACAGCAAGCTGCGCATCACCCCTACAGGCAAACTCACCGCCACAGCATGGAATGCTGCGACCGGCACAGGAGGTGTACTAACCTTTATGGTACGGGATACTTTTCAGATAGACTCAGGCGGCAGGTGCGATGTGAGCCAGCTGGGATCTGCTGCGAGTACAGGCGGTAGTGCTGGTACCGGCGGTGCGGGCGGTGGTGGTGGCGCGGCTGGTACCGTGGGCTACACCGGAGGATCTACAGGACTAGCTATCAATACGGGTGTAGGCGGTGGTGGAGATGGAGGCCTGCATGGCTCCGCACCAGGTACCGGTGGTCCTCCATCCAGCATTGTTTTTTCTGGCGGCTCTGTGCTGACAGGTCCGGTATATACTACCAGGATAGGTATGGGTGGCGGTGGCCAGGGTGGCTGGGGTGGCCGCGGTGGCCAGGGTGGCGGTGGCGGTGGCGGTGGTGCCAATGGTAATGGTACCGGCCAGAGCGGTACTACTGGCGGTGCCGGTGGCAGTGGCGGTGCTGGTGGCAGTGGCGGTGCTGGTGGTGGGATCATACTCTTCGCTACCAATCATCTCAAGATAGCAGCCGGGGACCAGCCATTTCTGGCGCATGGTCAGGCTGGTGTATCTGGTACTGCCGGTGGCAATGGAGGTACCGGTGGAAACGGCGGTATGGGTGGCGGCACCTGCCTGCTAGGCGGCGGTGGCGGTGGTGGTGGTGGCGCTGATGGCGGCAATGGTGGTAGTGGCGGCAGTGGCGGCGGCGGTGGTACTGTGGTGCCTATATTGTTTCACGCCTGCCCGCAGCTCAGTATGACATCGTATGACCTGGCTGGTGGACAGAGCGGATCCGGTGGCGCCGGTGGCCAGGGCGGTCCCGGTGGTATCAACGGTGGTGTACCGGGATATAGCTGCGGCTTTGGCAATGGAGTAGGCCCCGACCTGGTGCCTAATGATATCTGCTCCATGCAGCAGGTGATACTAGCGCTGGATAGTATGAAAATAGGTGGTCACCACCCGGGCCACGCCTCAGTAGTAGGACATACGCATATATATGCCACGGCTACTGATACCGTGTGGATGGACCGTATGGATACCAATACGGTATTGGTGTACACCAGGATCCAATCGCAGGTATATTATACCGTGATCATCGATTCTACGTTCAGGCATGATCCTCTGCCGACTGTAGATAGCTTGTTTTCTTTTGGTAATGTGCATTACGATAATGTGACATGGAGTACCATCTTTGGCCATGACACTTTTGATGCCGTATGCCCGCCCATACGCAGTACGCCTATGGCCGGAGTCACTCCTCCTGCCGGTGCCCCTGGCACGCCAGGAGGTGGCGGTGGCGTAGGCGGTGGCGGCAGCGGTGGCGGTATAGTGCTGCAGGACTGCAGCTCCAACCCCATAGTGATAAGCATTATTGGACAATTTGGCGTCGGGGTAGGCTGTCCATATCCCATAGATGACTACTCGCTAGGGGTATATGGCGGTGTGGGTTATGATTATACTGTCACTTATGACAACCCTACCACTTTTTGCGGATTTGCCGGACCTTCAGAAGTGTATAATGTGGGTATAAGTGATACGGCCGGGTGCACCACGCAAGGCACTTTTGAAATAGACTATCAGGCAGATCTATACCACCTCGCTCAGACAGGACAGACAGATGCCAGCTGCTCCACCTCTTCCGACGGTACTTTTAGTTTTGATGTAATACCAGACATTTATAACATAGGCTGCTATACCTATAACGATCAATGGGATGTGATGATCACTGATCCCAACGGCTTTAACTACTATTACAGTAGTATGTATGATCCGGCGCAGGGTAATCTGCTCTCAGGCCTGGTACCCGGTACTTATAGCTATAGCGTAAATTCTTATTCCTATCCATGTACACTGCCATCCGGACAGGGTACTTTTACGATAGGTATAGCCAATACTCCTCCTGCAGGCACCGAGTACGATACCATCTGTGACGGAGACTCCTACTCATGGTATGGAAGCAGCTATACCCAGACTGGCCTCTACTCCTATCTGCTGGTAGGCGGCAGCGCCGCAGGGTGTGACAGTACAGCCCAGCTGGACCTGACAGTGCTGGCGCCTATCATGGCCACTACTCCTGGTGATCAGAGCGGAGGCGGATACGGATGTAGCAACGAACCCGACTATGCCGCCCTGAATGTGATGGGTGGTGATGGCAACTACACTTATTCATCTTCGGGTGGGTTTGCGTTTTGCAATAACGGTGAGGCTGTGTCATACTATACTGTGGATATAACAGATGGCCATGGATGTAGCGCTACTCAGGGCGTGTACGTGGATTATGTGCAGGATCAATATTTTATGACTGTAAGTCAGACCACACCGGAAGTATGCGCCGGCACGGGTGGGACAGCCTCATATACTATCTATGGGGATAATTATCAATGCTCTCCTGCCGGATATTGGCTCGAATACACTGGCAGTACCGGATATTATCATACCGAACAAATAGGCACCATGGTGAGCCAGACGGATGCTAATCTACCTCCTGGTACCTATACCTATGATATCACAGGCCTGGGTCAATGTGTCACGCCTGTGAGCGGCTCCTTTGTGATAGGTGGTGCTACGACCCTCCCGGCCGGCGATGAATATGATACGATATGTGACGGAACTTCATTCCTCTGGGATGTCAACTATCTGACCTATCACCAAAGCGGTACTTACACTGCTGTGATCCCAGGCGCAAGCAGCACAGGTTGCGACACTACGATCAATCTACACCTATATATCAGGCCGCCATTAAGCCATGCGGTCTATGATACTATATATCAGGGCCAGTCTGTCACAGTAGGAGGGCAGCAGTACAGCGCTGCAGGTTTCTACTCTGTATTTATACTGAGTGCGGATGGTTGCGATAGTACTATATCGCTATACCTCTACGTGCGTAGCGGTACAGCCCCCGTCACGACCTACCTGACAGAGCATATCTGTGCGGGAGCCAGCTACACTGTGGGCACGCATACCTATACCAGTGCAGGTGCATATAGCGATACACTCCCTAGTGTAGCCGGAGGCGATAGCATTGTGTACCTGACATTGTCAGTCATCAATCCTGTGACCGGTACGGCTACGGCTTCTATCTGTGCAGGTGGTTCCTACACCTGGGCTGGCAATAGCTATGCGCAGGCCGGCACCTATACGCATACCTTCACCGCAGCGAGTGGCTGCGATAGCGTAGTGACGCTGACGCTGACTGTGACGCAGCCTGTGACAGGCACAGCTACGGCCTCTATCTGTGCAGGAGGCGCGTACAACTGGGCCGGCAATAGCTATACTCAGGCCGGCACCTATACGCATACCTTCACAGCTGTAAGTGGCTGCGATAGCGTAGTGACGCTGACGCTGAGTGTGACACAACCTGTCACAGGTACAGCTACGGCATCTATCTGTACAGGCGGCTCATATAGCTGGGCTGGCAATACCTATACTCAAGCGGGTACCTATACGCATACCTTCACTGCAGCGAGTGGCTGTGATAGCGTAGTGACGCTAACGCTGACTGTGACGCAGCCTGTCACAGGTACTGCTACAGCTTCTATCTGTGCAG
>CAZNDJ010000154.1:0-7768 GCA_964571705.1 uncultured Chitinophagaceae bacterium
CTCTCTTACCGCCACCAGACCCCCCTACTCCGCCCCCACGCCCCCTTACCCCGCTCAGTCGAAAAACTTACCCCGCCACCTGTCACCTGCCACCCGTCACCTCACGCAGATTGGCTATCTTAGCCCTCATGGTACGTTTCACAGCCACTATAGACAGGTTCGACCAGCAGGGAGAGAAGACCGGCTGGACCTATGTGACCGTCCCCGAGGAGGTCGCCCTAAAGCTCAAGCCGGGCAACAGGCAGTCCTTCCGCGTGAAGGGCAAGCTGGACGACTACCCTATCTCCAGGGTGGCCCTCATTCCCATGGGAGACGGCTCCTTCATCATCCCCCTCAATGCCGACATGCGCAAAGGCACCGGCAAGCGCAAAGGCGCGAGGCTCACCCTTAGCCTTGAGGAAGACCTTGCCGAGCAGGTCATGAATGGGGAGTTTATGGACTGCCTGGCTGATGAGCCAAAGGCCCGAGCCCACTTCGATAGCTTGGCCAAAGGCCACCAGAACTACTTCTCCAAGTGGATCGACTCCGCTAAGACCGAGCAGACCAAAGCCACCCGCATAGCCCGCGCTATCAATGCATTGGCACAGGGCATGGGCTACCCCGAGATGATCCGCGCCGCCAAGGCCGAGCGTGACTCCATGCGCTAGCCATCGTACCCACACATACGAGGGCGCGATATTTGTCGTATCCTTATGGTATGAGGCTCCCGCTCAGTATACTATCTGTCGCACTGCTCCTGGTGTCTGTGGCCTCTGCCCAGCACATAGCGCGTATAGATGGCAGCCACATCACAGCAGACTCCCTGGACCACCGCGTCACCAGCCTCATGCGCCGAACCAATGTACCCGGCCTCTGCATCGCAGTCTTCAATAAGAACACCCCTATCTATCACAAGGCCTTCGGCTATGCCAATGCCCAGACCAAGGTGCCGCTCAGCACGACCAGTGTGCTGTACAGTGCCTCCTTTAGCAAGACTGTCTTCACCTACATAGCCATGAAGGTCATAGAGTCGGGAGACATAGATCTGGATACGCCACTGGTCCGCTACCTCATCCGGTCACTACCGGAGTATCAGCTACCCGGCGGCAAGGGCTATGCAGACCTCCGTACCGACCCCCGCTACCAGCGCATCACAGCACGTATGTGCCTGGACCATACCTCCGGCCTGCCCAACTACCGCAGTGACTACCCCGATGGCCGCCTGCGCATCCTCTTCGATCCGGGCACTAAGTATAGCTACTCAGGAGAAGGCATGTGCCTTCTGCAGTTTGTGATAGAGCAGGTCACGGGGCGCACCTTTGAGCAGCTATGTGAGCAGAAGGTCTTTCACCCCATGCACATGACACATAGCAGCTTCATGCTCCGGGAGCATATGCTACCACACCTCGCCTATGGCCACGATGGCAATGGCAATCCCTACACCCTGCGCCAGGACTCAAACATAGACTGCTCTGCCAGTATGCGTACCACGCTGGATGACTACAGTCACTTCTTCGGCTACATGATGCAAGAGAGGGGGCTGAAGCACACCAGCTACAAAGAGATGTTCAAACCACAACTCAGGCTACGGTCAAAGCAGCAGTTCGGAGCCAATAGTAACATAGAGGTGGCAGACAATGACAAGATAGAACTGAGCTATGGTCTCGGCTGGGTGCTGATGAAGACACCCTATGGACCGGCCTTCTTCAAAGAGGGCCGCGTGAGTGGCTTTCAGCACTACTGCATCGCCTTTCCCGATCAGGATGTCGGTGTCATCATCATGACGAATAGTGATAACGGCGAGAGCATCTTCAAGGCGCTGCTGGAGGCATCCATAGCAGATACCTTCACACCATGGTACTGGGAGAATTATATCCCGAAGGACTAGATATCATTTACGAGCGATAGCGAAGCAATCTTCAACTTAGGCACTGGCTACTTAAACTCATACCCTATATCCCTGCGATAGTACTTCTTCTCATACTGTATCTTCTCCAGTGCGGTATTAGACTTAGCTACTGCATCACCGATGCTATCGCCAAAGGATGTCACAGCAAGCACACGGCCACCATTAGTAAATACATCCTGCCCTGACTGGCGTGTGCCGGCGTGGAAGACGATCGTATCGCCACCAGCGCTATTCAAACCGGTGATCTTCTTGTTCTTCTCATAGTCCTCCGGATACCCGCCGGAGGCTGCTATCACTGTACACACCGTATGCTCGTTAAACTCTGCCTTCTCCTGAGAGAGTGTACCATTACCTACAGCGTGGAGATGCTGAACGAGGTCAGACTTCAGCCGAGGCATCACTACCTCCGTCTCGGGGTCGCCCATGCGGCAGTTGTACTCTATCACCCATGGTTCACCTTTCACCTTGATCAGGCCGAAGAAGACGAAGCCATGGTAGACGAGGCCGTCTTTGTCAAAGCCGGATATGGTCGGATCAATGATGCGTTCTTTCACCTTCTGCATCAGCTCCTCATCGCAGAATGGGACCGGCGTGATGGCCCCCATGCCACCCGTATTGAGCCCTGTGTCACCTTCGCCTATGCGCTTGTAGTCCTTGGCCTCCGGCAGCAGCAGGTAGTCCTTGCCATCTGTGATCACAAACACCGAGAACTCGATCCCATCCAGAAACTGCTCTATCACTACCCGGCTTGATGCCTTGCCAAACTTCGAATTGGATATCATCTCGCGGAGCTCTTTCTTCGCTTCTTTTTTAGATTGGAGTATCAGTACACCTTTGCCTGCTGCGAGGCCATCGGCTTTGAGCACGATAGGAGCCTCTTGTGTATCGATGTAAGCAATACCTTCTTCCAGATTGCTACCGTCAAACTCCCTATATGCAGCCGTAGGGATACCGTGGCGCATCATAAACTTCTTGCAGTAGGCCTTGCTGCCCTCGAGTTGTGCAGCTTCTTTAGATGGACCTATCACATTGATCTTCTTCAGATGCTCCTTAGACTGAAAGTAGTCATAGATGCCATTGACCAGTGGGTCCTCGGGGCCTACTACTACCATCTCGATATTGCGCTCTGTGACTAGTTGCTCTATAGCCGGGAAGTCATTGACACCTATCGGCACATTGTCTCCGCAGAGGGCCGTGCCGGCATTGCCGGGCGCGATGAAGAGTTGCTTGCACAGCGGGCTTTGAGAGATCTTCCAGGCTAACGCATGTTCGCGTCCACCGGAACCAAGCAGCAGGATATTCATGCTCATACGAGAAGGAGATTATAGTACGGGAAATGCCTGCGCAAAATAGTAAATCTAATCAAGCTCCGAGGCGCGAAGAGACAAAAGCAGCCAGCTTTTTATTGGCACGGCGGGCGGTGCATAGGATCATAAAGAAGGCCTGGAAGACATGGAAGAAACCTTCATACACATCTATGCTCACATCTACACCCTCAGCTTTAGCCTTTTGCGCAAAGCGCAGGGAGTCATCGAGCAGCAGCTCTGCCGTGCCTACCTGTATATAGATAGGAGGCAGCCCACGCAGATCACCAAAGAGAGGTGAGGCATACGGATTCCTGAGGTCGGCATCGCCCATATAGTTGGCAGCCCAGTAGGGCATGGCCTCTGCTATGAGCATCGGCTCTTCCTTGTCCTTGGTCTTAAATGATTCGCCTGAGGTGGTGAGGTCGGTCCATGGCGAGAGGCAGATAGCGCACTGTGGCAGCGGGCGCTGATGGTCGCGCAGCCATAGCAGCGTGCCCAGCGTGATACCACCACCCGCAGAGTCACCTCCAAAAGCGATATGCTCCGGTTTGTAGCCCTGTGCCAGCAGGTAGTCATAGGCTTTGACAGCATCCTCTATCGGTGCCGGGAATTTGTTTTCCGGTGCGAGCCGGTAGTCTATCATCAGCGTGCGCACATTGGCCAGGTGGGCCAGCTGTGATATGTGGGGACGGTGCGTATTGATAGATCCTGCAGCGTAGCCACCTCCGTGAAAGTACAATAGCACCCTGCTGCTATCATGCGCAGCACGAGGTATCAGCCATTCAGCCTTCATACCATCTATAGTGAAAGCTTCGTATGTGCACTTTCTGCTGCGAAAGTCAAAGCGGCGTCCTATCTTCTCAAAGCCGCCACGTACACGGGCTATATTGCGCCAGTCAGCCTGGCGCTGCACACGGCGTATCAGCCATTTGATAAACCATAAAAGGATCATGCAGCTTTGGATTTAGTAGCGGCTTTGCGGCGTGGTTTGGCTGCATCCAGTTTCTCTCTTAGGTAATCTGCCAGCTGCTCTATAGCTTTCATCCCCTCAGGCATCACCATCCAGAAGCCCTGCCATGCGTGAAACATATTGGGCCAGATCTCATCTACTATGTCTACGCCAGCCAGCTTGGCCTTGTCGGCAAATCGTGTAGAGTCAGACAGCAGTATCTCGCACTCCCCTACCTGTATATAGATAGGGCAGAGGCCATGCAGGTCACCAAAAAGCGGAGAGGCATAGGGATCGGTGAGGTGGTCAGGCCCGGCATAGTTTTGCGCCCATAGCGGGATGCCTTTGTACGGCACCATGGGATCTTTGTGCTTATTGCCCTCTATGGTGCTGCCGGAGGCTGTGAGGTCCAGCCATGGTGACATGAGTATGGCGCAGGCAGGCAGTGGTATATTATGATCGCGCAGGTACAGTAGCGTGCCGGCACAGAGGCCTGCTCCGGCAGACTCGCCGCCTATGGCTATCTGATGCGGCTTGTAGCCTTGCTTTATCAGAAATTTGTAGGCTGCTACGGCCTCATTGATCTGCGTAGGAAAGCGATGCTCAGGGGCCAATTTGTAGTCTATAGACAGTGCGCGCAGCCCGGCATGAACAGCTATCTGAGAGGCCAGTGCACGGTGAGTGCGGATAGAGCCGGTAGCATAGCCGCCACCGTGTATGAAGAGTAGTACGCGGTCAGAAGAAGCGCCTTTCTTTGGGGTGATCCACTCGGCAGGAGTGTCTCCTATCATCAGCTCCTCATAGGTGCAGGTGTCGAGCTTGCTCGGCAGCAGGTCTGTGAGCCGCTCAAAGGCTGCGCGCGCCAACTTGGGATTGTTGTACGCGCTCTGGCCTATATTCTTGTACAGGCGCAGCATGTTATGCAGCGCTAAAGTCCTGAAATTCATATCGGGAAGTTAAAACCTTTCTTGAAATAGTTTACGATGCCGGCTCAGGATTGTTCTTCCATGCCTTCACGCGTGTACTCTACTACCATGAGCACTTTCCATGCCAGCCATACATTGTCCTGTGCTATCTCTTGCTGCGCCAGCAGGTGCATTTCTTTTTCGAAGGCTGCGAAATCATGACCATACTTGTCTACTATCAGTTGTACCTCCGGCACATTGCGCATCTCAAAGAGTTCTTTTTCAGAAGGTGTTTTATCTGAAGCGGCCAGCTGTGCGAGATCATTTCCTGTGAGGTATTTAGAGTGCCTGATCCCTTCGGGCAAAGCCTCAAAGCCGATACCCAGTTCATTGGTCATCTTGAAGCCCGGCACCTGAAAGATATTGTCCTCGCCTACGCGGCACCAGCTCTGCTTGCCCATGCGCGCGATGTAGTTCATCCGCAGCGGATCTATACTGCCCTCTGCATCTAGCACCTGATCGGCTATGTGTATCATCAGCACTTCGCACACGATCAGGTTGCCGGCGCCGCCGTTTTGTCCTGTCTCTATCACATTCGTCACCTTGCACTCAAAGCTCACATAGGACTCACCCACTCGTGGCGCCTTGACCATCACAGAGGGTACAGGCGTGAGGCCGGACTTGGTAAACTCATCAATGCCCTTTGGGTACATACCTGCAGCGAGGTTCATCTGGTAGAGCATATCGTAGTGCGCGATATTGACCACGCACTCTGCTATCTCCTTTACATTGTCGTGCGTATTCTTGGTAGCGCCGGTGCGGCCGGAGCGGGCAGGAGAGAAGATCATGATGGGCGGATTGGACCCAAAGACATTGAAGAAGCTGAAAGGAGCGAGGTTGACATTGCCATCCTTATCTATAGTGGAAACAAAGGCGATGGGCCGTGGTGCTACAGCACTGAGCAGGTGCTCGTGAAGCTTGGCAGGGGTCAGCTCTTTTGGGTCAAACTGCATAACTTATTTATTGTCCCGCGAATATAGGAAGTACCCCGTATTCGACCTGATTGGTTTATACGGGCTTATTTATGACTTTTAGATATGCTTCGCAAGGTGTGGTGTACAGTAGTCCTGCTATCCGTACTTACGGGTACAGCCACCTGTGGGGTGCCGACCCATCGTGACTCCGTGCGAGCTATTCAGTTTAAACTGGAGGCCGGACCAGAGTATATGGCTCCCTATCACCATAGCCGCCAGATACAAACGATCTCTGCTGACCTGATGCTGGGTGTACAGTTCTTTCGCAAGGTGAGGCTATCGCTATATGGCGGGGGCACGATGACCTACGCATGGGGCAATATCATAGAGTGGGACCAAAATTTTCAGGATGTAAAGTATAGCAATTCCGCCTTCGGTGCGGGTCCCGCATTTATCGTACGGGTAGAGCCGGTGATATCCCGTCATGTCTCACTCTCGGCGGATATTAGTGGCGCTCTCATTTTATATACGGCACATTTTCCGGCAGGTGGAGATATATACAACTTTATGTGGCGCCTGGGCCCCTCTGTGCTCTATCATATTAATGACCGCTGCTCACTGGTGATGAGCGCCAAATGGATGCACGTGTCTAATGGCCAGGGGCTGAACCCGCACAATCCATCCTATGAAGCTGTAGGTGGCGCTATTCATTTCATCTACCACTTTCCGACAAAAGCAAGCCACAAACAGAACTCCGTAAAATAAACCGTACCTTTGCGCCCCTAATTTTATACATGACATTTCAAGAACTTAATCTCATAGAACCTATCCTCCGTGCACTGCAGACTGAAGGATATACTACTCCTACTCCTATACAGGCGCAATCTATACCACTCACGCTGCAGCAGCGCGACGTGCTGGGCTGTGCACAGACCGGCACCGGCAAGACGGCCGCCTTTGCGATACCGATACTGCAACTGCTGCATGCAGAGAAGCCCGGCGCGACTAAGCGTGAGATACGTTCACTCATCCTGACGCCTACACGCGAGCTGGCTATACAGATAGGAGAGAGCTTCACTGCCTATGGCAAGCATACAGGTCTGAAGCATACCGTCATCTTTGGTGGCGTGGGGCAGGCGCCACAGGTAGCTGCGCTGAAATCCGGAGTAGACATCCTGATCGCTACACCGGGCCGCCTGCTCGACCTGATGAACCAAGGCTATGTACACCTGCAGCATATCAAGATATTTGTGCTGGACGAGGCTGACCGTATGCTGGACATGGGCTTCATACATGATGTGAAGCGTGTGATAGCCAAGCTGCCGGCTAAACGCCAGACGCTATTTTTCTCCGCTACCATGCCGCCTGAGATACAGAAGCTGGCAGACAGTATCCTGCACGAGCCGGTGAAAGTGGAAGTGACACCTGTGTCCTCTACAGCTGAGAAAGTACAGCAAGGTGTCTTCTTCGTAGCGCGCAATGATAAGAACGCACTGCTGCATCATATACTCAAAGACTCTGCTATCAGGAGCGTGTTGGTCTTTACCCGTACCAAGCATGGTGCGGACAAGGTGATGAAGAACCTGACCAAGTCAGGCATCAAGGCACAGGCGATACACGGCAATAAATCTCAGAGCGACCGCCAGCTGGCACTGAGCAATTTCAAATCAGGCGCTACCCGCGTACTGGTGGCTACCGATATCGCTGCACGCGGTATAGATGTAGAGGAGCTGTCTCACGTGATC
>CAZNDJ010000155.1:0-7667 GCA_964571705.1 uncultured Chitinophagaceae bacterium
ATCGTGATCACGGGATTTGTGCTCATCGCTACAGGTGCATGATCACTGTTGACAAATTAGGAATTTAGATTTAGGGTATTTGAAGGTTAAATATATTTTTGCAGCGCTTATAGTATGACAGATTACGGCTCCATATCGCTCACAGGTCGCAAGATAGACGTCTCTCAGAAAGAGATGACATTCAGCGAGAAGCTCTACCTGCCGGGTATCATCAAGGGGATGGGCATTACGCTCAAGCACTTCTTTAGCAAGAAGGTAACAGTGCAGTACCCTGATGAGAAGAGGGAATTCAGCCCGGTGTACCGCGGCCAGCATATCCTGATGCGTGATGAGAATGGCGCCGAGCGCTGTACCGCCTGTGGCCTCTGTGCCCTGGCCTGCCCTGCTGAGGCGATCACGATGACCTCTGCCGAGCGCAAGCCGGGAGAGGAGAATCTGTACCGCGAGGAAAAATACGCATCTGTTTATGAAATCAATATGCTGCGCTGTATCTTCTGCGGTCTCTGTGAGGAGGCCTGCCCTAAGGAGGCGATATTCCTGACGGAGAAAATATCAAATGCAGACTACAGCCGTGAGGGATTTATTTTTGGCAAGGACAAACTGGTACTGAAGCCTGAACAGCAGGTGCTATAATCAAGGAGGAATGGATATAAAGGAAATCATATTCTGGAGCTTATCTACCATCGCTTTCATCACTGCGATCTACACTGTGATCGCCAAGAACCCGATCTTTAGTGCTATCTCCCTGCTCGTTTGTTTTGCCAGCATAGCCGGCCACTACCTGCTGCTCAATGCGCAGTTCCTTTTCATTGTACACATCATCGTCTATGCGGGTGCCATCATGGTACTCTTCCTCACTACGCTCATGCTCATGAACCTCAACGAGGAAACAGAAAAACACAAACCGGCCATAGCACAGATAGCTGCGCTGGTAATAGCTGTAGCACTCGGCATCGTACTGATGCTGGCTGTGCGCAAGGCTAACGTGATCCTGACCATGGGGCCTATCACCGGCAGTATAGGTGATGTAAAATCTCTCGGCACCGTGCTGCTGAGTGAATACTTCTATCCATTTGAGTTTATATCAGTACTGCTGCTGTCTGCTATGGTAGGTGTGGTACTGCTGATGAAAAAAGATAAAACCGCGGCACTGAAATGACGCTACTCAACATATTTGCCGATCCGCATATCTCGATCAATCACTATATCGCCGTGAGCGCTATGCTCTTTACGATAGGTGTATTCGGGGTGCTATTCCGCCGCAATGCGATCACCATCTTCATGTGCATAGAGCTGATGCTCAACTCTGTGAACCTGCTGCTGGTGGCCTTCTCTACCTATCATCATGATAATAGCGGACAGGTATTCGTATTCTTCATCATGGCGGTAGCTGCTGCGGAGGTCGCAGTGGGGCTGGCGATCCTGGTGACCATATTCAGGAACCTGCATACGATAGACATAGACGAACTGAAAAACCTGAAGAACTAAAAAAGAGCCAGGATAGAGATGCTTACTATATACTTACTCATTTTACTGCCGCTGGCCGGGTTCCTGATAAACGGGCTCCTGGGCACCAAGCTGTCAAAGGGACTCTCCGGTATCATCGGTTCGGCCACTATACTGGGTTCTTTCCTTATCTCCTGCATGTACTTCTTTGGCCTGGTGGGTGGCGCTGCTCCTACAGAGGTCAAGGTATTTGACTGGATCTCCTTTGGCAATATCCACATCAACTTTGGCATCCTGATAGACCAGCTTTCGGCGCTGTGGCTGATGGTGGTGACAGGTATCGGCTTCCTGATACATATCTACTCTACCGGGTATATGCATGACGATGAAGGCTTCCAACGCTTCTTTGCGTACCTGAATCTCTTCATCTTCTTCATGCTGCTGCTCGTGCTGGGCAATAACTTTGTAGTAATGTTCATAGGCTGGGAGGGTGTGGGCCTCTGCTCTTACCTGCTCATCGGCTTCTGGTACAAGAATCAGGACTACAACAATGCAGCTAAGAAGGCATTTGTAATGAACCGTATCGGTGACCTTGGCTTCCTGATAGGGATGTTCATACTGCTTTATAACTTCCACACATTAGATTTCAACGGACTGAAGGCTGCAGTAGCCGATGGTGCAAATCATCATATCATCTTCTGGGCTACGCTGTTCCTTTTCATAGGAGCTACGGGCAAATCTGCTCAGATACCACTCTACACCTGGTTGCCAGATGCGATGGCCGGTCCGACACCGGTATCGGCGCTGATCCACGCAGCTACAATGGTGACGGCAGGTATCTTTATGATCTGCCGCGCCAACTTCCTATTCACTCTCGCACCGGAGACACTGCACATCATAGCGATAGTAGGAGCTGCTACGGCGCTCTTTGCAGCTACGATAGGTGTGATGCAGAATGACATCAAAAAAGTGCTGGCATACTCTACTGTATCTCAGCTCGGCCTGATGTTTATGGCGCTGGGCTTTGGTGCTTATACTTCAGGTGCCTTTCACGTAGTGACACATGCCTTCTTCAAGGCTTGCCTCTTCCTCGGCTCCGGCTCTGTTATTCACGCGATGGGTGGCGAGCAGGATATCCGCCGCATGGGTGGACTGAGAAAATGGATGCCGATCACCTTTGGTACTTTCCTGCTGGCTACGCTGGCTATATCCGGTGTGCCGGGCCTATCAGGCTTCTTCTCTAAGGATGAAATACTGGCGCACGCCTACGAGCATAATAAGGTACTGTGGGTAGTGGCCTCTTTTGCATCACTGCTGACTGCTTACTACATGTTTAGGTTAGTATTCCTGACTTTCTTTGGTTCATTCCGTGGTACGCATGATCAGGAGCATCACCTACATGAGTCTCCGCTGAGCATCACTATCCCGCTGATCGTACTGGCTATCCTGTCTGTGTTTGGAGGCTTCCTCGGCCTGCCTGCAGTATTCAGCCAGACACACTGGCTGTCTCACTTCCTCGCGCCGGTGATACCTGCTGTGGCAGAGGGTGAAGGCGGCGAAGCTGCCTCTCAGGAACTCATGCTGATGGGTATCGCTACAGTTCTTGCTTTTGCGGCTATCGCATGGGCGTATATACGCTTTGTGAGCAAGAGGACGCTGCCGGCTGAAGACGGGCAGCTGTCAGGGCCAGCCGCTGTAGTGTATAACAAGTACTATGTAGATGAGCTCTATAACGTAGCTGTGGTGAAACCACTGCTGGCTATGTCTGAGTGGGGCTATAGCGTGCTGGATAAAATAGTGGTGGATGGTGTAGTAGTATGGTCAGGCAAGCTAAGCCTGGCTACCGGCAAACAGCTGCGCCAGATACAAAGTGGTAATATCGGCTTCTACCTGCTGGCAATGGTGCTGGGTATAGTCGGGATATTTATTTACGTATTGACCTACCTGCAATAAAGAAGTAGAGAACAAAGTATGTTGCTATTAGTCATTTTATTTCTCCCTCTGGTGGCTGCCCTGGCGGTCTACCTGTCCGGCAATAAGCTGGCAGCCAAGGTAGCCCTCGTGGCTTCTGTGGCAGAGTTTGGCATCTCGCTGGTGGCGCTGCAGCATCTCGCGCATAGCCAGTTTGAAGGGTTGTCTTATACCCATGCCTGGATAGCCAATCCCAATATCAACTTCAGCATCGCCTGTGATGGCCTGAGCCTGCTATTGGTACTGCTGGCTACTTTCCTGGTGCCTGTCATCATCCTGTCATCCTTTGGCACCGAGCAGGCCAATGCCCGCTCACTCTACGCACTGATACTGCTCATGCAGTTTGCCATGATCGGCGTATTCATCGCTACGGATGGCCTGCTGTTCTATATCTTCTGGGAGCTGGCCCTGATACCGATCTACTTTATCGCGCTGCTGTGGGGACAAGGCAAGGACAAGGCCTTTATCCAGACCGCTACGTTCAAGTTCTTTGTATATACGCTCATCGGCTCTCTATTTATGCTGGTGGCTTTTATTTTTCTCTATACCAAGGCAGGCAGCCTCTCACTCCAGTCACTGTACGGACTGAGCCTGTCGCCTATGGAGCAGCTCTTTGTGGCGCTGGCGTTCTTCTTTGCATTTGCTGTGAAGATACCGGTGTTCCCTTTTCACACCTGGCAGGCGGATACCTATACTGAGGCGCCTACCGTAGGTACGATGCTGCTGTCAGGCATCATGTTGAAGATGGGCCTCTATGGCCTGCTGCGCTGGCTGCTGCCGGTGGCACCACAGGGTGTGCTGACGCTGACCCCATATCTCATCGTACTCTCTGTGATAGGTGTGGTGTACGGCTCGGTACTGGCCATACAGCAGAAGAATGTAAAGCGCCTGCTGGCTTATTCCTCTTTTGCTCACGTGGGCCTGATCGCTGCGGGTATCTTCTCCCTCACAAACGAGGGTATGCAAGGTGCGGTAGTGCAGATGCTGGCTCACGGTGTGAATGTGGTCGGCGCTTTCTTTGCCGGTGAGGTGATCCTGCGCAGGACCGGTACCCTGGAGATAAATCAGCTGGGTGGTATCCGCAGCATAGCCCCACGGTTTGCTACGGCATTTATCATCATCGTGCTGGCGTCTGTGGCACTGCCTACTACCAATGCATTCATAGGTGAGTTTCTGCTGCTCTTTGGTGTGTTTGAATACAACACATGGCTGTCTATAGTAGCCGGCCTGACCATCATACTCGGCGCAGTATATATGCTGAAGATGTACCAGTATGTGATGCTGGGAGAGAAGCGGGCTACTGTATCAGCATTCCCTGATCTGACAGCCAGTGAGCTGGCTGTATTTGCGATACTAATCGCTGCCATATTCGTATGCGGCGTGTATCCTAAGCCGATCATGGAGATAGCACAACCGGCACTGTCGGAAATTTTGAAACATACTCTGGGATAGAAAATGAGGGCACTGACATATACATCATTTCTCGGTATCGCCTGCCTCGTGCTGGAGATATTTAACCTCCGCAAGATCGTGGTGCCTGTAGTGATACTGGCCCTCTTGGCGATCCTCGGCCTCAACTTTACAGAGTGGAATGGCTCATCTGTATCATTCTACAATGATATGCTCCGTGCTGATAATTTTGCACTGGCCTTCACCGGTCTGCTCATCGTGACTGCTGCCGGCCTCGTGGCTATGAGTGGCAGCTTCTATGACGCAGAGGAAACGAAACTGGCTGATTATATCTCCGTGATCGTATTTACCCTGTGCGGTGGTATCGCACTGGTGAGCTTCTCTAATATGGCCATGCTCTTCATAGGCCTGGAGGTACTGTCTATCTCCCTGTATATTCTGGCTGGTAGCAAGAGGCGCGACATCCGCTCCAATGAAGCGGCTATGAAGTACTTCCTCATGGGGTCTTTTGCCTCTGGTATATTGCTCTTTGGTATCACGCTGGTGTATGGCGCTACGGGCAGCTTTAACCTGGCTCAGATAGCAGTATATGCGTCAGGCGCTAATGTGGATCCCATCTTCACCGTAGGTGTGATCATGATACTGATCGCAATGCTCTTCAAGGTATCTGCGGTTCCATTCCACTTCTGGGCGCCGGACGTATATGAGGGCTCGCCTACACTGACCACTGCTATGATGGCTACGCTGTCTAAGGTGGCAGCTATGGCAGCATTCTACAGGCTATTCAGCGTGAGCTTCGTGAATAACTTCGCAGGGTTTGCCTGGATACTGAGTGTAGTGGCAGCCATGACCATGCTGGTAGGCAACCTGACGGCGCTCAATCAGGACTCATTCAAGCGCATGCTCGCATTCTCAGGTGTGGCTCATGCAGGATATATGCTGCTGGCCATCATGTCCCTCTATCACAATTCGGCTAACGCGCTTTTCTTTTATACTGTGGCGTACACCTTTGCATCTCTCGGTGCATTTGCTGTAGGTATCTCAGTGATGAAGCGCCGCAAGAGCGAGAAGATCGAAGCCTTTAATGGCCTCGGCAAGAGCAATCCATTCCTGGCGGTAGCGCTCACAGTTTTTATGCTGTCTATGGCAGGTATACCACCTCTGGCGGGCTTCTTTGCAAAGTATTATGTCTTCTTCGAGGCTATCAAAACGCAGCACCTGGCTGTGGTCATAGTAGCGGTGATCACCTCTGCTATCAGCGTGTACTACTACTTTAAGCTGATACTGGCTATGTGGACCAAGGACAGCGAAGACAGCGAGGCTACTACAGGCTCTATGTCGTATGTGACTATAGCTGCTATCTGCCTGGTAGTGACACTGGCCCTCGGCATACTGCCATCTCTGCTACCATCTATCAGCCAGCTGGCCAGCAAGTAAAACGCACTCCCTTTTTTGGACGGGTTATAATTACCTTTCAGCGAAAAGAACTTCGCGCTATGGTTGTGAGCGACTATATTCGCTTTCACCCAAAATCAAATACATGAAATACCCACTGCATCTACTGCTGGTATCCTGTGCAGCACTGATCATGGCCAGCTGCCAAAACAATAAGAAAGAAGAGCCTGCTACTGTCTCTGCCGAGTTTGAAAAGCAAATACAAGAGAAACTGGTCAATGCCAAAGAAGGCGATGTGATAGAGCTGCCTGAGGGTACCTACAACCTGTCACGCCCGCTGATACTGGATGGGGTGAAGAATGTGACCATACGTGGCAAGGGTATGGAAAAGACTGTGCTTAACTTCAAAGGACAGAAGGATGGTGCTGAGGGCCTGCGCGTGACTGCCAATGGCATCGTGCTGGAAGACTTCACTATCATCAATGCGAAAGGCGACTGTATCAAACTGGAAGATGTGCTGAATGTGACGATACGCCGTATCAAGACCGGCTGGACCAATCTGCACTCTACTGACAATGGCTCCTATGCGCTCTACCCTGTATCCTGCACCAATGTGCTGATAGAAGACTGTGATGTGTTTGGCTCATCAGATGCGGGTGTATATGTAGGCCAGTCTAAGAATATCATCGTGCGCAGGAATAAGGTGCATGACAATGTAGCCGGTATAGAAATAGAAAACTGCGTAGACGCTGACGTATATGAGAACGATAGCCATGATAATACCGGGGGGCTGCTCGTATTTGACAATCCGGACCTGCCGGTGAAGAATGGTATGCGCTGCAGGGTGCACAATAATAAGCTGACGAACAACAATACGGTGAACTTTGCCGCTAAGGGTACATCTGTAGCAGAGGTGCCTGCCGGTACAGGTTTTATCATCATGGCTACCAATCAGTGCGAGATCTACTCCAATGAGATCATAGGTCATAACACAACCAGCGGTGCGATCATCAGCTACCTGGTACTGAAGAAGCCGTATAAGGACCAAGCGTATGATCCATACTGCGGAGGGATCTCTATACATGACAATACCGTAAAGCGTGGTAGCGGCAGGGCAGATGCGAGTGTGACGCTGGGTAAACTGCTCACGGCACTTTTTGGTGACAAAATACCTGATATCATCTATGACGGTAGCATAAATCCAACCTACAAGAATAATGATGGCTCTATCAAGGAAGATGACAAGATCTGTCTGCATGCCAATGGTGATGTGAGCTTTGCGAATCTGGATTTTGCCGGAGGCAGCAAAAACATGAGTCTCGACGTCACTAAGATGGACTGTACGGTACCTGCCTGGCAGGATGTGAAGCTGACACAATAGTCTAGCCGCTATTTAATATCTTCGCCGCCATATGGAGGTGAGAAATTCAGCATACGTAGCTACG
>CAZNDJ010000156.1:0-7626 GCA_964571705.1 uncultured Chitinophagaceae bacterium
TGCGGGCCTTAGAGATATTTAAGGAAACATCGGCGGGGCGGGGATTGGCAGCGGGGATATCTTTTTGCGACATGGACCTGAGCAGGCTTTTATCCAGCCCGAAAGCCTCTACGGCGGCCAGGCCAAACTCATACCGCGATATGCGCTGGCCACCGGCTATGTGAAAGATGCCACTGGCCTCTTCTGCCAGGTGTAGCAGCCCCTCGGCCACGCTCCGGGCACCAGCTACAGAGCGGTACTCATCGTGAAACAGATTGGCCTCCCGGCCCTCGCGCAGGCTGCGGATGAAGGCGCTAAAGTAGGTCCTGTCACTCGCCTCGGGCGCGCCAAACATGAGCGGGCAGCGGGCTATAAGTGACTCCGGGTAGACCTTCACAACCTCATTCTCTGCCAGTACTTTATGCTCTCCATAGATCATGAGTGGATGAGTCGCATCTTCTTCTGTATAGTTTCCTTTACTCCCGTCAAAGACCAGATCTGTAGATGTGAAAACAAACGGCACCTGATAGTCGGAGCAGATACCAGCCAGGTTTTGCGTGGCCTCTACATTGATGGCGTAGGATAGCTGCGGTTCCTTTTGGCAGCGAGCGGCATCTGCCAGGGCGGCCGCGTGGATCACGACATCGGGCTCTATATCATCTATCACATTGCCCATATCTATATAGCTGCGCAGGTCAAACTGGATCGGGGTGCAGCGCTCAAAATGGATGCTGCCACTATTGTACTGCCCGTACACCTCATAGCCCTGCATAGCAGCACACCGCATCAGGTGATAGCCGAGAAAGCCGGACGCACCGGTGATGAGTATTTTCTTACGAGGTTGATCGCTTGCCATGCTGCAATATAAATACTAGCACGCGGATGGCGCAGACAAAAAAGGTCAATAATGGCAAGGAGGAAGTGGACTACTTCTTCACCACCTCCCTCATCAGTACGATATAGGTAGGCAGGTGATCACTATAGCCATGCTGGTAGGTATTGCCATCAAAGGTACGGAGCGGATAACCCTTGTACTTGCCAGTCTGCTGGATCATAAAGTCCTTGCGGAAGATGAGTGCCTTATTGTAGAAATAACCGTGCTGCGCCTGGTCGAGCCAGCCGTGAGAGATGATGATCTGGTCAAAGAGGTTCCACATATCATCATAGGCCAGTGTACCGATACCATCCTTGGTATAGCGTACCCATGGATTGTAGAGGCCTCCGGCTTTTACCTTGTTCTTGTCACCGGTGGCGCCGAGCACCTTGGTCACTGATGGGCTGGTAGGATCATCATTGAGGTCACCCATCAGGATCACTTTGGTCTCAGGGTTGACAGCCATCAGGGAGTCTATGATATGCCTGGATACTGAGGCAGCAGCAGCACGGTATGGTGCACTGGCCTCCTCACCACCACGGCGCGATGGCCAGTGATTGACAAACACATTGATCGTATCACCATCGTAGATACCATTTACCCACAGTACATCGCGGGTAGGGTGTGGCTTGCCCTCCTCTATCAGGTCTACAGGCAGCGGTGCGCTATAGAGCACACGGAAGTACTTAGGATTATAGATCATGGCTACATCCACACCACGCGCATCGGGAGAGTCATAGTGCACGATCTTGTAGTTGCGCTTTTTGAATGCCGGCTGTGAGATCAGGTCCTGCAGCACGGTCTCATTTTCTATCTCAGACACTCCGAGCAGCGAGAGCCCGTCAGGAGTGATATCCGTACCGATCTGTGAGAGCACCTCTGTGAGGCGACCCACTTTATCCTGATAGACTTTGGCATCGTAGTGCAGCTGGCTGTTAGGAAGATATTCCGCATCGTCCACGCGCGGGTCATCTATCGTGTCATAAAAGTTCTCACAGTTGTAAAAGCCAATGACTCCTACGCGGTATTGCTTATCCTGCGCCTGAGTGCCTAAACCAAAGATTGTCAACAAAATAACGCTCGAAAAAAACTTATGCATGGTGCGATTTAATATGGCAAAGGTAGCGGATGACTTGATTTAACAGCCCGTAAACGGGATTTATAATCATTTATTAACATCGGCAGGTTGCCATTGATGGGTAAATATTTAGCTTTGGCCCGAAATTAACTTATTTTTTGATGAAGCAATTTTTAGCTCTATGCTGCACGGTGCTACTGTGCGGACATCTGTCCTACGCTCAGTCTGACTCTATCGAGAAGGTAGTAAATCAGGATGCAGACGTGATCCCTACCATAGCTGTCAGCTCTGATGACCTGAGCGAAGCTATCACTACTCAAAACGTAGCCAGTATGCTGGCGTCTACCGGAGATATCTATGCTGCCACACTCAGCTATAGGCTCAATCAGGGTGGCTTTCGCTACCGCGGCTACCGCAGCGACCAGTTTACCATGCTGGTCAATGGCGTCGTGATCAATGACCCTGAGAATGGCGCTTCTTTCTTCAATGGCTCGGGAGCTTTCACCGACCTGCTGAGAAACAGGTCAGGTAGCCTGGCACTCCTGCCATCCTCATTTGCCTTTGGTGGTCTGGGCGGTGCCTACAATATGGATATGCGCGCTGGTGGCCTCAAGAAAGGCCTCAGCCTGACCTACACTGCGGCTAACCGCCAGTACTTTAACCGTCTGAACGCCTCCTACTCTACCGGCTACCTAAAGCACGGCTGGGCAGTAGCTGTAGCTGTATCGCGCCGATGGGCGGTGAAAGGCTATGTGCCGGGGACTTCATTTGATGGATATGGCTACTTCCTCTCTGTGGAGAAAAAATTTGGCGAGAAGCACCGCCTGAGTTTTACTACTCTGGGTACCCCTACCACCTCTGGCCGCTCCAGCGCTACTGTGCGGGAGTTTCAGCAGCTGGCTGGCGACAACTACTATAATCCAGACTGGGGCTATCAGAATGGACAAGTGCGCAATGCGAACATCAATAAACGCTTTGAGCCTATGTTTATGCTGACGCACGAGGCCAAGTTTAGCAATAAGACATCCCTCATCACAGGTATAGACTTTGAGATAGGCCGCAGCACCAGCTCTGGTTTTGACTGGTACAACTCAGCCTCCCCAGACCCTGACTACTACAAAAATCAACCTAGCCTGATCTCTGACCCATATCAGAGGGTAGATGCAGAGGCAGCCTTCCAGACGGATGCCAATGTAAGGCAGATCAACTGGGACCGTCTGTATGCTATCAACCGTGCTGCGCCTATGACAGCCAATGGCCGCCAGAGCAGCTATATACTGGGTGAAAGCGTACAAGATAACAAGCAGGTGAACTTTAACTCAACGCTGAATCATACTTTCTACGACCACATATCCCTCACGGCGGGTCTCACCTACCAGTGGGAGCAGGTGCGCCACTACAAGAGAGTATCCGACCTGCTGGGCGGAGATTATTTTGTAAACCTGAATGACTATGCAGTTCAGGATTTCCCTACAGATCCCAATGTACTGCAGTATGATCTGCAGCACCCTAACCGCATCCTGCACGTAGGAGACACATATGAGTATGACTATAGCTCAAACATTCACAAGACGTCTGCCTGGCTACAGCCATATTTTAAGTTTAATCACGTAGAGTTCTTTGTATCAGGTCAGCTGATGCACAACTACTACTGGAGGACAGGCAATGTACAGAACGGCCTCTTCCCTAATAGCTCTCTCGGTGACTCGCGCAGGATATCCATGTTCACCTGGGCAGCCAAGGCCGGTGTGCAATACAAGATCAATGGCAGGAACTACATATATGCCAATGGCATGATCAAGACAGAGCCGCCTACATTCAATCAATCCTTCCTCTCTGCCCGCCTGCGCAATGAGGTAGTGGCAGGCCTCCGTGCCGAGAATGTATATGCTGCTGAGATCGGCTATCAGTACAAGTCTCCGGTCCTCAAGCTGAAGATCAGTGGTTTCTTCACCGAGTTTCAGAATGGGATAGAGAACAGGACCTTCTTCCACGATGACTTCCGCACTAATGTGAACTATGCCATGACAGGTATGGGCCGCAGGCATATGGGAGCCGAGCTGGGCCTGGATGCCAAAATATAC
The DNA here is from genome assembly GCA_964571705.1 of uncultured Chitinophagaceae bacterium. Taxonomy (GTDB): domain Bacteria; phylum Bacteroidota; class Bacteroidia; order Chitinophagales; family LD1; genus UBA1941. The sequence goes on from CAZNDJ010000156.1 coordinate 4,016, forward strand.
AAGGGCTTCAGCACAAACCTCGTCTTTACCGCAGGCAAGTACTACTACACTACCAATGCGAATGTGACCATCACAAAGGATAACAGCGATGAGATCCTGACCAACCAGCCTGCGTATATCAAGGACTACTACCTGGGTACTATGCCGCAGGTGACCGGCTCACTCGGCTTCAAATATAGCAGCCCTAAGTACTGGTATGCAGCGATCAACTTCAACTACTTTGACCAGATGTATGCACAGATCAACCCTGTGCGCCGCACTACTGCCGCTGTAGACCTGGTAGACTATGGCTCACCAGAGTATAACGCTATCCTGCATCAGGAGCGCCTCAAGCCACAATTTACCATGGATATCTCCGGTGGATACAACCTGCTGCTCAATAAGTACATCAAGCATATGGGCAAGTATAAGTACAACCTGAACTTCTACGCCCTGCTCACCAATCTGACCAATAACACAAACTTTGCAGTCAGTGCCCAGGAGCAGTTGCGCTATGATTTCGGCCAGAACAATCTGGATAAGTTTGGCACCAAGTACCGCTACATGGTGGGCTTCGGATACTTTGTATCAGTAGCGTTCCGCATGCAGTAGTATTATAGATCAAAAGCAAAAGAAAAACAATGACCAAGAATAAGATAAAGACGATAGCGATAGCTGCACTGACAGGTGTGCTGATCACTGCTGGTATCCTGAGCTGCAAGAAAGATAACTTCTCCATGCCAGCCCCCGGAGCCAATACTGACCCGGCTGGCGTACAGGCTACCATGACCATCAAGGAGTTTAAACAGAAGTTTTGCAACCCGTATGCAAACAACTACCTGCCCAAGATGATAGATACCAACGTGATCATTTCTGGAGTAGTGAGCGCAGATGATAAGGCAGGCAATTTCTACAAGATACTCTGCATACAGGACTCCACGGGCGGTATACAGCTCAAGATAGGTAGCAGCTACCTCTGGCAGGACTATCCTATAGGCCGCCGCCTCTTTGTGAAAGTGAAGGGACTGCTGTTTTTCAACTACAGCGGTACATATGAGCTGGGCGGCTATGTAGATACTACCACCAGCCAGTATCCTAACGTAGGCGCGATAGTGATAGACCAGGCACCAAAGCATATCATCAAAGGCCAGTGGGGCCTGGATGTACCGGTCAAGCATATGACCATCACTCAGCTGAATATAGCGGACTATATCAACCTTCAGAGCATGCTGGTGCAGATAGACAGTGTAGAGTTCGGCTCCTTTGACACGACACAGACATATGCAGATGATGTGACCAAGGGCACTATAAACCGTACGCTGTACGACTGTACTAATCATACAATCATAGTGCGTACGAGCGGGTATGCAGGCTTTGCAAACAAGAAGCCTAATCCGGGCCATGGTAGCCTGCGCGGTATCTATACCTACTACAGCATACAGAGCACGCCTCAGATCATCATACGTGATACATCAGATGTAATGTTTTACCCTGGCCACCGCTGCCACTAATCCATGACCAAGACCAACAAGAGATCAAACATGAAATCAACTATAAAATACCTCTCTCTGATCACCGCAGCTGTAGTCATAGCTATGTCTATGAGCTCCTGCGTGAAGGATAAATTTTCCTCGCCGCCGGCTACCGATCCTACCGATCCCTCAGATGTGCATGCTACCATGAATCTGCGTGACTTCAAGATCCGCTATTGTTTTGGCATAGCTCATACACTGGACAGCGCACGCCCGGTCAGGATCAATGACAGCATCGTTCTCAGCGGCATCATCAATGCAGATGACCGCACGGGCAATTTCTACAAGCAGCTGGTGCTGCAAGACTCTACCGGTGGTATACAGCTGAAAGTAGAGGCTACCGGCCTGTATAATGACTATCCTATAGGCCGCCGCATCTTTATCAAGGCAAAGGGGCTCTACCTCTATAACTATCTGGGCACACTGGAGCTGGGTGGCTATATAGACACCACAGCTGCACAGCCTAGCCTGGGCGGTGTACCGTACACCCTCCTGCCAAAATATGTTGTGAAAGGCGCGCTCAACCAGACGCTCACACCAAAAAAATACACCATTACGGAACTCAACTCCGCTAATCAGATCTACGAGCAGAGCACACTGATCCGTGTAGACAGCGTAGAGTTCACCGCGCCGGATACAGGCCTGACCTATTCAGATCCTTTCAATAAGGCATTTGGCAATATCAATTTCCAGCAGCGCGACCGCAACTCTGCAGTGGTGCGCTCCAGCGGCTATGCTAACTTTGCTGCGGTGAAAGTGGCAAAGGGTAGCGGTACTCTTTTGGGTATCTTTACCATCTATCAGAAGTCAAACGGCTCTCTGATCAATCAGATCGGCATACGTGATACTACAGACGTACAGTTCAATCAGCCGCGTTTCGCACCTTGATGATTTTGGCGGCAACTCTACAATGGGTCGTTGCAGTTTTAAGAATTTATATCAGAGGATGGTCCGCGTGACCATCCTTTTTAGTATCTCCCCGGAGGCCGGGCCTTCATTCATGAGCAGATCCAGGCTGCTGAGGCCCCTGGCCAACGTATCTATCTGGCCGAATACTTTGATATATGGCACATCCTGTATCTGCCAGCGCTCCGCTCCTACAGTGATGTCTTGTGGTAGTTTGCCGGGCTTCCAGCAGGCGCGTAGGTCGGTTCTGCCCGCAGGGCTATGGTCATAGCTGTCTGTATAGCTGAGAGAGACCTCCAGGCGCATGAGGCGTATGAGCAGCGTGAGCCAGGCTTCATTCCACTCCCAGAGGCTGTCATATGTTTTATGAAATAGTGGCTCTATTTGATCCCTGTAGTGCTCGTAGTATGGCGCACTACCGTAGGCAGAGTAGATGGTGGTCCAGTGGCGGTGCTGCCACGCGTCTGTGTAGGATATCTGCGTATCGCGGTAGCGGCGGTGATGGTCGCGGCCACCGGCCAGCGGTACACTGAGGGGGATGATGCCATTGGCACCGGCTACCTCACAGCGGTTGCGCCAGGTAGATTTCACATAGCTCTCGTGCGCCTCCAGCTGCGCCTCACCGGCAGCAGCGAGCAGTGTCATATACGGCACAGGCGGCATATAAAGCAATGGCAGGAGCAGCACGATCTATCAGGCAAAAATAAAGCAGTACACAGCCACCCACACGACGATGAAACCTGCACCGAGGTAAAACTCATCAGGGCTCTGACGCAGGTCCTTTTTGATAAAGCCCCTGTAGAGCATGCGTATCAGCCAGAGCAGGGCTAGTATGGGTATAGCTATAATCCTCATCCCGATCGTGTTTAGGTAGTGCAAAGATAGAATGTTTACAAAAACATTAGGCCACCGCAACATCCTGCCTGATTTATGGTTTAACTATGCAGCTCAAAATCTGATACACCATGATAGCTACCAAAGCATATGCCGCACAGAATGCCACCACGCCGCTGGGCCCCTTTACCCTGGACCGCCGCGACCTGAAGCCTAATGACGTGCACATAGAGATACTCTACTGTGGCGTGTGCCACTCAGACATACACCAGGCCCGCAACGAATGGGGCGGTTCCAAATACCCTATGGTACCGGGCCACGAGATAGTAGGCCGCATCGTAAACGTGGGCGACAAGGTGA
>CAZNDJ010000157.1:0-7603 GCA_964571705.1 uncultured Chitinophagaceae bacterium
TGTCTTGCCGGTAGCGGTGCTGTCTTTCAGCTTTGCCATCTCCACAGCCAGTACCAGAGGCACGGAGCGCAGGTACATTTTCTCGCGGGCATATACTGCCAGTTTTCCCGCAAAGTCTGCATCTACTGCAGTCATCAGCTCGCGGATCTTTGCTACACGCTTGTCAGCACCTTCGTAGAATTTATCTCCGAGGGAGGTAGTGACTACCGCAGCGTATAGGGCGGTGCGGGCATCCATCGTGTATGCCTCGGCACGTTCATAGTTTTTGGTCTTGTTTCGGTTAAAGACCTTTAGGTTGAATTTCATTGTCTATCTCCTTTTTCGTTTTTGCCTCCTATTCCTGCCTCGCGCGGAGGTGGGAGATAGGTCGGCGTCATTTTTTCTTTTTCACCACCGGTGTCAGCCTGTGGCATGGCCGTAGCCATCAGCCCCGTCTCATCAGAGACAGACGCTGCATGCTGGGCGAGTGCATTGATCACTTTTATCAGCATCCACACTACTGATACCCATGGGAAAACAGCAGTGTGTGTATACATTGTTGTTTAATTGATGGGGCTATGGCCGTAGCCGAAATCGCGGAGCATCTGCTCCTTGCTGCGCCTGACTGACCTCACGTCACTGAAGTCGAGCGCTGCTGTGAAAAATCTCCCTATGGCATCCAGCCACCGGGTAGAGAACCTGACGTGCAGATCGAACTGCCGTGCTTTGTGTTGAATTGTTATCATAGTATTGGTTTTTAGTGTTTCTGTTTTTATTCTTCGTCTTCATTTTCTGTCACGATCGCCATCTCTAGCCCCAGTCGCATCAGGAGCAGTGGAAACGGCTCCCGTGGCTCCGGCATATAGTCCGGCATCATCGCTTCTTCCTCCGGCGTGGGCATTTTAGCTTCTATCGGTTTCTGTTTTGATGCTTCTGCGCTTTGAGCTTTGGTATATCTCAAGTGCTCTACAGTCAGTCGGATCATGATGATCAGTGCTGGTATGAAGCAGATGAATGCTGCGAAATTTGTTTCCATCGTTTTCGTTTTTTCAGTCAAAAAAAAGCCCCGTGTGCTATGCGCAGACGGGGCTTTTGATCCTGACCGGTATATGTCTATACCAGCTGATGCTTTCGCCTCGTCTGCTTGAGATCTTCCAGATTCTCATTGCGCCTGCCACTCGTCCGTACCACCTGGGCAAAGCAATAGCTAGCCGCTGTATGTGCGGGTTTGCCTGCCTGAAACCAGAGTGATATGTTATTTCTGAGTGCCATTGTGCTTTCTCCTTAAACCTCCCGTGCCTTGCCACCATTAGGTTTGGGGCATGAGCATGGTCGGTTTTTATTTTTAGTTTCCTGTTATTGTTATAAAAAATAAACCCGGCTTTTTGGGCCGGGCTTACTGTTTGTTTATTAGTTGCTTTAGTTTTTATCCTAAGACCAATATCTGCAATAAGCCCGAAACACACTATCCATGCGGTTTTCGCCGCCGAAGAGCACTGGTGCCTGATATGTGTGTTTGCGTATCATTTGAAAATACTTTTCCGTTTTGTTGCCACAAAGATACATGCGTTTAATTCTAAAAACCAAATATTTTATGCAAAATTATTTTTATCGTTTCCTGAAACGTAGTATTCATGCGGGTTTCAGTACAAAATTTAGAATGAATCTAAACTCAGTGTCGTAAAAAGAAAAGCGGAGACGTGATCACACGCTGCGCTTTTCTTTTGTCTATCTATGTGTTTGATCAATGCTGTATCGTGACTTGCTTCGTCACTGATCCGATAGCTGTTTTGATCTGTATACTGTAGACTGCCGCTGCCCATGGAGATGCATCCAGCGTCAGGTGTATTTCTTTCTCGCCGGTGAATGTATGTATACTGATCACACGTCCGATCATGTCCCGGACCTCTACAGTGCCATCCGATAATGCCGGCAGTGTAGCGGACACGTTTATGCTGGTGTTGGCTGGGTTAGGGTAGATGCTTAGTGTGGTGATGGTGCTAATATCACTGATGCCGGTATAAACACTGACAGTAGCAATGGCAGTGGTCATACAGCCATTGGCGTCTGTCACGGTCACCGTGTAGGTGCCGGCAGCGAGGCCGCTGGCCGTAGTAGTGGTCTGAGTAGGATTGGTGCTCCACTGATATGTCAGCGCCCCCGTACCGCCAAAGGCGCTCACTGTAGCTGTGCCATCTGCCTGGCCTGTATGCGCCTGCGTGACAGATGTGGTAGCCTGCACGGCGGCTGCTGGTTCTGAGATCTGTACTGTGTCAGTGATAGAGCAGCTATTAGCATCAGTGATCGTGGTGATGTATGTGCCGGCGGCCACATTGCTGATAGAAGGGCCGGATGCACTGTTGCTCCATGTATAGACCAGTGTGCCTGTGCCACCTGATGCCATGACAGTCACTGCACCGGTAGCTCCTGCACCACGGCAGAGGATATTTGTTATCTGGTTTTGCGCGGAGATCGCCGCTGGCTGAGAGAGGGTCACAGCGTCAGTCTTCACGCAGTTATTAGCATCGGTGATGGTCAGGTCATAAGTGCCCGCTGCAAGACCATTGAGGCTAGCTATGGCCGGGCTCCACTGATAGCTGAGCGCGCCAGTACCACCCTGTGCCTGCAGTGAGATAGACCCGCTGGCTGCGCCGTGGCAGAGTGGGGCAGTACTGCCGAGTACATCAGTAATAGCTGCTGGCTCCGTGATAGTGATCGAGTCTACCCTCGAGCAGCCATTGCCATCAGTTACATTCACTACATAGAGGCCCGCCTGGAGTGTGGCCTGGGATGCACCAGTCAGGCCACCCGGCCATGCATAGGTGTAGCTACCTGGCGTGATACTAGGGGTGATAGTGGCTGCACCATTATTGCCGCCATAGCAGGATACTGCAGATGCTGTATGTGAAAGTGTGAACGTGGCAGGACTGCTCACATTGACACCACGGGAACTGGTGCATTGGTTGGCGTCGGTCACAGTCACGGTATAGTTGCCTGCGGTAAGATTAGTAACTGTAGCTGTAGCGGCGCCGCTGGTCCAGTGATAGGAGAGCGTGCCGGTACCACCAGTAGCTACTGCTGTAGCAGAGCCATTGCTCTGGCCACATGATGCCTGTGTGCTGGATGTCTGTACGCTAATCGCTGCAGGCTGTGTGATGCTGGCGCTACGCGTAGCAGTACAGTTGTGCGCATCGGTGATCGTCACAGTGTAGGTGCCTGCCGTGAGATTGTTTCTGTTTTGAGTAGTGATGCTGCTACCCCAGTTGTAAGTGTAGGACGTGGTGCCTCCGGACGTGGTGAGTGTGATGGCCCCATTGCTTCCACCTGCACAGGATACATTGGTCACCGCTGTAGTGGCAGAGAGCGCAGCTGCAGGCTGCGCGACTGTAGCTGTGGCGGTGGTAGTACAGCTATGCGCATCGGTCACTGTCACGGTATATGAACCAGCAGCAATGTTGCTGCGGTTTTGGGTGGTAACACCACTACCCCAGTTGTATGTATATGCTGTAGTGCCGCCCCCTGGTGTGAGTGTGATGGCACCTGTGGTACCACCGTAGCATGCTACATCCGTAGTAGCCGTAGTAGCGGTCAGCGCGGCTGTAGGCTGTGTGACTGTAGCCGTGCGGCTGGCAGTGCAGCTATTGGCGTCAGTCACGGTCACAGTGTAGGTGCCCGCCGCAAGATTAGTACGGTTTTGAGTCGTGATGCCGCTACCCCAGTTATAGCCATAGGAGGTGGTACCTCCACTGGTCGTGATAGTGATCGCCCCGGTATTGCCTCCATAGCATAGTACGCTGGTAGTAGTAGAGCTGACGGATAGTGCGGCAGATGGCTGCGTCACTATTACCGTATCTGTTTTGGCGCAGCCATTATTATCTGATATGGATACGGTGTAGGTACCTGCGGGGACATTGGAGATAGACGATGTGGTCTGTCCACTACTCCAGTGATATGTGTACGGTGAGCTGCCTGAGGTAGGAGTCACCGTCGCTGCACCTGTAGACTGGCCATAGCAACTGACTGCTGTGCTGGTGCGCGTATCTGTCAGGCCTGCTCCGATGCTGGCTGTGACAGGAGCCCGCAGCGAGACACAGGCTGGTGCCTGTACCTCCCAGTTGTAGAAATAATAATAATAGCCCGGCTGGGTAGGGTTGGTGATATTATTGCCAATGATGGTCACCATGCCCTGTGAGTCATTATATGGATATGCTCCACCCGCACTGTTGCGGAAGAGATTCATAGAGTCAGCTACACCTAGTTCGTAGATGGTCGTGGTGCTTGGTAAAAGATCTATGTTGAGATTGACACGTCCGCGGCCAGCCTGTATATAGACGCTGCGGCTGGCTATCACCACACCAAAGGTATCTCTGTACTGGATAGTACGATAGCCTGTGGTAAGCGCGTATACGAAGACAGAAACTAGTTTTGAGGGCTTATTGACTTTAAACCGAAGTGCTCTTTGGCTATTGCCATTAAAATATGCCCCTGCGCCGATAGTAGAATCTGCAGGGCCGACGTACACACTGGCTTGCGGCACCACCTCCTCTACATAGTAGCTGCGCGTAGCACTGAGAGATGGGGTATTGAAAGGATTGGCGGTAGAGATGACCGGGGTACTCGCGACGCTGTCATACCAGTTCACACTATTGGTAGTAGTGGCTGATAGCGCTACGGAGCCAGCGCTGCAGCGGCTGCCACCGACCACGGCCGGTGCAGTTGGTTTGCTCACGGTGATCATGTTCGTCACCGTCTTTGTGTTAGAGCCGACACTATTGGTAGCCGTCAGCGATATAGTGTAGACGCCGTTGGCCAGGTAGGTCTTCAGCGGATTACGTAGAGTAGAGAATGTACCATCTCCGAAATTCCACAGCCATGAAGTGACTCCTCCTGTAGTGCGATCTGTGAACTGCACCTTGCCAGAGCATGTAATAGTCACATCAGAAATAAAATTGGCTGTAGGTGCGGTGGTCGCTGCATTGCAGGTCCAGTTGATGGCAAAGCCAGTGTCGACCACACCAGGATCTGATATAAAGCGTACTGTGATGGCCGGCTGTGTAGAGGTGATGGCAGCCGGCAGGGTAGTACCGGTATATGTGCCTAGTAGCGGGCTACTGGTACTGGCACCATCATATACATACAGATAGTCATAGCCGGACTCGATGCGGAACCTCGTGAAATTTAAGCGCACAGTGGCAGCACCTGTAGGTGCGATGGTCACAGAGCTATTCACGTTGTTTGAGTAGGCACCATAGGCACCGCCATTGTCATAGATCGTTCCCGTGCAGCTGGTCTGCAGATCTGCAGTGCCAGTCACAGGCAGTATCACCACGCATGGATTTGCACTGTTTATGTTTACCAGGTTTGGCTTAGTGACGCTGTCTGTGCCGCAGCCGCCAGATGAGATGAGACGTACGGTGTAGACACCAGGGTTGTTATAAGTGTGTGATGGATTGACCGCGTTGCTGGTAGCCCCATCTCCAAAGTGCCATGTGTAATTGCTGGTATTAGCGCTTTGGTTTGTAAAGTTCACCGTGTATGGTGTGCTGCAGGCTACCGTATTTGAGTACGTGAAATTTGATACGACAGCGGCGCTATATTGAGCGCCTACGCCTACTGCATACCAGGCATTGGCTGTGCTGATGACCTCCTGTGAGCAGGCTCCGTAGAGATCCGTCGCAGCCTGAATGGCGTAGAAGCGGGCATCTGCGTACTGCGACGTAGATACCAAATAGACAGTCTGCATGCGGAATGCGATAGCTGTCGCCTTGGTACGGCCTATACCTGTCACACTGTATGTGTTGCTGTTGTCATTGGTGCCGGATCCGCCCATGCAGAGCAGGTAGTACCAGAAGTTTTCTACACCGCTATTTGTATGCACGCCGCCGTTGTCTTGTGTGCCGGTGTACCAGTACTGGCCGCCGTATGTATTTGGCTGTTGATGAGTTTTAGGTGCACTCATGGAGCGGAAGGCTGTGCCGATGTCTTCTCCTATATTCCAGTTGCCACGGGTAGAGTCGGCATACCATTCTATGGCAGTACCCATGATATCACTGAATGCTTCATTCATCGCGCCAGACTCATCCTGATAGTTGAGATTAGCAGTAAACTCAGTAAGTCCATGACTGATCTCATGCCCCGTAATATCCAGGGAGGTGAGAGGCGAGTAGGTAGTATTGCCATCACCAAAGTTCATCTCTGAGCCATCCCAGAATGCATTGACGTAATTATTGTCGTAATGCACATACAGTTTCAGTGCAAATCCATTGCCGTCTATACCATTTCGCCCGCAGCGGTTGAGGTAAAAGTCCATGGTCATCTCTGCGCCCCAGTGTGCATCTCCGGCGTATTGATCTTTATTCGTATTTACATTGTTCCAGGTAGTCGTAGTGTTAGTGAAATCTGTTGCAGCTGTATAGCTGGTACCCTTATGCATATTATATGTGTTGACCCCGTTGCCACGTGTGGTCTCGCGCAGGCGGTAGGAGCCATTGTAGCTGTCTGCCACTATGGCGCGGCTGCCGCGATATACTGTGATGGCAGTAGAGTTGGTATTGGCATTTTCTATCCTGTTGTCCCTGCGGATGATCGCACCAGTCTGGGCGTCTACATATATGTACTCGCGCGAGAGTGGCTTTACGGCAAATACATCCAGCTTCCAGGCCAGGTGTGCAGTACTGGTGCCGATCTCGTTAGTACCCTGCACGATGCATAGCTTCCCCTTCGGGTAAAAAGAAAAATCAATGCTACCATCCTGCGTATCCTGCCAGCGGTATTTAGCGGCGTGTACACTCGCCAGGGCCGTTTGAATAGCGGCAGTCTCAGTGACAGCAGGAGTAGTAAAGGTGTTAAGATTGCGTGGCAGATAGCCATTATATTTGATCACCTTTCCATTTCTGCTGTGCAGGATAAAAACCGCATCATTTACTGGCACTCCATTTATGGTCAGCTGATAGCGGCTGTGCTCCCATCCCTGCTGATCTGTCTCCGTGTGCAGCAGTCGGGCCTCATAGCCGGCCGGCAGCGCAAAACATTTTTTCAAGACCGGGAAAAAGTTCAGTTCATCCAGCTGTGCATCCTCACGGATCGCTATAAAAGATGGCACCGTATTGCTATTGGGCGTCCAGATCTCTGAGGCATAAGGGAACACCTTGGTGGCTTCTAGTCCCTTCAGAGACTGCAAACTGCCTGGCTGCTCTTTAGCCGCAGAAAGTGTAAGGCACAGAATAATGGCGATCGGTAGCGCGAAGAGTTTCTTCATATCCGGGTTGATTGATGTGTTTAGCCTGCGGCAAAGAACAGCCAGCCGCCGGAGCGGAATGCACAGTGAACTTTGGACAGGATTACTTCAAACTTAACAAGATGTTGCCACAAATGAAAACCTCATTTGTTAAGTGGAAAGGATAATAAGTAAACATCATTTTTAGTCAAACAGGAAGGTGATATCCTCCTGTGAAAGCTGCTTGACAAAGCCATCTTCTTCGGTCACGAGGTCTTCGGATAGCTGGCGCTTGCGCTGCTGCAGCTCTATGATGCGCTCCTCTATCGTGCTGCGGCAGATCAGCTTGTAGGCAAAGATATTCTTGGTCTGGCCGATGCGGTGCGTACGATCTATGGCCTGCTGCTC
>CAZNDJ010000158.1:0-7441 GCA_964571705.1 uncultured Chitinophagaceae bacterium
TACAAGACCATGCCACAGCATATCAGAGATATACTTCATCACAGATTTTAACAAATAGGAGAGGAGGGCTTATGCCTTCTTTTCTTCAGTCTTAGCTGCGGTCACTGCCTGGGTCAGGTCTGTAGAGATGCCTGACTTCTCTATGCGGATCTTGACATTGCGGTCTATCTCTACGAGAAACGTCGTGTCGTCCACCTTGTCTATCGTGCCATGGATGCCGTTTGTGGTCACCACCTTGTCACCCTTCTGCAGGCCATCTACAAAGGCACGTTCTTTCTTGACCTTCTGGCTCTGCGGGCGGATAAAGAAGAAGTATATCACAGCAAACATCGCTGCATATATCAGTATCATGATTTTAGGATCCATTGCTTATTTTTTATCGTCTTTAGATATTGGGTTGACTTCGCCGGAGAGGAATATCTCCTCATTATGTGTGACCGTATTCATTTGCATGGTCACAGACTTGTGCTGCTCGCCTTTTTTGCCGGTAGAGTTGAAGGTCACCTTGACCTCAGCAGTAGCGCCGGGAGCGATAGGCTCCTTAGGATACTCTGGTACTGTGCAGCCGCATGAGCCCCAGGCATTGGCTATGATCAGTGGCTTGCCACCGGTATTTTTTACATGAAAGATATGCGTCACCTTGTCGCCTTCTGTGATAGTACCAAACTTGAATTCTTTTTCAGGAAACTCTACAGTCGTCGTATCCTTTAATATAGACTCCGGCAGGCCTGCGTAGGGATTGCCCTTTTTGAAAAAGGGATTGCGCTCCTTGTCGCAGCTGGTCAGGATCAGGCCCGACAGGCACAGCATAGCAAATATTACTTTCCTCATAGCGCGGCAAATATAGTATAAGCAGCACCAAATACAACTGAAGGTCTTTGATCATCACCTCTGCAAAAAATGTCGCGATCATAGGCATAGGGAATTTTAAACTGCCTCGTGATTTCGGGCAAACGTGTAAATCTTCCTGTTTTTTGTGAAAATCATCAGGCTACAGGCAGCTACTTGTTTGTTACAAGATATTATTCGCAACAGCTCTATCCATTTGGCGTATTCGTTTTTAAATCAAGTCGATTTATCGCCATTTACCGAAAAATCATAATGAAACCTGTAGCTGATATGAAGAAGAATGATCAACTCTCCCCGCCCGGGTGGGCCCTCCTCGTAGTGCTTCTTTTCTGCACCCTGTATATGCATGGTCAAACTGTATTAGTAATGTCCTGCCCCACGCTGGACCGCCGCAATAATGGCAACGGGCAATACAGCTCCTCTGCCGGTGACTTTCGCCCGGCCTACAGTCAGAATAACCCTGTGGCTCCGAATGTAGCTGGTACGCCGTATCAGTTGGTACCCTACAATCCATCTGCCAAGACCGGTACTCTTAGCTTCATCTGGACTGCGGCGGCCAATACCAACCTGCCTGTGATCACACGTGTGTGGCTCACCGCATCGGGCGCTACATCAGCCACGCTCAGCCCTATACAGTTCGGCCCGCCACCTCCACCTACACAGTCTGCGGGTACCTTTGTGGTGCCTTATTCTTTTTATGGCCAGAATATGCCGCCGAGCGGCAAAGTGACACTGGAGTTTACTGATCCGCAGACCGGACAGGCACTCTACATCTGCTCGTACGACCTGGGCAATAACAATAACACCAGCGCGCCTACCATCAGTTGCTCGCCGACCTTTAGCACCCAGCCGGCGGCGCAGGTACTTTGCGCAGCGAGCAGTGCTTCTTTCAGCATAGCTGTGACAGGCGCTGCTGCTATACAGTGGCAGGTGAGCACCAATGGTACCTCATGGACAAACGTGACCAATGGCGGCAACTATAGCGGTGCCACTACCGCTACACTGGCCATAGCCAATCCCAATACCTATGATGGCTACTACTACAGGGCATACGCTACGGCGGCCTCAGGCTGCCGCGATACTTTCAGTGCATCGGCACAGCTGATAGCCAGGCCGCTGCCCACTGCAGTATTTCAGGACACTGCGGCCTGTGGCACCGGCACGCGCAGCATGCGTCTCAACCTGACCGGCAGCAGTCCCTGGAGTGTGACCTATACTGCTGCGGTATCAGGTGGTGGTACCTCTACCAGCACCTTGTCCAATATCATCAGCAATCCATATTATTTCTCCGTGAGCCCTGCGGCTACTACTACCTATACCATCACAGCGGTATCTGACCAGTACTGCAGCAATAGCGGACCCACGGGTACCATACGTTCATCCGTCTATGCCAATCCTACTGTCACGCCATCTAATGCGACCACCTGCTACGGCAGTGGCAGCTTCAGCCTGGCGTACACCGCCACGCAGAGCCCGGATAGATATACCCTGACGGCGGGCACGCGGGCCATGACAGGCTTCAGTACTATCAGCGGTGCGAGCCTCACGGCCTCACCACTCTCCATCACTATCCCTGCCAATACAGCAGCAGGCGTGTATGACTTTAACCTATCTGTGAACCGCAGCACAACGGGCTGTAGCTTTTCTGTGGTGCCATTCACAGTGACAGTGGTGAGCAATCCGACTGTCACTGCCACCGCAGGTAGTGGCAGCGCCTGCGTAGGATCATCTATCACCCTCACTGCGGCGCCATCGGGACTATCATCATACTCGTGGTCGCTCAGTCCATCGGCCTCGGTCATAGCTACCGGCGCTACGGCCAGCGTCACACTCAGTGCGACCAGCACCTATACTGTCACTGCCACGAGCTCCAGCGGCTGTACAGCTACTGCCAGCGTATCTGTGACTGCCCTGAGCGGTCCGAGCCTGACTGTGACAGGTGCCTCTACGATCTGCAGCGGCAATGCCATACGCCTCAGCGCCTCCGGCGGTAGTAGCTACACGTGGTCACCGGCCACGGGCCTATCTGCTACTACAGGTAGCAGCGTAGTGGCCTCGCCATCCAGCACGACTACCTATACTGTGTCATCGCAAGATACATCCAGCTGCAGCTCCACTGGCACTGTGACTGTCACCGTAAATGCACCTGCCATATCGGTGACCTCCAGTGCCACTATCTGTAGCGGTTCTGTCAAGACACTGACCGCTAGTGGAGGCAGTACCTACTACTGGTACCCTACCACCGGGCTCTACACTGATGCGGGAGCTACGACGGCCTATACCGGTACATCGGTAACTACCGTCTATGCCAAGCCCACTGCCAGTACGACTTACTATGTGGTAGGTACTAATGCGAGTGGCTGCAGCGCTACCGCATCTACCACAGTGTCACTCTCAGCCTCTCCTGTCAATACTGCAACCAGCACAGCAAACAATGTGATATTCTGTACACAGGGTACTACCTCTTTTGTGCTGCGTGTGTATATGAGCCCGGCTGTGAGTTCGTCCACCTGGTATTACTCTACCAATGGGTCATCTTATACCAACGTGACCACTGCTACTGCCATCACCGGTGTGACGCTGACACCATATGCCGGTACAGATAGTGCATCACTCACACTCTCTGCCTACGGCAATGCTGGCTACACCGGAGCGAAGTACTTTCGCCTGGTCATGACCGGGGCGACGTGTAGCTACAGCTATGATATCTATATCACAGATACCAAGGGTACTCCTACCTCGCCTGCGCCTACTACGGCCAGCACTACCATATGCAGTGGCAATAGCGCCACTCTGAGTATAGGCAGTCTGGCCTCCGGTAGTACCGCCCAGTGGCAGTCATCTCTGGATAATCTCGTCTGGACAAACATTATAGGCGCTACTTCATCTACCTATACAGCCTCACCTATCGTCAGTACCTACTATCGCGTAGTGTATAATGGCGGCAATGGCAACTGCGGCAGCACCACGTCGCCCATACAGATCACTGTGGCGTCTGCGCTATCTGCCAATACGCTCAGCCCGGCCTCTACCTGCTCTGATGGCCGCAGTACGATAGCGCTGACTGGCTCGGCTATCACGGGTGGTATTTTTCAATGGCAGTCATCTACTACATCATCGTCTACGGGCTTCGCAGATGTGCTGGGCGCTACCGCGCAAAACTATACACTGCCTACCAATATAGTCCCGGTGACTACCTGGTACAGGAGAGTAGCCAGTACCAGTATCTGTGCCACCAACACCAGTACTGCGGTAGTGGTCTATCCACCTATTTCTAATAATCAGATCACGACCAATGATACTTCTTTCTGCGGGTCGGCGCCGTCTATTACACTCAGCGGTTCTTCGCCGGCAGGCGGAAATGGTACCTATGCCTACCAGTGGATGAGCTCCGGCAATGGTACGTCATATAGCAACGTAGCACTGGCTACTAGCGGCAACTATGCTACACCTATATCGGTATTGACCTATTACTACAAACGTATCGTCACCAGCGGTGGCTGTGCTGATACCACCTCTGGCAGGATGGTACGCGTCTACAGTAATCCTACGATCTCTGTCACCGCAAATCTGTCTGTATGTGCAGGTGTCGCAGTATCGCTCTCTGCATCGGGTGCCCTGACATATGGCTGGAGCCCCTCTACAGATCTATCTGCTACCACGGGTAGCACTGTGACCTCTACGCCGAGCCTGCTACGCACCTATACTGTGACGGGTACCAATGCCTACAACTGTACGGCCTCTGCCAGTGTGGTGGTGACTGCCCTGTCTCTGCCATCTACACCTGTGCTCAGCCTCGGGTCCAAAACTATCTGCAGTGGTACTGTGAACCTCACCTCGCAGGTATCATCAGGGGTAGGAGTGCAGTGGTATACTGCACCGCAGGCCAGTGCATCCTACAGTGTGAGCACGCCTACTGCTGTGTCTGCATCGGGTACTTATTATGCCTTTGCGAGCAGCAGTGGTTGCAATAGCTCTGCCTATGCTTCCTTTACGCTGGCAGTGGCTAATGTGGCTGCGCCATCTGTAGCCTCATCTTCACTCAGCTATTGCGCACCTGCCACGGCAGATCTCACATCGCTGCGGCCATCGCCAGCCAGCAATACGACCCTGGAGTGGCATACCGCATCCAGCAGCCCTGCGGGTGGCAATCTGGTAGCCTCTCCATCGGCAGTGAGCAGTGGTACATACTACCTCTATGCTTATTCATCTGCCGGCAGTTGCTATGGCACTGCGTCTGCGGCCGTGAATGTGACTATTAATGCTATCTCCTCTGCTACAGTATCCAGCACCTCCGTCTCGGTATGCGCCCCATCTACGGTCAATCTAAATAACTACAATACCACCTCCGGCAGCAATACCTACACCTGGTACACCAGCAGCACGCCGAGCCTCGCTGCGCGCGTGCTGGACCCTACACAGATCAGCCAGTCGGGTACTTACTATGTCATGCCGTTGAGTACTGCAGGCTGCATGGGCACTATATCTCCGGCAGTGAATGTGACGATCAATACATCTCCGTCGGCGGCTATCAGTTCGCCGGATGCCTACTGTGGGTCTGTGTCCCGCACGATCACTGCTACTACAGATGCTGTATCTCCGTCGTATCAGTGGCAGCTGAGTAGCAATGGCAGCACATGGAGCACGGTGACCAATACGTCTCCCTACTCCGGAGCTACCTCCTCAGCACTCACCATCAATCCTACTACCGGACTCAGCGGCATGTACTATCGCTACCTGGTGACCAATGGCGGCGGCTGCTCTAGTACCAGCAGCGCAGCTATACTGGTAGAGGAGACACTACCGGCCATAGTCGGTGATCCGCAGGATACCATTATCCGGGCGGGCAATACCGTGTATTTCAATGTGAAAGTATCAGGTGCTACGT
Source organism: uncultured Chitinophagaceae bacterium (assembly GCA_964571705.1). Taxonomy (GTDB): domain Bacteria; phylum Bacteroidota; class Bacteroidia; order Chitinophagales; family LD1; genus UBA1941. The sequence goes on from CAZNDJ010000158.1 coordinate 5,738, forward strand.
CGCTTGACTACCAGTGGCGCGTCAGTGCTGATAGCGGTGCATCATATACCAACCTGGCGGATAATGCAACCTATAATGGTACCAATACCTCCAGCCTGGCTGTCAGTAGTCCTACGGTGGCTTTCAATGGTAAACTGTATCAGGTGCAGATATCCAATAGCTGCGTGTCGCTCTCCTCACAGGCCGCGCGGATGTCTATCAATACCAGTATGCCACTACCGGTCACATGGCTATATTTCATAGCACAAAAGAATGATGCCGCTGCTGATCTGAAGTGGGCTACTGCCTCAGAGATCAATAGCGATGCCTACATAGTGCAGCGCAGTACTGATGGCAAAGCATGGGCTGACCTCACTACCGTGAAGGCTGCCGGCAATAGCAATACTGAACTGACCTATGCCTACACTGACAGGCAGCCGCAGCAGGGTGCCAACTACTACCGCATCCTCCAGCGCGATATAGATGGGGCTTTCACCTATAGTGAGTTGCAGGACGTAGCCTTTGATGCCGGGCAGGCAGGTACTGTCTCGGTATTCCCCAATCCTGTGTATGATGGCAGGATGAATGTGACCGTAGCCAAAGATGGCGCACTGACCATATACAATAGCATGGGTATGCAGGTCTACACGCGCGAGTGCCACAGCGGCACGCAGAGCGTAGATGTGGGGCAGCTATCCAAAGGCGTCTACCAGGTACGCACAGCAGACAGCGCGCTCACAGTAGATATAGAGTAATGCGGTGCGCCAGGTGCCAGGCTGAGGAAAGTAAGCTGGTATCATTTGTGTGTTAGCACGTAGGAGTGGGGCAGCTTACCTTTGCCCGCTCTAAACTAACAGACATGTACAAACTGAAGATCATCACTACTACCACCCGCCCCGGCCGCAAAGGTCCTATCCTCGCATCCTGGATCGCAGAGATAGCCAAACAGTATCCCGACTACCAGACTGAGGTCATAGACCTGGGTGAGCTGAAGCTCCCCCTGATGGACGAGCCGGAGCACCCACGCTTCCGCAAATACCAACACGAGCATACGAAGAAATGGAGCGCTACGATAGACGGTGCGGATGCTTTCATCTTTATCACAGCAGAGTACAACTACTCCATGACCGCTCCGGTCAAGAATGCTATTGACTACCTCTTTCACGAGTGGGCTGATAAGCCGGCAGCTTTTGTGAGCTATGGCGGCGCATCAGGCGGTACACGTGCCGTACAGATGCTAAAACAGGTACTCACCACGCTGAAGGTCGTACCCGTGACAGAGGCGGTGGTACTGCCTTTCTTTGCCAAAATGATCAATGATGAGGGAGGCTTCGAATCTAATGATGGCATAGACCAGTCCGCTCACGTCATGATGAAAGAACTGCTTCGCTGGACGCACATCCTGCGTGACAAAAAGGCTTAGCCCTGCAGTGTCACTAAGGACTTTCGTTTAGCGTTTTTGGGCTTTCGCGTTAAACTGCTATAATCTACCCGCGGTAGGCAAATTTTTGTGTGCCTAAAGCTAGGATGGTACGCGGTGAATACACTAATTTGGTTTACACAAAAAACCGAAAATACAATGTCACCATTTACAGAGAGCCATCAGCTGCTCCGCCAGTCGTTCCGCCAGTTTGTAGAGAAAGAGATCACTCCTAATGTCAAGCACTGGGAGGAAAACAAGATATGCGAGCGCGAGGTGTTTACCAAGATGGGCCAGCAGGGCTT
>CAZNDJ010000159.1:0-7373 GCA_964571705.1 uncultured Chitinophagaceae bacterium
ATGGTGCGCAGGTAGCGGGCTATGATGGTGCAGACAAGCGCCTCGATGTGCTGGCCTCTATCATAGGCAAAGAGGGTACGATCTACGACCTCATGGAGTTTGAGCATGCCTATGCGCCACCCTACTCATCTGCCAAAGATCCGATCAATATGGCCGGATTCGTAGCTGACAATATACTGAGCGGCAAACACAACGTGGTCTACTGGGACCAGGTCAAAGATCTCCCCAAAGGAGCTACGCTGATAGACGTACGTACACCGGAGGAATATGGCAAAGGCTCGATACCCGGTGCGATCAATATACCTGTGGATACACTGCGCAGCAGGCTGAGCGAGGTGCCGATGGATACAGAGGTTTACGTCTTCTGTCAGGTGGGCCTGCGTGGCTACCTGGCCCAGCAGATACTGCTGCAGAGTGGCTACACAGGAGTGAAGAATGTCTCAGGTGGCTACAATACCTGGAGTGCCTGCACTACCGAGGTAGCATTGAGTGAAGTAGCGCTGCCAGCAGTGCCAGTATAGCGATAGATATTTCTGGATGATAGCCCTGGCTGTGTAGACGGTCAGGGCTTTCTTGTGCTCCGGCATCAAAAAAGAAACCCGGCCAGCAGCTGCCAGCCAGGTCACTCTAATCAAGGAAACGATTTCCGATTATTGCAATTTCTTCACGACTTCCTCTTTGCTGATATAGCCTTGGTTATTCCATATCAGCGCACCGCTGCGGTAGAGCTGCAGTACAGGTAGTGCGTCTATCTTCAGGTCGCGGCAGAGGGCCTGATTGTCATCGGCATTGATGCGTATTACTTCTACCTTGTCCTTCATATCATTCTTTATCTCCATCAGGTATGGTTTCATCTTCTGGCAGGGAGCGCACCAGTCTGCATAAAAGTCTACGAGCACGAGCTTGTCAGTTTTCAGCATCGCGGCAAACTGCTCTTGTGTCATACCTGCAGGTTTTGCGGCAGCACTGCCGGTCACGAGAGGCAGGTCTGCGGCACGCCATTTCATGATGCCGCCCACCATCTCGTACACCTCTGTGAAGCCTAGTGAACGCATATGTGCTGCTGCGGCACCACTACGGCCACCGCTCAGGCAGTAGACGAGCACCGGTTTCGACTTGTCCAGTCCGGCTATCTGTGTGTCAAAGTCGCCGCCATTCCAGTCAATGTTTTTTGCCTTGTCCAGGTGTCCTTTCTCAAACTCGCCGGGTGTACGTACATCGAGCAGCGGTGCATCAGGTAGTTGCTTTACCTTGTCGGCAAAGGCTGTAACATCGAGCTGGCTGCCGCTGCCCGTAGCCTGGCTCTGAGAGCAGCTGGTGAGCAGGATGCCTGCCAGGATCGAGAGAAACCAAAAGGTCTTTTTCATGCTATTAGTTTTTTTAATGATCGATAAATAGTAAAAGCCCACAGTATCCCTCCAGATACTGCGGGCCATATCTTGTGATGTATCACTGCCTGCCGCGTACTTCCTCGTATTCAGCCTCTATCACTTTGTCATCATAGTGGTCTGACTTAGTGGATGCGCCGGTATAGCAGGCACCTGCAGCGCAGCCATAGTTGAAGAGACCCATGGAGCCAAAGTAGGCACCAAAGGCCATCATCATCCACTGCCGCTCACCTACAGCCTGCGCTATAAAGATGATCCCCATGATGAGGTACAGCGCCCGGACAAAGGTCCAGCCTGTCGTGATCCTGTTTAGTATTGTGCTATTCATTTGCCAGGGTGTAGTTTGTTTTTGAGGCTCACCCATCCGCCGCCGTTATAGGCTTCGTAGCCCGCGCTCTGCAGTATTCCTTTAGCCGAGGCGCTGCGCATACCTGAGGCGCAGCAGGTGATCACCGGCTTGTCCTTCTTGATCTGTTTGAGCTGGCTCTGCAGGTTATTGAGAGGTATATTCACAGATCCCTTGATATGGCCTCCGGCATACTCGCCTTTGGTACGTACATCTATGATCATGGCTCCTTTGGCCATCAGTTCTTTGTAGTCTGTCTCCGGGCCCAGGCCGAGGAGGTTCTTCAGCATTTGTAGCATTATAGTTCGGTATTATTTGTTCAGGAAATCAGTTGTTATTCAGCAAGGCTATCCAGCTGCCACCATTGGAGCACTCGATACCTACACTCTGCAGGTAGCCTGTGGCCTGGCCGCTACGGCCACCACTGGCGCAGCACAGTACGATAGGCTGTGGCATAGCGCGTATCTGGTCTACGTGGTCCACCAGCTGGCTCAGCGGTATATTGATACTACCCTCTACATGGCCCCCCTGGTACTCTGCGGTAGTGCGTACATCTATGATCGTCTTTTTCATACGTGTATTTATTGTTTGGTTTCTAAATTTTCAGATGAAGGCTCAAAGCTGCTGAAGAGCAGGCTACCCATCAGGGCACCATACAGCGTACTGTTTAATGGTTTGGAAGTGATGGCACAGGTGCCCGAGGCACAGCCCACAAAGTGGTAATACAAATAGCCGCCTATAGCGCCTATGATCGCCCCTGCTATCTCCAGTCTGTATTTTTTGAATAGTGCTGTCACCCGTTTTGCTTATTGCGATGCAAAGATGGTGCAGCGCGAAAACCTGGTACGGAACAAATGTTACATACCCCTCGCCAGGGTGCTATAAAATGGGTGAACCGGAGGGGAGCTTATCCCTTCCTCAGGTATTTGGTCAGGATCACGATGGTCTGGCCATCTACTTTGCCTTCTATCTGCTCATGATTGTCAGGTACGAGGCGTATGCCCTTTACCACAGTGCCCAGCTTGGCGCTGATGGTAGAGCCTTTCACATCCAGTGTTTTGATCAGTACTACATTGTCGCCATTCTCCAGCAGGTTGCCATTGCTATCGCGGTGTAGCTGCACCTCGGTGCTATTCTCATGATCGCCGGTGGCTTTGGCCCATGCCAGAGTTTTATCGTCCAGGTACATCATGTCGAGTGCCTCGGCTGCCCAGCTTTCATTGCGCAGGCGGTTTAGCATACGCCAGCTCACTACCTGCACGGCAGGCACCTCGCTCCACATGCTTTCATTCAGGCACTGCCAGTGAGCCTGGTCCGTTTCTTCTTTCTTATTGAGCTGGCGGCTGCACTTGCCGCAGATCAGCAGGGTATCATCTACCGTGCCGTCAGAGTGTGGCGGTACCTCATAGAGGCTCAGGTCTGTATCACTTTTGCAAAGCTCGCACTGGCCGCTGCTGCGCTCATGCAGCATCTTTTCTACACTCATGACTATGATTTAAGCCGCCGAAATTAGCTTTTCCCGACAGGGTAAAATACTGACTTACGTCATGTTTTTGCAAGGTAAAGCCTCGTGCAAGGACGATATAGAAACTTAAGCCCGAGGGCCTGAAGCTCATTGCTCATTATCAATTGTCAACTATCAATTACCAATTATCAATTACCTTGCACCTCATGCAGACCACATCAGAGCTACTGAGCCTCATAGAGCTAAAGCAACACTCGGAGACCGTTTACGAAGGAGAAAGCAACTTCATGGGCAGTCCCAATGTCTTTGGCGGGCAGGTGGTGGCGCAGGCGCTCAATGCCGCTACGCGCACGGTGCCGGAGGACCGCATCTGCCACTCGCTGCACTGCTACTTTATCCTCCCCGGCAATCTCGGCCTGCCTATCATGTACCACGTGATGGAGATACGCGATGGCGGCAGCTTTACCACCCGCTTCATACAGGCCAAGCAGAATGATGTGCCGATCTTTGTGATGGCGGCATCCTTTCAGAAAAAGGAGGAGGGCTACTTTCACCAGGTGCAGATGCCAGAGGGTGTGCCGCTGCCGGAGACGCTCTCGCAGTGGATACATGTAGATGAAGCCACGCACCCGCAGATGGCGGGCCTCATGGAGGCCTACCTCAGCATACCGCGACCGCTGGAGATGCGCTCCTGCCAGCCCGAGATCAGGAGGGGAGAGGCCGCGGGCCCGGAGAATAGGGTCTGGTTCAAATTCAAGGAAGCGCCGGCAGACCTGCCATGGCGCACCGTGCAGCAGCTCATAGCCTACGCCTCTGACTACAACGTACTCACTACTGCCCTGCGCCCGCATACGCGCGACGCCAATATCCTCAATACACAGCTCGCCAGCCTCGATCACGCTATCTGGTTTCACCAGCAGGTAGACCTGACGGACTGGCTCTTGTTTGACCTCGTGTCACCTATCGCCTCGGGTGCGCGTGGACTGACCACGGGCCATATCTTCACCCGTGATGGCCGGCTCGTAGCCACTGTCTCTCAGGAGGGCCTCATGCGGCCTATCAAGGCGAGACAGTAGGCAATTTACCATTGCGCCAGTCCATATACATGCATGAGAACTAGCAAAGACTACCTAGTCAACCTCGAAAAGGTGGAGTCTAGCCGCGAGACTTTTTAGGTATAATAGGGCGGATACCTGGTGCGGCTTTTCTGGGCGCAGCCTTTTTAGCGGCCTTTTTCGGAGCAGCCTTCTTGGCGACCTTTTTGGGGGCAGCTTTCTTGATAGCAGCTTTTTTTGGTGCAGCCTTCTTGACGGCCTTCTTTGGAGCTGCTTTTTTTGAAATAGCCATAGTTATTCGGATTTATTTTGGGTTTTACAAATAGTGTTCATTTGAAGATTGATCGCATCCAAAGGACCTATCAAATCCAAATAGGTATTTGATAGTCTTGAATGATTTTCATTGTATGCTTCGCGGGCATCATCAAGAGATAAATTTGGGTCAATCTCCGGAGCATCGTCAAAAACCAGATTGTTGAGCAAGTTCCTTAGCACATCTACATCGATGTTATTTTTATCCTGGTTTTTGAATTTGACTACGCTAGAATAATAGTCTGCGATGATGTCTGATATCTTCGTTTTGTGCGAAGCGGCAGCAGCTGCGTACTCGAAGGTGCTGTCGTAATATTTTTTAGAGCGTTCGTCATTCCGGGGTACATTATTTTCTTCTCTGCAGTGACCGTAATACCAAAAATTGCTTAAGTTTTTGGCCGCAGATAAATCTTTGACCAGACTTTTGAGCTTAAATAAAGATAGTTCGCAAATGGCTGCGATTTCATTGAGTTCTTTGACCCTTTCTTGTTCTTTTTTGGACTTTCTCTCGATGTATTGCCCGATCATCACGAGGATGCCGCCCAAAAGAGCTGTTAAAAACGGTATCCACGGAGATAAGGTTACTTTTTTCTGTAGCTCTCCCATAGACTGGGACAGCAGTTCTATTTTTGAGATTATAGTGGAGTCTCCCTTCGTCAAAACATCTAACAACATAGGCTTATATTTATTCTAAAGCTAGTTTCGATACGTGAATATTAAATATACATAATTTTATTCAGGAAAAAATATTTCAGTGCTATCGACACTCGTATTTTCTATGTCTCTATGTAGCTAAAATGTGCGTGGTGTTTATCTCCTCTGCGTCTCCCTTTCTGCTGTAAAAAAGGCATTTTATATCACCACCGGATCACCACCCTTATCCATCTTCTTCTGTATCAAAACGAATACCCTGCAACGCAATGTACATGCGCAGTACAGCACTTTTTCTATGCACAGCTTTGAGGATAACTCCGTGTGCTAAAACTAGGCTTTGCAGCAAAATTTACTTTGATTTGCCACTGTAATACGGGACCTATGGACTCCGATCCCGCTACAGCTGATCAGCACCTCTGGCCAGAGGACAATCCGGACCACTATTTCACACACACGCACGGCTCCATACAGGTAGCACGGCACATTTATTACACCCAAAATAATTTCATGAAAATGGAACACTATGATGCTATGCCCGGCGGTGAGCGCCCGGCACCTTTCGTACCTCAAACGCTACTGGACGACCTCGAGCGGTGCAGCCGTGAGGCGCAGCAGCTGGAGCATGAGGTCACCGCGCCCGACCTGCTGGGAGAGAGCGAAGAGGACATGCAGTTTCTGATAGAGGGGCTGCTGCACTCGCAGGGGCTGGCCTGCCTGGCGGGCAGCTCAGACACCGGCAAGAGTGCCATCCTACGACAGCTCGCAGAGGATATCTGCGCAGGCTCCGGCCACTTCCTGCACTACCCTATACACGCGCAGCACCGCAGTGTGGTCTACGTCTCTACGGAGGATAGCCGCGATGCCACCCGCACCGTGCTGCGCCGGCAGACACGCCGCTATGGAGACCGGAAACTGCACGGCCTGCGCTTCATCTTCCACTATGAGGACCTGATCACCACCCTGCGCAGAAACCTGTCTGTGAAGCCCGCCGACCTCGTGATCATAGACTGCTTCTCCGACCTCTATCCGCACGACCTGAAGGACACGCACAAGATCCGTGAATTCCTGAAGCCGTACTACCTGCTGGCAAACGAGCTGCAGTGCCTCATCCTCTTCCTGCACCATACGGGCAAACGGACCGAGGAGCTGCTGCCGAGCAAGAATAACTTCCTCGGCGGGCAGGGCTTTGAGGCCAAGATGCGGCTCGGCATAGAGCTGCGCCGCGACCATCACCGCCCGCAGCACCGCCACCTCTGCCTGGTCAAAGGCAACTACCTGCCCGACCTGGACAAGACGCACAGCCACGTCCTCGCCTTCTGCCCCGACACGCTGACCTTCACCGTGACCGGCGAGCGTGTAGACTTCACCCAGCTATCGCGCGGCTATGAGCAGGAGGAGAGCAAGGCGAAATGGGAGCAGGCAAAGGACCTGAAAAATGCAGGTAAAAGCTATGCTGAAATAGCTGAGATGATGGGCATAGGTAGCAGAGGCACGTTGACCAAATTATTTGAAAAGGCAAAAAAGTTGGGATGGGATGTAGAAGAAGATGGGGATAAGGAGGAGTGATGAGTTGTTTCCTGTTTCCGTTTCGTAGGTAACGGAAACAGGAAACACTGATAAACCCCGCAACACGGCATTTCATCCGAGGTTAAATATTTCTCATTGTTACAGCTTCACAAATCCGTCATTCCGACGCCTTTCTTCTGTCAAAAAAATAAATGCGATAAGGCGGAAGGAATCCCAGTCACAAAAAAGGCTGGTTTACCGCTCTTACACATTCTTGAGGTTTGGGATTCCTTCAGTTTTATCTCGCATATTTTTTATGGATTGAAAAACTTTCGGAATGACGCGCTTTTTGTAGTTCAATCCAGGGTGTCATACAGATCTTTCCAAAGTGGATTCATTGCAAAAATAAGATCCAGCTTCTTTGCTCTGCTTAATTGTTTGATACGGTTTTCTTCAGAGATCGCTTCTTCTATATGCGTGAAGTGTATATAATATACTAATATATCACAGTTATATCTGGTAGCAAAGCTTCTGGGGTTACGCTTTGTCTTGTAGTCATGCATTCTGCTGCGCAGATCAGCTGTGACACCTGTGTAGAGTACCGAGTGTCTTTTATTGGTAATAATATATGTATAGCCACCTCTTTT
>CAZNDJ010000160.1:0-7286 GCA_964571705.1 uncultured Chitinophagaceae bacterium
CTGTCCTAATTGTCTCTATGGGCGGCACTAGCAGGATAGGGGATAAATGGATATATTTGCCGCGCTTGCGAGCAGGAGGTCCCGTAGCTCAGCGGATAGAGCAATTGATTTCTAATCAATCGGCCGTAGGTTCGATTCCTACCGGGATCACATATTGGATTAAGGCTGTGGGCTTTGTCTCACAGCCTTTTTATTTTTTGAAAATACATCGACGGCTCTGTCAAACCAAAAGTTTAATGATAGTTCGGGCCGCGCAACTTTTCGTAGATTCACCAGTCTTACTACAAATTGAAAACAATGCGTAAAGTAGCAGTCCTGGTTTTATTGTTTCCGTTGATCGTTTTGGGGCAGAAGTACCAGATAGAAGGTATAAAAGTGCTCCGCAGCAGCCGGTCTCTGCAGAATCCTTGGGTAGGCGGATTGAACAATCCCCTTTTTTCGCCCATAGATCTCAATCAGGACGGCCTCATGGATCTCTTTGTCTATGACAAGGCGGGCTGGAAGGCACAAGCATTTATCAATACTGGCTCTCCCGGCTTAGTATCATATACTTATGCACCGAGGTATGATGTCATGTTCCCGCGCGAGCTGCGCGACTGGGCTGTGATACGCGATTACAATAGGGACGGTGTAGGAGACATCTTTGCCCTCACTTCTAATAGTGACATCATGGTCTTCAAGGGCATCCGCACACCAGTTGGCCTGAGCTTTACAAAGATTTACAATAAGCTCAACTACGCCTATGGCAGCTTCCCTCCGGATCATATCTGGACCTTTATGGACAATCTGCCGGTCATGCAGGATATAGACCATGACGGAGACCTCGATATACTGGCATCAGATATAGCCGGTGGCACTACACTTAATTTTTATAAGAACAGGGCGATAGAAGGCGGTATGGACCCAGACTCCCTGGTCTTTGACCGCGTCAGCAATTGCTGGGGGCATTTTATTGAAAATTCATCTGACTGTGGCGTAACCCTCGTAGCCTGCAAGACGGATGCACCACTCATACAGTATGGTCAGGGTGCACGCCACCAGGGTGGTGCACTTTATGGCATTCACTACAGGAGAAATTCTCCTATTGTCAGCTTGCTACTGGCAGATATTTTTTGCAATACACTCAAATTCCTTGAGAATCGTGGTGATACAGTCGATGCTAGTATCACTTATGCAGATTCTATCTTCCCCGCATATGACCGCTCTGTGAATCTGCCTCTCTTCCCGGCACCATTCGGACTCGATGCTGACAATGATGACCGTGAGGACCTGTTCATTTCACCATTTGCCTCCAATGCCTACCAGCCAGGCCAGGCCGAGGATATCAAGGTGGTACAGTACTATCACAACATAGCCAATGACTCTCTGGAGAAATACCACTACATGGGCGATACTACTTTCGTCCGGGAGATCGTAGATGTAGGTACGGAGTCGCACCCTGTTTTCTTTGACTACGATGGTGATGGGCTCATGGATATCATCATGGGCAACTATGGCAAGTTTCAAACCTCAGGTGCCTCCAAGTCGGCACTCGCCCTCTATCACAATATCGGTGTGGATACGATGCCCGTATATGATGAGGTCTCCACAGATTGGTCAGGCCTCAGTGCCTATCACCTCAATGGCCTTTTCCCTTCCTTCGGCGATATGGATGGCGATGGCAAAACTGATATGGTCATCGGCGACTATACTGGCAAGGTACATTTCTTCAAAAATGCATCCTCTACCAGCACAGTGTCGTATCCCTCCCTCACGCAGCAAAACTGGTTTAACCTGAGCGTGACGCAAAATGCAGCCCCATTTATCTATGATGTGAATGGCGATAGCCTGCCAGACCTCGTGATAGGCTCGCGTAGCAGCAATATTCAATACTACTGGAACTTTGGTACGCGTACCAATCCGCTCTTCTCGCGTGATTCGGTCAATACCTTCTTTGGCGGTGTGCGGGTATATGATTATCACATCGGGCTGCTGCCGGGCTTTGCAGCTCCGGCTATCAGGCAGGAGGGCAGTCAGTTAGTACTATATTCCGGTTCTCAGCTGGGCCGCGTGTTCAAGTTTCTTGTCAATAAGGATAGCCTGAGGGCAGGTACTTTTCAGCTTATGGATTCTGATCTATTGGGTACCAGTGCGGGCCTGCGCTCTACCATCAGTATAGCAGATATCAATCATGATGGCCACAAAGAGTACCTGACCGGCAATATCCGCGGCGGTATGATGCTTTTCTCAGACTCCTACTGGGGCAATGGAGCACAGGTGTCTATACCAGAGGTGTCTGGTGCACCGGCTGCCAGCCTGCAGGTATATCCTAATCCCGCACGTGACAGGATCGTATGCCGCCTGTCAGATGCAGATACACGCCTCACGTACGTACAGCTCTATGATGTATTAGGTCACAGGGTAAATGCCGATATTGCACCAGGTATGGACCAGGAGGCTACTATATCTGTAGCTGCCCTCTCTGCCGGTGCGTATGTACTGCGCGCGGCAGATACGCATGGCGGTACATACGAGCAGAAAGTGATCATCATAAAGTAAAACATTGAGACTACACCGCAATCTCTGCGAGGCCATCGTGACCGGCCTGGAGCAGATACTGATACAGGGCGCACATGCAGGCTATGCCATAGACACCCTGCTAGGCTCCAATAAAAAATGGGGCGCCCGCGACCGCAATTTTATAGCAGATCATATCTACACGCTCATCCGCTATCAGCGCCTCTATGGCTATGCTGCGGGAGCCGACTTTATAGAGACCCCGTCTCAGGCATGGACAGCACTGGGGGCCTACCTCATAGCCACTGGCCATGATCTGCCGGACTGGGCTGAGTGGGCTGGCCTCGATGCAGCTGCGGTGCACTCCCGTCTGTCTGCTGCGCAGAGGAAACGCCCCCTCGCAGAGTCAATACCGGACTGGCTGGATGGTAGGGGAGAAGAAGAGCTCGGTAGCCGCTGGGCTGCAGAGATCCATGCGCTCAATGAGCAGGCCCCGCTATGCATCCGTGTCAATCATCTCCGTGCTACCCGCGAGGCCGTCATAGACTTTCTCCGTACCGAGCAGATACCTTTTTCGCTCAGTGAAAAGGCCCCCGACGCTATCATCATAGACAGCCGCAAGAACCTCCGTACCAGCTATGCCTACAAGAGTGGGTGGTTTGAGGTACAGGATGTATCCAGTCAGCTCGTAGCACCTGCGCTGGATGTACAGCCAGGTATGATGGTGATAGATGCCTGCGCCGGCGCCGGTGGCAAAACACTCCACCTCGCCTCACTGATGCAGAATAAGGGCCGCATCACAGCCATAGACATTTATCCTGAGAAGCTACGTGAGCTTGAGTCACGCGCGCGCCGGAATGATGCAAAGCTCATACGTACTACACCCTACACCGATGGCCTGGAGCAGACCCTGCAGGGTACCGCAGATCGTCTTCTGCTCGATGTGCCCTGCTCTGGTATGGGCGTGGTCAGGCGCAATCCCGATACGAAGTGGAAGCTCTCCGCCGACCTGCTCGATCAGTACATCACGGCACAGCAGGACATCCTGCGCCGCTACAGCCTAATGCTGAGACCTGGTGGGGTGATGGTGTATGCTACCTGTTCCATCTTCCCGTCAGAAAATGAGAAGCAGATCCAGGCGTTCCTGGCTACTCATCCCTCATTTACGATGCTGGGAGAGCAGAAGGTATCACCATCAGAGACCGGCTTTGACGGATTTTATATTTGCAGGCTACAGAGGACAAACTAATCATTATCTTTAAGGAGGCGGCTTAACATATTTTGTCGCACTGATGCCTCATTTGGCATTATTCTTTGGATACAAAGTGAAACTGCAAGAGATGAAAGTAAAAGTACTTCTGACTGTTTGTTTATCCATATGCGTCATGATGGGCTATGCCCAGGCCGATGTATGGAGCACGATCCAGAAAGTAGAAGCCAATAAGTATATTGTCAATATCCCGGATGGATACAAACGCGTATCCATACCCGAGGGCTCCGGCACAGATTTCAAATTTGACCTCACTGCGGTAGGCTTGCTGCCTGTTATCAATGGTTCGCCGGTATATGCTTTCTATACCGTAGCCCGTCTTAGTGGCCACAAGGAGGCACAGGCTCTCGAGCAGTGCCAGCTGGAGTTTTCCAGTTTTTATGACCGCGTCACTGAGCCGGGATATAACTTTGATACTACTACCGCCAGCATACAGACCGGCCAGTCCGGCACGCTCCTGCATACCCGCTACTACCGCCGTAGCAAGGTGAGCAACTACAGCCGCTATTTCCTGATCTTCTATGCGCCTAAATACGATGAGACCTATATCCTTTCTGTCAGCTTTCAGTACAAGGATCCCAGCTACGACATAGAGCGCTCTGCGTCGCTGACTGATTATGTCAAAAAAGTATTCGCACACTTCGAGCTACGCTAAAGATTGGCCTCGCTCATCACAAACACCCCGAGATGAAAAAACTATTTACACTCTTCATCGCTGCCGCCTTCTTCTCATTTTCTGCCAGGGCGCAGGTATTCCCATATTACGAAGCGTTTGACTCCTACACCGCACCACAGCCTATCAATGGGGTAGGAGGCTTTGGAGCCACCAGCCACGTCATGATAGAGCCACATGGTGTGGTGGGCAACGGAGTAGAGTTTCAGATGGCCACTGCGGGTAATGATACACTTAACAGCCCGCTCATCGGACCACTCACTGCCAATACTGCCACTAGCTTTTATTTCCGCGTCGTGCAGTATGTTGGTGGTTCGCCTGTGCACTATACCATGACCGGCGGCGATCAGGCTATCATCTACGTGGCCAACCCTGCCCTTACATTTTCAGTGTCACAGTACACCATCAATAGTGCTAATCAGAATACCGGCTCTTCTTACGTCAAGGTAGTAGTGCCGGCACCTGCCTTTGTCAATGGCATCCCTGGCCGTTTCCAGATCGTAGCGTTCAATCCTAATGGCCATAACTGGCTGCTGGAGCTGGACTCTCTCGTCGTACGCGATACCCTGGTCATACACCCCACACTCTCCGCTACCGTAGTCAATAGCAACTGCCGCGGTGATAGCACCGGCTCCATCACCATACATGCTACCGGTGCTACACCGCCATATACCTATGCCTGGAATACTGGCGCCACGGACTCATTCATCACCCATCTCGCAGCAGGTGCCTATAGTGTGACGGTCACAGACTCACTCGGCGCTACTACAGAGCGTACTGATACCGTATTTGCACCACAGTACCAGTTGCTTTTAGACTCGCTCACGCACAATAATGCCTCCTGTTTCGGTGGCTCATCAGGAGATGCAGCCATATACCCGCGCGGAGGCACACCCGCCTATACTTATGCCTGGAGTACCAGTCCCGTGCAGCAGACCCAGCAGGCGCAGAACCTTCCGGCAGGCAACTACTCCGTGACCGTGACAGACGCCAATGGATGCAGCGTGACAGCCACTACGCAGATCGGCCAGCCGCCACTGCTTATGCTCTCCGTCACCGCCACTGGCGCTACCGGTAGCAATGGTACCGCTACCGCCATAGCCAATGGTGGTACCACTCCATTCTCATACCAGTGGACTCCCGGTGGGCAGACCTCTGCTATCATCACTGGCCTGGCCCCAGACTGCTACATCGTCGTAGTGACCGATGCCCAGGGCTGTACAGTCTCAGACTCAGCCTGCGTGGCCAACCTTTTGGCCGTAGGCGATATAGCAGGTAGTACCCTCGCACTCTACCCTAATCCTGCGTCTTCTCAGCTCTATATCACGATAGATGGCAGCGGAGCAGATGCTACGGTCGCTATATCCGATCTCAGCGGCAGGATAGCAGCAGAGGGCACTACCAAAGACGGCTACATCAATGTCAGCACGCTCTCTACAGGCATCTATACAGTCCGTGTACAGACCTCAGGCCACAGCTACATCAGGAAAATATCCATTCAGCGCTAGACAGCTTATGCAGCAGCACATGATGTGCACCTTAAGCTAGATTGCCCGGAGCCTTTCTTCGAGCCTTTGCGTCTTCGCGTGATGAGGTGTATTCCGTTGAGTTCTTAGTGCTCTTTGTGTGAAAAGCATTCTTCGCGTCTTCGCGTGAAAAGTTATTACTCACAGGCCTTAGTGCCCTTTGTGTGAAAGAAAAATAGAAAACCCCGGCTTTTGACCGGGGCTTCTCTTCATATCAATCTTTAAAATTTATGCTTCGGCTTCCTGCTCAGCAGCAGCCTTTTCATTCAGTGCTTTGAATTCGTCTATAGAGATCGCCTTGTCTTTGGTTTTCACCTGAGACTTGATGTGCTGCATTACCTTATCGATCAGGAGTTGCTCACCTGTCTGCTCCAGGTTCTTCTTGTCAGCCATCTGCTTGTCTATAAACTGCTCTACCCAGTCACCACCCATATCGCGCAGGCCGTAGCTGTACAGCTGCTGGATCGTGTTCATACGTACGCGCTCGCGTACTTCCTCGGCGGTATTCTGGATATTGTTTTCGCGTACGATCTTGCGGGTGATCAGGTCCCAGCGCAGTTGCTTGGCAAAACGTGGGTAGTCCTTCTCGATCTCCTCGTCTGTCACCTTCTTCTCATTTGCCAGCTTGATCCAGCGCTTCATAAAGTCATCTGGCAGCGGAAAGTCTACATTCTCCAGTACGGCCTTATACAGGTCGTTGATCAGGTAGCCATCAGTCTGTCCATCAAAGTAGGATTCCAGTTCTTTCTTGATGTTCTCGCGCATCTCAGCCTCAGTCTTAGGGCCTTCTTCGCCATATACCTTCTTGAAAAACTCCTCATCTATATCAGCCGGCTTAGAGCGGGTGATGTTATTGACAGTGAGCTTAAACTTATCACCTACTGCATCCAGATTAGTGAGGTCGCTCATGTTGAGAATGTTCTTAGCTATGCCTTCCTTGTCGCGGGCTACTATATCCCACACATTGGCCTCCAGGCTCGCGCCCTTGGTCAGCTTTAGGAATGCGGCCTGGTGCTCAGGCTTGATCAGGTCCATCATCACTGATGATACGGTGCTCACGCCACCCTCTTTCAGGCTGCCGTCAGTATTCAGTTCTTCTATTGTGAGAGAGAGGATGTCATTTGCCTCCACATTTTCAGGATACTCGTACGTAGCAAAACGCTTGCGGATACGGTCTACCTCCTCGTCTATCATCTTGTCCTCTACCGCTATCTTGTATTTGGTAAAGGCAGGTGCCTTGGTGATATAGCCCAAGTCTATCTCAGGCGCGTGGCCCACCTCATAGGCGAAGTCCACATCCTTCATGTTATTGATATCGAGG
>CAZNDJ010000161.1:0-3836 GCA_964571705.1 uncultured Chitinophagaceae bacterium
CAAATCCGCGCTCGGCCAGATTGCACCCAGTGCTGATGCCGGCTATGCCTGGGCCGATGACTGCCACGCGCTTTGGCGTAGTAGCTGTATAGGGCAGTGCAGGGTCAGAATAGCTGAGTGGCTGGCGGTAGTGGTGCAGCTTCTTTCTGATCAGGTCTTGTAGCATCAGTGCGTATGTTTTTATTCCAGAGGCGGGTGAATTCGAAGGTCAGCTCATCGGGACGTATCAGCATATCATGGAGCGGGCGGCGGTCGTGCCAGTACTTATTGCTCTCCAGAAAGGCGATATCCTCCTCTACTATCTGCATGCTTTTGCGTAGCATAAACCACTTAGCAAACCATGGATTGTAGCGAAAGATACGATGCCAGGTGGTGATCTGTATCATCATGACGTGCTCCTCATCTACCTGATAGAAGTGCTCATAGATGACCATGCGGCGCGATGGCATATGCAAATGCGCCGGAAAGCGGAGGTCCAGCATACTGCTGTGTGGACACCAGAAGCCGAAGTGCGCCTCCACTTTGTCCTGGAAGCCGAAGTAGAACTTCTCAAAGATGCTGCCCTCGTTATCCCGCATGTACCAACCGTGCAGGGACCGGTCTGTGATAATGAGATGATAATCCGGCTTTTCATTATGGAGGTTGCCCATCAGGGTCTTGATGCTCTTGCGGTGCACATGATTGATATGATGCGAGTCAAAGAGGCTTTCTGCCACTAGCTTGATATTGGCTTTGATCACATGATAGTTGTACACCATCGGCCACTCGTCCAGCTCTTTGAAGGGAGGTATCTCTTCAAACTCCGCTAGTAGCGGATCGCCCACAAAGACCCAAACACATTTATGCTGAGCCTTAACAGGATACTGCCTGACGCAAGCTGCACGGGGAATTTTCTCATCAGGGCCGAGCGAAGGTATCAGCCCACAGCGCCCATCTGCCCCAAACTCCCAGCCGTGGTAGCCGCACTTCATACGTTCCCCTTTTACATATCCCAGCGAGAGCTGTACATTGCGGTGGCAGCAGCGGTTCTCCAGTGCTGCTACCTGGCCGGCGGCAGTACGATAGATGAGGATATCCTCGCCGCATATCATCCGGCTCATGTGCCCGCCGGGCTGTAGCTCGTCTTCAAAACAGGCGAGGTACCAGTGGTTTTTGATCAGGTGCATGGTTGGTAGGAATGAAACAACCATGCCGTGTTGTTTGTTCGGAGTTTAGAAGCTAAGCGTCTGTTTTACTCCCGAGCAGGCTTGTCAGCTTTTTGATCAGGTCTTCCCCTTGTTTGAGTTTCATTTTTTTGCGGAGCTGGAGTCGGTGGTTCTCTACATTGCGGGTAGTAGTGAGGGTGATGGAGGAGATCTCTTTATTAGACAAACCCGCCGCCAGCATGCCAGCTACTTTGATCTCAGACGCGGAGAGCTGAGGGTATTTCTGGGCCAGTATGATACTTGCCTTTTGATGGCTCTCGTTGAACCGCAGGTCATAATTGTCCAGCTCGGTGTTACTGTTTTTGACGGAAGCTATTTTGTCATTCAGCGCGTGGAATATCTCGGCGCGCTTCATGTCAGACTTCTCTATCTTTTTGATGGCTACCTGAAACTCATTGATGAGCGCGTTGCGCTGATCGATCGCCGCTTTGAGCATCTGGCTCTCCTGCTCCGCATGGTTGAGGGACTGCTGCATGTTTTCCTGTTTTATCTGATTCATTTCCAGTTCGTACTTCTTCTGATCCAGTTCCATCATAGCATTGACCTGCTCGAGCTGCATGGCAAACTCTATTCTGCTGCTTTCTTCCTGCGCCTTATTGCGGCGTTCATTGCTTTGGTTCATTGCCTCGCCGTCTCCTGTGAGGTAGTAGTACAGCGCACAGTTTTCATGATAGCGGATACGATTGGCCATCGCATCTGAGTGACCGAGCATCGTCTCTACCTGAGCCAGCCTTTGCCAGGCCTCGGTGGTGTGGCTCAGGTGCAGGAGGCACTCCGCCTCAGCGTTGAGCAGCTCGGCATATTCGGATGGATTGTCAGCTACTACCTTGAGGGCTGTCTCATCCCGTAGTGCAGGCAGTGCCTCTTCATACCTTTTGAGTTTGGCCAGGTTGAGCCCGTGGGCGGCCAGCATAAAGGCCTCCTCCGCATGGATGCCATGGGCGCGGCTGATCTCGAGAGAGGCTGTGGTATGCTCCATGCACCGGTCATAATCTCCATAGCCTACGGCATAGACCTGGCTCATCATGAGGTGGCAGTGGGTGAGCAGCTGTGGGAATGAGGCCAGGCCGGGGCTGCTCATCAGGGCTGTAAATTCATCGCGGGCTTTGTCGTATTGACGTACGCAGTAGAGGGAGAAGGCATAGTTGCACCACAGACCGGCAAATGGTGGTACACTGCTCAGCTCCTCACGGCGGCTCATGCCCTGATGGAAGACGCGCATGGCCCTGATGTGCCAGCCGCGCATCTGGTAGAGATTGCCTATGACCATGTAGGCGTTGACCGCGCGGAAGCCCGTCTGAGATAGTATCATGCGGGATAGGATGGTATTGGCAGTTTCCTCGGCTCTGTCAAAATCACCAAAGGTACAGTCAGTCTCGATGCCCATGAGCAGGCAGTCAAAATACATATCTGTCCATGTGCCGTTCTCCTCGCAGAGCGTGCGCATCTCTTTGAGATAGGGTACTAATTTGCTAAAATGGCGGTGCGCTATGTACATGCGGCATATGGTACCCGCAGCAGCGGCGCGGCCCTTCTTGTAGCCACGTTTGCGCGCGTCCTCGTAGCACTGTAGTATCTCCTCAAACTCCGGGCTGCCCTCTACAGGCGGATAGCGCAGGGAGTTGAGCCTTTCGAGCGTTTCATCTATCTTTTTTGAACTGAGGTTATTGGGCATAAGTGGGTTTGTGCAGGGCAAATATATACGCTGGAGGATGGGTTTATGCATCCTATGTGCCCGACTAGTAGATTACTAGTAGTGAGTGTCAGGCATTCGCTGTATTCCTTTGCCTTACATTCTTTTATGTAAAATGGAAAGGATGGCCATTGGAAAATTCTAAACCTCAAAACAATCCATTCAGATGAAAAATCTACTGCTTCTTGTCGTCTTGTTTTGCTCGCTTAGGGCGGCTGCCCAGGCACCCCCCCAGGGTATCAACTATCAGGCTGTGGTGCGCAATGCCTCCGGCGGTATAGTGGCTAATACACAAGTAGCGATACGCTTCACTATACATGACCAAACTCCTTCGGGCACAGTGGTCTTTCAGGAGACACATGGCCAGACTACCAATCAGTTCGGGCTATTTAATTCAGTGCTAGGTACCGGTGGCGGGAGCCTCGCATCTGTCAACTGGGGTAGCGGGCCTAAGTACCTCCAGGTAGAAGTAGATGTAAATGGCGGCACCAGCTATACCGATATGGGCACTAACCAGATGATGAGTGTGCCATACGCGTTGTATGCTGCCAATGGGGGAGGAGGCGCTACTGGTCCTACAGGTAGCAGGGGTGCTACTGGTCCGGCTGGCAGTACCGGAGCAAACGGAGCCACAGGTCCGGCTGGCAATAATGGCGCTCCGGGTGTAGCCGGTGCTACGGGTCCTCAGGGTCCTACAGGTGCTGCGGGAAGCAATGGTACGAATGGCGCAAATGGTATCAATGGTGCTACTGGTCCCCAAGGTCCTACTGGCCCTACCGGAGTAGGTGGTGGCGCTACTGGCCCGACTGGCCCTGCGGGTAATGATGGAGCACCGGGTGTAGCAGGTGCTACGGGTCCTCAGGGTCCTACAGGTGCTGCGGGTAGCAATGGTACGAATGGCGCAAATGGTATCAATGGTGCTACTGGTCCCCAAGGTC
>CAZNDJ010000161.1:3936-7261 GCA_964571705.1 uncultured Chitinophagaceae bacterium
GTGCTGCGGGTAGCAATGGTACGAATGGCGCAAATGGTATCAATGGTGCTACTGGCCCGCAAGGTCCTACTGGTCCTACCGGAGCAGGCGGCGGCGCGACTGGCCCTACTGGTCCTGCGGGTAATGATGGCGCTGCGGGTGTAGCCGGTGCTACTGGTCCTCAGGGTGCTACTGGTGTTGCAGGTTTGAATGGTACGAATGGCGCAAATGGTATCAATGGTGCTACTGGTCCGCAAGGTGCTACTGGCCCTACCGGAGCAGGTGGTGGCGCTACTGGCCCGACAGGTCCTGCGGGTAATGATGGCGCTGCGGGTGTAGCAGGTGCTACTGGTCCTCAGGGTGCTACTGGTGCTGCGGGTAGCAATGGCACGAATGGCGCAAATGGTATCAATGGTGCTACTGGCCTGCAAGGTCCAGCAGGTATAACCGGGCCTACGGGTGCGGCTGGTACTAATGGTGCTCCAGGAGCTCAGGGCCCTACAGGGCCGGCTGGTGCTACTGGCCCCGCAGGCATAGCCGGTCCTACCGGAGCAGCAGGCGCTAACGGTGCTACAGGCCCTGCGGGTAGTGCAGGTACCTCTGGTCCTACAGGGCCGCAAGGTCCTGCCGGAGCAGCTGGCGTACCCGGCACTGATGGTGCCACTGGCCCGGCTGGTGCGACAGGTCCTGCCGGTGCGCATGGAGCCACAGGTATAGCCGGCCCTACCGGCCCGGCTGGATCGCTCGGTGCGGCCAGTGGAGACCTGAGTGGTACCTATCCAGGCCCTACGGTATCAGCTATACAGGGTGTGCCGGTTAGTACAGGAGCTCCCACCACTGGCAGTGTACTGCAATATGACGGCACCAACTGGACTGCGACAGATATGGGTGGCACCTTCTGGAAGGTCACTGGAAATAGTACTACTACTGCCCCGACTGCAGCTATAGGATCTGCTGTCAATAATAATTTCATAGGAACTACAGATGCAAAAGACTTTGTCTTTGCGGCTAATAATCTGGAGCGGATGCGTATCATCAGTACTGGTGCCATCGGTATCGGCACGCAGACGCCTAACTCGCCTTTGGCCATACGTACTACTGTGACAACGGCCAATGCACGGACTACCTCTCTGGCCAATGCAATCAGCGACCAGAGATTTGAGCTGGTGACACAGAGGGGCGCTACTACCAACGTGTCCGGGGATATCATGACGTCTATAGGCCAGGCATACAATGGCAGCTCTATCACTGATGGCATACACTTCATCAGGGGTGCCGGATCCACAGATGGCGCTATTGCTTTCAGCACAAATAATACAACCGAAAGAATGCGGATACTATCCAATGGACGTGTGGGTATCGCGACCAATGCACCCTCCTGCCTGCTATCAAATAGTAGTACAAACACAGTAGCTAGTGATAACCTGGGGGTAAACGCCAACAGCTTCAACTGGGCGATAAACAACGGTGGCTATGCAGGCGCCTTTTATAATGCATCTACTTCCTCCGGAGCTGCGGGCCTGGCAGTGAAAGTGGCGGGCACGGCGAGCAGCAATACGATACTAGACCTATCTACCGGCGCGGCGCAGGCTACAGGTGGTGTACCTGTGATGGTAGTGCAGGGTGATGGCAATGTAGGTATCGGTACAGCAGGCCCGGCAGCCACATTAGATGTCTTGGCTTCCGGAGGCAAAAGCGTTTTTGTATCAGGTGGCAACACTACGGGTAGCGAAGTCAAATTTACCTATCCAGGTGTATCACATTTCTCTATTTACAACAATGGTGGAGGCTACCTCTCATTTGCTAATACAAGCGGCTTGCTCAATGCAAATAGTGCCGGCACCGTCTACATGTGCCTGACCAACTC
This sequence comes from uncultured Chitinophagaceae bacterium, assembly GCA_964571705.1. Lineage (GTDB taxonomy): Bacteria > Bacteroidota > Bacteroidia > Chitinophagales > LD1 > UBA1941. Next base: position 5,783 of record CAZNDJ010000161.1, read on the forward strand.
AGGGCGACTAGGCCTAAACACTACCACTCCATATAGCCGCCTCTCCAATACCTCAAGTAACATCATTGGCTGCGATGGTATAGGTATCAATGCCAATACGCTCTCATGGGCACAGTCCAGTCAGGGTTTTTCGCTGGCTGTTTTCAATGGCTATACAAATGTCGGTGGTAATGGTATCCTTGTGAAAGTAGCTGACACAACTAGTCAGACGCACCTGCTGGACCTGTCTGTAGATCAGGACCAGATGACCGGAGGTACTCCTGTGATGGTGGTACAGGCAGACGGCAAAGTGGGTATCGGCACCCGTAATCCGGCCTACCCCCTGGACGTGACAGCCACAAAGTCTACCAACTATACAGCCTATGCCTATCTGGCAGCCAGCGGCCCGGGGGTGGCTACCGGCAATAGCGGCACAGTGGCAGTATCTATCCATAGCTATGGGCGTATCCTCTCTGCAGAGGTAGACGTGCAATCTGACCGCCGTATCAAGACAGACATACAGCACCCTGCTACAGACAGCATGCTGGACAAGGTCAATCAGCTACAGGTAGCAGACTACAAATACATAGACAAACTGGAGAAGGGTACCAATGTCAAGCGCGGCTTTATAGCGCAGCAGGTAGAAGAGGTGATGCCTCATGCAGTAGCTAAAAACACAGACGTGATACCTAGTGTGTTTGCCAATGCCCGCACAGTGAGCGTGCGCGACAGCGTACTGACCGTCATCACCACTGCGGGCCATGGTTTTGCCGCAGGCGATGAGGTACTGCTCTATGGTGCGGGCAACAGGGCCTATCGTGTACATGTAGCGGCGATCCCGGATAGTACCAGCTTTACAGTCTCAGGCTGGGCGTATAGCGAGCCGGTGCTCTTTGTCTATGGCAAGAAGGTGAATGACTTTCGTACCATAGACTTCGATCAGATCACAGCACTCTCTGTGGGTGCTATACAGGAGCTGAGCAAACGGGTTGCTATACTTGAGGAGCATACTACAGACCTGCAATCTGAGCTGGATGCGCTCAAAGCAATGAATGTGCAGCTCAAGACATCAAATGCGGAACAAAAACAACTGATAAAGTCTATGAGGGCTGAGATCGATAAGATCAATGAAAGAATAAGTATGACCACTGCAAAATAGGGAACATCGCTAGTTTAAATAAGCCCTGCAGCTAATGCAGGGCTTATTTTTTTATGAACCAGGCGATTGTAATTGTTTGATATGCAATAAAATGCGTTCTGTATTTTTCTTGCATGGAGTTCCAAGTACAAGAAAAAATTTGTTTCGCCATCCAAATGCGTATTTTTGACTTAACCCGTAGTCCTTTTTTAAATAAGTAAACCCGATTTATGAAGAATTTATTACTCCTTGGAGTAGTACTGTACTCCCTTTTTGCCATTGCCCATGAACCTCCACAAGGCATTAAGTATCAGGCAGTAGTCCGCAACGCGGCAGGTTCTATTGTGGCCAATGCACATGTA
>CAZNDJ010000162.1:0-7190 GCA_964571705.1 uncultured Chitinophagaceae bacterium
GAAGTACACCACCGCCGCCCACTCTTTCTTTACGCCATTGGCATAGCCTATCGTGCTGTGGCTGCTATTCTCCACCGTGCCATTGCGGATGTAGCCTATGGTAGAGTGGCTGCTGTTTTCTATGGTGCCGTCGCTTTTTACATAGCCTACTGTACTGTGGCTGCCGTTTTCTATGGTGCCATCGCTGCGTATGTAGCCTATGGTAGAGTGGTGGCTATTCTCTATCGTACCGTCACTCTTGATATAGCCTGAGGTAGAGTGGCTGCTATTTTCTATCGTACCGTCACTTTTGATATAGCCGGTAGTAGAGTGGCTGCCGCTCTCTATGGACTGTGCATGGCTAGCCATAGTCAGGCCCGCGATCATCAGGGATAAAAATACTTTGCGCATATGCTTGTTTTAGGGTGAATGATACTACAAAGCTAGCAGGATATCATACGCTGCAAAGCACATTATCACCTGAAGATCGGAAGTCAGGGCTTATTCTTTTACAAACCTTATAGAGCGGATACTCTCTGTCCCTTTGATCTGTACGATGTACACGCCTGCCGCTAGTCCTGATACATCAGGCTGGGCCATTCCATTGTTTGCAGTCAGCTCACCCACTACTTGCCCTGTGGTATTGATGATACGTATGGTGGCGGTACGCGCCTCTCCCGTATGGATGGTCAGTGTGCCATGTGCGGGATTGGGGCTGATCATAGCCTCAGTGGCCCCTACATCGTTTATACCTGTAGAGCTACAGAGCCTGAATGGCATTCTCCTGTTTCTGTAGAAAGTGAACAGGCAGCTGCCCGGGGCATTCGTCCCCAGCATAGAGTAGTAGGCCGGGGTCAGGTTAAAGAGGTAGCTATTCCACGTCATGCCATCGGTACTGCTTTTGAGCGGGTCGCTGTTATTGCAGGCGCCATCTATGCTCAGTACCAGGCTGCTATTATATTTCACTACGCTGAATACCTGGCAGAAACCATGAAACACCACAGAGTCCCTGTTTGACCATGTCGCACCATTATCACTACTGATAAACAGTCCGCTGCCATACACATCGCCCGCATAGTAGCTGCCGCCCATCTCTACCATGCTAAAGAAGCGGCAACTGGCCGGAAAGCCCGTACCCGACAGTGTCCACGTGGTGCCATTGTCCGTACTCTTGTACACACCTTTGCTGCCTCCCAGCAAGGTATTAGTACCATCTATATAGAAGCAATCCTTGGGTAGCGAATCACTGCCGGCATTAGCCGTAGCCCAGCCATCTGTAGAGTACAGTACCCCACCACTGCCAAAGGCTCCAAAGGCCACCAGCATACGGTTGCCCGACCGGATGATGTCATTCACACGGTCACCCACAGGATAGGCCACAGTCCAGCTATTGCCATTGTCACTACTCACGAATAGTGCACTGTCCCCGCCTGCGTAGAGTTTGCTGTCTGTATTGTCATAGTAGACAGACCGGATCTCTTTCCCGGCAGTATTTGCTTTGGCAAAGGTCACATTGCTCCACGAGTCGCCATTATCCGTACTGGCGAAAAGGCCCTTGTCCGTACAGTAGTAGACAGTACTGCCTATGCCGCGTATATGGTAGACATATTCTGCCGTATCAGTCCCGGTGATGAGGCGCGGCAGTGAGTCCCACTGCTGCGCGTAGGTAGCTATACTGGCTACCAGCAGCGTTACTATCAGTGTAAATTTTTTCATGATGATTGGATTTGATCAGTCTGCAAGGTACCAGCACCGATCTATCCCAAACATCCGTACTGGTGGGTATATTTTCCGGGTTTTAGGAGTGCCGCGGTCACACCTGTGCCAGGTACAGATTGCAGTCATAGGAGAAACCTACGCGGCCGTCACTTTGATACTTGTCAAAGATCTCGCGCAGATAGGCCAGCATCGGCTCATAGTTGATGTGCCCTGCATTAGGAGCATACGAGGAGGAGAGGAGCCGCCCCTTCACACCGTCATAGTCAAATAGCTGCTCATTATAAAAGACCTTCTTAGTCATCTCTGCCGGCGAAAAGAAATCCCGCAGGTCAGCCTCATTGATATTGCGGTGGTCTACAGTAGTATAGTCTGTAGCATATTTTATTAATAGGTCCTCATAGGCCAGCTCAAAATCGGATACCACCTTACGTTCATTCCATATCAGCAGGTACCACGCGCCGTCCCGCGCTATGCGCTGCGCCTCTCTACTGAAGGCTGCCCTGTCAAACCAGTGAAAAGCCTGCGCCGCCGTGATCAGGTCCACGCTCTGTACCGGCAGCGTGGTGTGCTCTGCCGTACCGTCTACACTCACATAGCCGGGATGGTGGCTCAGCAGGCGGTCTGCCGCCTCGCGCATTTCCTTGTTGGGCTCTACCGCATAGACCTTATTGTTGTTATTCAGGAAGAGCTCCGTAGAGATGCCGGTACCGGAGCCGATATCAGCCACCGTCCAGCCCGCATCCATTCCTGTCTGCTGCTCTATATACAGCAGCACCTCGGCCGGGTAGCCGGGCCGGTACCGGATATAGTTATCTACCCGGTCACTAAATCTATTGGTATTGTCTGTCATGATCAGAGGGAGAGCTCAGCAGGGGAGACCAGTATGCCATCCTCATCGCAGTACACCCACTCACCGGGGGTGAAGTCTACTCCGGCGAAGTGTACCTTGATATGCTCCTGTCCTACATTCTGTTTATTGCTCTTCAGCGGATGCGTGGCCAGCGCCTTCACACCGATGGCCAGCTGTGCCATAGCCGCAGAGTCGCGTATGCAGCCATAGACTATCACACCGTTCCATTTATTCTTCACCCCCAGCTCGCCCAGCATATCACCCAGCAGTGCGCAGCGCATCGAGCCGCCGCCGTCTACTACCAGCACCTTGCCTGTGCCATCTGCTTCCAGAGCTTTGCGTACATAGCTGTTATCTTCATGGCACTTCACTGTATAGATCTGTCCGTTAAATAGCTTATTGCCGCCATAATCCCTGAAACCGATCGGATCGGCTACCGTTACTTTATCTGTGTATTTGTCGCTGAGGTCCGTAGTGAGTAGAGCCATAGTTTGAGTTGAAATTTGTGTCTGGCTAAAGTAATAAATCCCTAGCTTCGCATCGTCTCAAATCTGCCATCATGAAGTGTATCTGCGTAGGGCGCAACTATGGCGCACATGCCAAAGAACTTAATAACGCTATCCCTGAGGAGCCCATCCTTTTCCTCAAGCCACAGACCTCCCTGCTCCGGGACAATAAGCCTTTCTACATGCCTGAGTGGACCAGTGATCTGCACTACGAGCTCGAGGTCGTACTCCGCGTCTGCAAGCAGGGCAAGTATATAGAGGAGAAATTTGCGCATAAGTATTTCGATGAGGTTACTGTCGGCATAGACTTCACCGCGCGCGACCTGCAGGCACAGCAGAAGGCCAAAGGCCTGCCCTGGGAGATTGCCAAGGCTTTTGATAACTCAGCCGTAGCAGGCCAGATGCGCAAGGTGTCAGAAATCGGCAAGTCGGGCAGCTTTGATTTTTATCTGCTGCTGAATGGCTCCGAAGTGCAGCACGGCAATACAGACGATATGATCTTCTCTTTTTCCAAAGTCATTGCATACGCTTCACAGTTCTTTACCCTGCAGGTCGGTGATCTGATCTACACAGGGACACCCGCAGGTGTGGGCGCCGTACAGATCGGTGACAAACTGGAAGGCTATCTCGAAAAGGAGAAGCTCTTTGACTTTGAGATAAAGTAAACCGGATAAACTATGTGGTGGGTATATGCACTCCTCTCTGCACTCTTTGCAGCGCTCACAGCCATCTTTGCCAAGATCGGCATCAAGGACGTCAATACCGACCTCGCCACCGCCATCCGCACCGTGGTCATACTCGTGCTTGCCTGGGGCATCGCCTACTTTCGCGGCAATGTAGTACACATACACAACCTCACCCGTCAGAACCTCCTCTTCCTTACCCTCTCCGGCATCGCCACCGGCCTCTCCTGGATCTTTTATTTCAAAGCTCTTCAGCTAGGCAAGGTCTCTCAGGTAGCCCCGGTAGACAAGCTCAGCGTAGCTATCGCCATCGTGCTCTCCGTTATCTTCCTCGGTGAGGTGCTGACGGTCAAAGCCGCCATTGGTGCCAGCCTCATCATAGCCGGCACGCTGGTCCTCATTCTCTGACCCGGTCTCCGGTTCCAATTCAATTTGAAGAAAGACGGGACGACCATATCCTTGGTGAATAACTATTCTCCGAGACCATCGCTTTGTCAATAACTCGTCCGCAAAAAGTCGCCCATTTTGCAGACCTTTGCATCATCACCACGCAGCCATTCATCCGCTGCCTGACCTGTGAATCTCTCCGTGGTTTCAAATTGTATTGTTATTGACCAGACAGATTGAAGTATCCATTCAATGCTGTTGTGTGTCCTTGTTCCCTATGTGGTCTATGTAGTTCAACGTGTTTTTGCATTTATTCTGCTGATTCTAAGATTCAGTAAATTCTGATTCAGACAATTGGATTCTTTCACTCTAAATATAATCACCTATGTCAGCCCCTACCGGCAATACCAACGCGTCAAAATGGACCCGCGAGCAAACAAACCTCATCCTCGACCAGATCGAGGCCATCGCCACTGATGAGTTCTCCATCATCTACACCCTCTCCCAGGCACTGCTCCGGGTCAGATGCTACAAGCAGCTCTGGAGCTACTGGAAAAAGAAATGGGAAGACGACAGCGACATCATGGACCGTATCTACTTCATCGAGCAGATCTTTATCAATAAGCTCGAAGAAGGCGCCCTCTTCAAAAGGCTCCATCCATCGGCCTGCTACTTTATCCTAAAGCATAACTACGGCTACAATACCAAAGGCGAGGAAGAACTACCCTCTCATTTTCGCCATGAGTTTGAATCTGAGGTAGTTGAAAAAGCCCCCTCCGGTTCAAAAACAAAAAAGAAAGACAGCAAACCGGAGCGCACCCAGTACGAGATAGACTACGAGAATGACCCCGCCTACAAGGATTTCAGCGACCGTGAGACAGATGACGAGCAGATGAAGTGGTTTCGCGCCGATGCCCGCAAATATCCGCATCTCTACACAGCCAAGCCACCCCTGCGTGGCAACTATATGAAGATAGCTGAAGACCTATACTCGCCGATCTAGAGCCTTCGACTTTTATTAAAGCCCCCCTTAGGCAGGGTTTGCAGGGCTGGCTGACCTGCATTAGCTCTCTCCCTTGGAGAGGGCCAGGACAGGTGTATTACAATAAAACCCCTGATTTTGCATTTATTATCGGTCCAAAGCAGTCCAAAACCTTATATTTGCCCTCCCGCTAATGAAGTCGATCACTCAGTTCCTGTACACCACCCGTCAGAAGCTCTCCGGACGCCGCTACCTCCTGTGGCTGCTGCCGGCCGTGCTATACCTCGGCCTCACCTCCTGTGAGACACCCGAGAAGGTGATGAAAAGCCCCGATATCAACTACAAACTCAAAGTAGCCACCGACTGGTACAGTAAGAAGCAGTACTTCAAGTGTATCCCGGTATTTGAGGAGCTCATGGGCCTGATGAAGGGCCAGCGCTCTACCGAGGATATCTACTACATGTACTGCATGGCCAACTATAAGCAGGCAGACTACATGATCGCGGCCTACCATTTTCACAATTTTGCTATGACCTACCCCCTGTCAGACAAGGCCGAGGAAGCTGCCTTTATGACCGCCATGAGCAATGAGAAGCTCTCGCCAAAGTACGAGCTGGACCAGACCTATACTACTAAGGCCATAGACGCTTTCCAATCTTTTATCAATCAGTACCCGCAGAGCCCCCGCCTCGATACGGCCAATAAAATGATCACCCTCCTGCGCCACAAGCTGGAGAAGAAAGCCTGGGCCAATGCCGAGCTGTACTACAAGACGGAAAACTACAAAGCAGCCGCCGTCTCTTTTGAGAATCTGCTCGTACAATTCCCTGATATTGAGAACACTGAGCGTATCCTCTTCATGGTGGTCAAATCGTATAACAAGTACGCCGAGAATAGCATCGTGATCAAAAAAGTCGACCGCTACCACTCCGTCATCTCATCTTACAAGAACTTTGTATACAAGTTCCCTACGAGCAAATACCTTGCAGAAGCCGCTAAGTATGAGACTGATGCGCACTTCTACTCTACTGAGGCTGCCTATGAGAAGGCCTACGCCTACATACCAGAGGAGCGGGAGAAGCACCTGACCGTCGCCATCCGCGAGTGCAATGACCAGCTCCAGTACATCAAGGACCCGGATCGCCTCAAAAAGACTGACGAGACCCTCCAGAAATGCTACCTCGGCATCGTGCGTACCAATTATGAGCTGGCCGAAGAGGTCGGTGATACCAATGCGGTAAAGCGCGAGGCCAAAAAGCGTAGCTATTATGACCGCACTATCAAAAGTTATTATACCTTTGTGGATAAATACAAAGACGGTAAATACATCAAAGAAGCCGAAAAGCTCTCAGCTCTGGCTTCTGAAAAAATAGGAAAAACAACAACGACAGATGGACAAAAGTAAGAAGATCAAAATGACGCAGATCAGCCCGCTGATCGAGACCCAAAACCTCGAGAAACTGGCCAAGAAGACTCAAAACACCTATGAGTCTATCGCTGTCATAGCCAAAAGGGCCAACCAGATCGGCGCAGACCTCAAGATGGAACTGCACGGCAAGCTGGAGGACTTTGCCTCTCATACTGATACACTGGAGGAAATCCATGAGAATAGGGAGCAGATCGAGATCTCAAAGTTCTACGAGAAGCTGCCTCATCCTACCATCCTCGCCATGAAGGAGTTTCAGGATGACCAGGTCAGCTACCGCTACAACGAGCAGGCTCAGTAATCAACCTCTGTAAGAGATATAGCAAAGCGCAAGTACCGCATACACCATCCGGCCCTTGCGCTTTTTGCGCTTAGATAGTACGACCTGACATTTCATATTGCCACATTTTCTATGTCTCTATGTGTTTTATATGGCCAAAATGTATTCAGCATTAGATCCTTTATAGCCATTTTCAAATCTTCAAACCACCTCATTTTCAAATCACAATGGGTCTCACTGGCAAAAAAATCATCCTCGGCGTCACCGGCAGCATAGCCGCCTACAAGAGCGCTACCCTGGTCCGCCTCCTCGTCAAGGCAGGCGCAGAGGTCCGCGTCATCATGACGGCCTCAGCTGCAGACTTCATCACCCCGCTTA
>CAZNDJ010000163.1:0-7097 GCA_964571705.1 uncultured Chitinophagaceae bacterium
TGTGCGAGATGTCGTGGTCCAGGAAACGCACGCTTCCGGCGCTCATGGCGAGCGCGCTTGTGAACGCGCTGCAGCCGAGCGCGATCGTGGACGTGCCGGGAGCGGATCTCGCGCTCGCGGCGCTGCTCGGTCTGTGCGAGGATGCGCCGGTTGTGCGCACGGCCGTGCTGCGGCTTGCGCAGCGCGTCGACCTGGTGCGCCCGCTGCAGCTGGCGCGGCCTGCGCATGATGCGCTCGCGCGCGTTCTGCACGTCGTGCAGGGCGGCGACGCCGACGACGACTCGGCGGCCGTGGCCGTGTCTGGCGGCGTGGCGCCGTGGTTGTCGCGCGGCTCGTCGAGCTCGTCGCAGGTGTTGGACGCGCCGCTCGCGCGCGCGTGGCTGTGGGGCAGCAGCGCGGGTGCGCTGGTGGGCGCATTCTATGCAGAGGGGTACAGCCCGGCAGAGATCCTGCGCATAGCGGGCGAGCTGGGCATCGGGCTCTTCAACCCGTTTCACCTGTCGCTGCTGGGAGAGGGGCTGATGGATATGGATGGCTTTGCCAAGACGATCAGGACGCATATCCCGCACAATAGTTTCGAGGGGCTGGGTGTGCCGCTGTATGTCACGGCTACTGACATCGTGCGCCATGAGCTGCTGTACTACCACACGGGCCCGCTGGCACCTATCCTGCTGGCTACGGCCTGCGTGCCGGTGATCTTCAAGACGCAGGTGGTGGACGGCCGCTACCTCCACGACGGGGGCATACTCAATAACCTGCCCACCGAGATCCTGCTCCCCGAGTGCGACCTGCTGATAGGCAGCCACTGCAACTCGATAGACACGACCCTGACCCAGGTCTCCGGCAAGAACCAACTGATAGACCGCGCCTACCACATGGCCATAGACGCCGGCATACAGGCGCGCCTCGCCACCTGCCATATACAGATACAGCCGGCAGCCATGACGCGCTTTGGCATGTTTGACGTGCGGAGGATAGAGGAGATCTATAGGGCGGGGTATGACCACACGATGGGCCTGCGGGGGGAGATAGAGAGGCGGATGAAGGGGTAGAGGAGGGCAAGTTTTCCGACTGAGCGAGCGGGTGCAGGGGACGAGGGACGGAGGACGAGAGGCGAAGGGGAGTGGTGCTGCGGAGCAAGTTTTCCGACTATAGAGGGGTGTGGGTGGGCTGATGGTCAGGGGTAAACGTATGCGATATTATATAAACTGATATTGTATATGAAAATATTCAACGTGACTCATAAGCAAATTTAAAGCGCGCAGTACCGCGTAGCTTTGCTGCATGAGGCAAGTCAAGGCGCTGGACTGGCGGACTATATTCCTATTTCAAGATCAGCCGATGCTGTGTCCGCACTGTCAGTCGCGGACGAATATCATCGTGGACCTCTACCACACTAAGCGCGGGTATCTGATACATGAGTGCTTGCGGGCTAGTTGTAGATTTTTGTTTTTGTGTGAGGAGGAGGATGACTATATTGAGGTCACACATGAAAGAAGGACAGACACTATGGACAAGGGATGAACTGATACTAGCCATCAACTTGTATTGCAAAATACCATTTGGCAAAATGCATCAGAGCAACCCAGATGTGATACATCTGGCGAAACTGATAGGCCGTACACCGGGATCGGTAGCATATAAGCTGGTCAATCTCGCCAGCCTAGACCCTGACCTAAAAGCACGCGGCATCAAAGGTGCGAGCAACGCGAGCAAACTAGATGCGGAGATATGGCATGAGTTCTTTGATAAAAGAGACGAACTGCCATACGAGAGTGAAAAGCTGCTAGCTAAGCTAGAAGGTAAGAAACTGGAAGATGAAATAGACCTACGAGATATACCGCAGCAGGAAGGAAAGGAGCGCGAAAGGATGGTGCGAGTACGTGTGAATCAATACTTATTCCGTGCTGCTATCTTGTCGTCTTATGACTTCACCTGCTGCATCACTGGGATCAAAAATCCCGCGCTACTGATAGCCAGCCACATCATACCCTGGGCAAAGGATGAAGACAACCGCCTCAATCCTAAAAATGGTCTCTGTCTGAATGCGCTGCATGATCGCGCATTTGATAAACATCTGATCACTATTACGCCTGATTTCAAACTCAAAGTATCCAATACACTAAAGGCTGAATCAAATAATAGAATTATCGAGGAGAACTTCTTACGTTATGAAGGAAAGGAAATCAACATGCCGCAGAAATTTTTGCCGGATGAAAGGTTTTTAAAACTGCATAGAGAAACATTTACACAGAGAAATTTTCGTTTTCTTGAGTAGTCTCATTCTCTTTATCATCGTCCGAGAAATCAATGGGCGTTGGCGGCCCCTCTTTAAATATATCCTCTGGGTTAATATTGTATGATTTCATGATTTCAATAAATCGTAAGTCGGCTCTGTATTTTTCATATGCATCTCTTGCTGTACGTATAGTTTGCAAATCTAAATTTCCAGCTAGGGCTGTTGATAGATTAATATAAAATTCATCATTCTTACCCATGCCTGCATAAATTTCAGCTAGCGTAGCATAATAATAAGGGATAGGATAAACTTCAATGGCTTTGAAAATATCAACTAAAGCCTCTTTATATCTTTTCATTTTTCTAAGCAAATCAGCTCTTGCATTTAGCAATTCATGAGAATTTGGGAAAAGGGTCAAGGCATAATTCAAAGTCCTTTGTGACTCGGTATCTAAATTCAGATTTTTCAGAATGATAGCTTTAATATGTAGTCCAGTTATATCTTCTTCCTTTTGAAGGGCTTGTTCAACTAATTGTAATGCATTTTCATATTTTCTTAGATTCAATAATGCCCAAGCATAATCCTTCAAGTGATTATTAGAATTAGATAATTCATAGCTTTTTTTAAAGTCGGCCGCTGCTTTTTCAAATTCATAGGTCATTTGGTAGACATGTGCACGCTTATGGTAATATTCCCATTTATTAGGAACATATTGAATTGCTTCAGATAATAGGAGAATACGCTCTGTGGGATCAATAATATTATTGGTTGCTTTATTGTATAACTTAGTAGCCTTGGTAGCATTCAAATAATTTTCCCACTCATCACTGGAAAATTCATCTTTGAATAATTTTTCAAATACATTTATGTGTTCTGAATAAATGTCGGGAGAGTTGTCATCACCCTTCAACTTAGTCGAAAAGGCTAATTTTTCATTCATTTGAAGCCTTTCATCAGTATGAATAACTAATACTTCAGGTTCTTTGTTGTTAGAGTAAGTCGAAAATTGCTGCTTTAAATTTGAGATCAACTTGTACTCCTGATTGAATTTTATTGGGTTTTTTTTGTGATGGGGGACTCGCGTTAAAATTAAATGGACTTTTAATGACTTATCATTCACTTCGGTATTGTCATTCAAAAATGACAATACCTTCTCTGTTCCCTTAATGTTTTCTTCATTGTTAATAAATAAAACAACAACCTCATCCGCCAAAATTTTTAGCGAAATTCCAGACAGTTCTGTTATCCCGGTTCTAGAGTCGATAAGAAGGAAGTCGGGATTATAGCTTCTTTGTATTTTCTCTCTTAAATCTAGAAAAAACTCAAGACCCTGTTCACCGTCATTGTAGAATAAATTATGCCAATTTATCCTAGATAATTTATTCCAATATCCATCAAAATCTGCGTTTCCAGCAGGCAGTAGCCACATTTTTTCGTCACTAGGATTATTTTTGGGCAGCTCAAAAACGTATTTACTAAGTTCATCAATATAGCCATTTTCAGAAAACTCGTAGATATAGTCAACAACTCCAGCTTTTATAGGATTGTTTCTATTAAGATATTTGGTCAACTTAAATGGTACACCTGGAGCCTCAAGATCAAAGTCTATAATAAACACACTTTTCCCAAACTCAACTAATTTCATCGCGATATTAGTTAAGGCCATAGTTCTACCTACGCCACCTTTATATGAGAAAAACGATATTGATTTCATTATTTATATTTATACTTTTTGTAAGATTCTTTTAGAACGCCAAATCCCGCATTGTTGAATTTCTTTAGCAGATTCTATTTTTATCTCTTTAGTAATACCTGCGGGTGCAAGCAAATCTTCGACTTGTTTTTTAGGATTATCCCATTTTAAGTTTATCGATGACATTCCCAATGCAACTGCAATTTCTGTCATCTTATTATGAGCAATGCCATCATAGTCTATAGCTTCATATCGTTGGATTTGCTGCTCATGTATTCCTGTTCTTTCCGCAAGTTCCTTTTGCGTAAGATCGAGAGCAATACGCATTTCAATAAGCGCTTTAGGTAAATTGCTTAAGCATTCACATTTAATTGGAGCGTTTCCACTTTTTAATTCCTTATAATGTCCTATTTGTTCGGAAAGGACTTCATATTCGCTTCTTGCAGCATCTCTCTGAATTTCTAATAGCATGTTATTCGGATCTTCAATGAGTTGCGCTTCCAGAGTGTCAAGTGCATCTTTAAATTCCTGTGCTTTTTCAGAAGTAATTTTTAATTGCCTATCATTTTTTATCATGGCTACAAATTGTATTTTATAATACCTTTAGGATTGTCGTTTTTATCTTTTTGAAAGAAATCAATGAAAGTGACATGTGGGTTTCCAGTGAGTTTGGACGGGAAAATTTCACCCCCAAACATTATTTTCTGGTTCTTACGACCATCGTTGAAATCAAGCATAACCGGACATCGTTGTTTCAAGAGCTTAAAATCTATTCCTGCTTCATCCCAGCATATATCATAGTCACCAGGATTCTCCTTTGTTGTGGCAAAGCTCCCATCTATATAAACAGTCTTACATCCTGCTTCTTTTAAAAATTTTAAGGCTAATTTTAAACCATTAATCAGTTGCTTTCTTCGAGACGAGAAATCTAATCTAGCTTCTATTTCTTCCCAAGATTCAGCTTCATGGATTCCTGACGGTAATAAGCCGTCATCATTGAAATCAGGTATCATGCCAACAAATATATTGCCTTATTTGTCAAAAGCAACTCTGATTTTAGCCTGATATAATCAAATTTAGATCCAAATACGCTTTTTGAAACGATTGGACAACAAAATAGTTGTCTTGTTTAATCCTTTTAACATTTTATAGTTTGAATCGAATTTAACAGCCGACCCCCAAAAGGGACCGGCTGTTTTGCGTCAGGGATCGCAGCGGATAGCCCGGAGCGTTAGCGAGGACTAGGAGCGGAGAGCCTGCCTATCGGCAGACAGGCCCGACCGCCTGCGCCTCGCGGCGGGGACGGCCTTAATACAAGTTATCTCCGCTGCGCTACGATATGACAGGGGTGGGCGTGGTGCTGCTCTTCTCTACCCCCTGGCTGCTGCCTGTGGGGCTTATGCTCTCTACAAAGCTCCGTAGGATGGCCATCTGCTCCTGGTAGCTGCGGTCGGCGAAGGTGGGGTCTGTGCTGAGGGCGCGGCGGATGAGGGAGGAGATATTGCAGGAGAGGATGTAGTCGGTGCGGGAGATGCCGCCATTGGTGAGGCGCAGGGCGCGGTCGGTGTCGGAGATGCCGCTGAGGGGGTCGAGCAGCAGCTCGAGGCGCACGGGGGCCACGACCTCGGGCCTATCGTAAAACTGCCTGCTCATGTACTCCAGCTCTACGCTTCTGAGCACGGGGCCGGTGGCACCGCTGGCGTGCAGCTGGGTGAGCTGCGCGGCATAGTAGTCAGCGCCTAGCAGGTCGTACTGCTGCGGCACGGCGATATAGGGCAACATGGCGCGGCGGTCGCGCGGGTCGGGGTAGAGGGTGCGGTAGCGGTAGTCGGCCGTGATGGCGTAGAGGCGGTCCATGACGTGGATGAGGTCCTCGGCCACGGAGTAGACGAAGTTATTGAGCTCGTCGCGGTCTACCTGCTTGGCCTCGCCGCTGATAGAGAGCGGTGTCTGCGCGAGGAACTGCATATTGACCGCAGAGAGGGCGCGGTAGAGGTGGCGCTCCCAGCGGTCGTCCATCACGCGGATGGTCTCGATGTCCTTCTTGACGTAATCAAAGGGGGGAATAGGCACGGGCTGCTCGCCGAGGTTGACCTTGGCGGGGCGGATGATGGTCTTCTTGTAGGGACTGCTGGCGGCCTTGGCACCCAGGCCCTGGCAGATGGGGCAGACGAGCTGCTTGGTCTTGTTGTCCTTGCCGTTGAAGGTCGGGTTTGGGATATAGCCCACACCCCGGCACTCGCCGCACTCCTGTGTGGCCATCTCCCAGCGCTCCGGGAAGAGGTGGCTGACCACGGCGGCCTGCAGGTCGGAGTATTCGCGTACGGCTTCATTCAGACTAGGCAGCATGGCGTGGATGCGGCTTTCGTAGAGGCTGTGGCCGCCTACGGTCTTGAGGTATTGCCCACGCGGACGGATGATGGGCAGGTAGCCGAGGCCATGGGCTATGATCTGCTCGCTCTGCGGGATCCAGGCGTCGGCCTGCTGTATGTAGGGGATGATGTGCTCCGGCGTGACCACATAGTAGCGGTCTGTCTGCGTGCTGCGGCCGGTGCCGGTGGTGGTCTCCTCGCGGTCTGCGGCGCGGAGGATGGCGTACTGGTGCTCCACATGGTCTATGACCTGATCTGCATGAAAGATGATAGGGAAGGGGCGCACGTAGTCGGTCTCGGTAGCGGCACCATCGAGAGGGACGACGAGCACGGCGCAGTTGGCATCAGTGAGCATGGCGCGGAGCATGACGCTAAAGGCCCAGTGGGTGACGGAGGTGTAGCAGGGGAAGTCGCGCTCG
Source organism: uncultured Chitinophagaceae bacterium (assembly GCA_964571705.1). Classification (GTDB taxonomy): domain Bacteria; phylum Bacteroidota; class Bacteroidia; order Chitinophagales; family LD1; genus UBA1941. The sequence continues at coordinate 6,724 of CAZNDJ010000163.1, forward strand.
CAGTAGTCCTCCAGCCGCTCGCCGGCTACGATGCGGGGGAATGCCGCGTCAGCATTGTACTTGACCGACCAGTCTGTGCTGCGGCGGATCTTGCCGAGGCTCTGGAGCACGCGGTTGAAGGTCTGGCGGGTGATGGGCTCCCAGATCTTCATGCGGTAGGCCTGCACCTCGTCGGATTCGTTGGGCCGGCGGTCGCCTATGAGGCTATCGGGACTCTCGCCATCTGCATGGAGGCGGAGGGCGCGGTACATCTGCACGGCGGTGTCATAGACGGGGCTGCGGCGACGGCCTGCGAAATACTGCGCGAGGGTTTCGGGGGTGAGGTTCATGTGATTGTTGATTTTTGATTTATAATTTTTTACCGCAGAGGCGGA
>CAZNDJ010000164.1:0-2788 GCA_964571705.1 uncultured Chitinophagaceae bacterium
GGCCGCTGCGGGCTATCCGCTACTATCCCTGCCCGTCGCGATGCACCGCCCCGTACCAACGAACAACAACCCTCACGGCCAGACTATGATCACCATCGGGCTCACCACTACGGATCAATATAAAAATCAAACGGTATCCGCATCCAGTACGCCACAGCATGCCCGAATGCCCGCGCCGGCTCGAAGTGCAGTAGCCGCACCACGCGCTCCGCCTCCGCATCTATAGCCGGGCTCACATGGCTGCGCAGCTCCACGTCTGCTACGCGGCCCGAGGTGTCTATCAGCGCGTAGATCAGCACACGGCCGTAGACGCCGACGGCTTTATCACTGGCAGGATACACCTTCGTCTTATCCAGAAACTGGAACATAGCCCTCAGACCGCCGTAGTAGTGTGGCTCTATGGTGTCGGGCATATAGATGGGTGTATTGTCCTCCACGGCGTCAGTGGGCGCGCCAAACTCCGTCAGCACCACCGGCTCGCGCCACATCGTAGCGCGAAACTTATGCTCCTGGCCCGCCCAGTCATCCGGCATGGTAAATTCATTCTCCTCAAACCGCTTCCTATCCCGCACCAGCACCTCGCGAAACTTATACTTGCCCGGCTTCACATCTATGTAGTAGGGTGTATCGCCTTTTACCGGACCATATTTTTTACCATTCAGGTAGACGTAGCACGTATCGTCAGAGGTATATCGCATGCGGGTCATGCCTGCTGGTATAGGTGTATTATTGCTTTGCGCAAAAGATAATGCACTAAGCACTATAAACAGTGATAAGAACTGATTTCTCATACAGCAAAGAAGGCAAATATGGAGCGAAAACACAGCTACACTTTTGACGGGAAATCGGAAAGCAAGGATTGATTATCAATTGTCCATTACCAATTGTCCATGCCTTTGGCACACTATCTGCTCTATGCACGCCTAGGGCATCGCCGCTATAGCGTCAAACCTGTGGGAGTGATGCCCCGTTTTCACCAAACCGATCCCAGATGAGACAAAAAATACTTCTCGCTTTACTCACCCTGCTCAGCACCGCTGCGATGGCCTCCGGCCTTCGCGTATCATCGCTCGGTGCATCCTTTCTGGTCATGGCCGCTACGCAGCAGCAGGAGACGAGGGCTACTATTTTCCCCAATCCGGCCAAGGACAAAGTCTACGTGAAGGGTGGAAACGTAGCCCGCATAGAGCTGATCAATATGATAGGAGAGGTGGTGCTGGACGAGCCACTCACATCATCAGGCCTCGTGCTGCTCACAGACATACAGCCCGGCATGTACATAGCGCATGTATATGACGAGAGTGGGGCACTCATCCTCTCCACGCGTCTCACCCGGCAGTAGTCCCCAGTGGGGAAAAAACCGGATTGGCACGGATTTGCTACTATCTCTATCGTAATAATTCACTCACCATTAAAAACACACATTATGCTTAGGTGGTCATTCATATTCCTCATCATCGCTATCGTGGCCGGTATATTTGGGTTCACAGGCGCAGAGGCAGCAGCGGCATCTATTGCCAAGATACTTTTCTTCATTTTTATCTCCGTATGGGTAGTGATGCTGGTACTCGGTATCACCATCTTCAAGAGAGCCTAAACTGGAGACAAGACCGATCCGAATGGAAACTACAATCGGACTGAATGGAAACAACATTTGGCCCTTCTGAAAACTAAAAGCCCCGCATAGACGGGGCTCTTTTGTTTTTAGTATGGTGTGGGGCCAGATCTCTCAGGAGGCAAAAGCATAGATGATCCCCAGTGCCAGTATCATGACCAACCCCAGGATGTAGAGCAAAATTTGCTTACCATGTTCCGGGTCGCGTAGTACCATTTTTCGCTGCTTAGTGTGAATTCAAAGTTAACAACTGTGTTAAAACAAAACATGCGCGCAAATTCACGTTTGCCCGGTGTATTTTGCAATTTATTGGAATCGAATCAGTTGTGAAAACAATGTGTAATTTGTTTCCCGTGTACCAGACAAGTCTCTGGATTAATCCTCAGATTATCTAGGTTAACTGCTGACGTCTATACTATCGCACCACTACAAACCGCAGCGGCCTCGAATCCTCCACAACGATGGTGTGCACGCCATCCGCCACCTCCGGCATGCGCACTGTCTGCTGGTCTGCGGTGATCGTTCCTTGCAGCACCTCCTTGCCCAGCACATCATACACGCGGTAGCCCAGCCCATAGCTGCGCTCTGTCTGGAGGGTAAAGGTGCCCGTGTTTGGGTCAGGGTAGATGTGGATCGCTGCCGCTGCCGCCACGTCTTCGATACCCATATATTCCTCTATCCAAAAGGAATTTGATGCGACAGCTATGCAGCCGTTTGCATCAGTATAGCTGTAATATACAGTGTCAATAATGACACCCTGGATGGGAGATGTGAAGGAAGTAAAATCAAATGTATCATTGTGGATATAACTGCCGGAATAGGTGCCACCAGCAGGAGATCCTCCTCTGGCTGCAAAAACATTATGCTGACTACTTAGTCTCGGCCATACGATCAAGCCCAGGTAGTCTTCTAGATCGTGTGACTGTACCAGTGAATCCCACGTCAGCGACACCACCGGCAGCGGCCTCACTGCGAGCGCGAGCCTTATGATGCTATCACATCCCACAGCATTCTGCAAAGTGTCATAGTACATGCCCGCAGCACTGAGCACCTGCCCGGCAAAGGTGTAGGTATTTCCTGCACAGACAGTATCATAGAGCGCGGTCTGCACCACTGGCCGCACGGCTAATGTGAGCCTGATGATACTATCACAGCCTGTTATATTTTGCAAGG
>CAZNDJ010000164.1:2888-7019 GCA_964571705.1 uncultured Chitinophagaceae bacterium
CGCACGGCTAATGTGAGCCTGATGATACTATCACAGCCTGTTATATTTTGCAAGGTATCGTAGTACGTACCGGCAGTACTGAGCGCCAGCCCGGCAAAGGTGTAGGTGCTTCCTGCACAGACAGTATCATAGAGCGCGGTCTGCACCACTGGCCGCACGGCCAGAGCGAGCCTGATGATACTATCACAGCCTGTTATATTTTGCAAGGTATCGTAGTACGTACCGGCAGTACTGAGCGCCAGCCCGGCAAAGGTGTAGGTGCTTCCTGCACAGACAGTATCATAGAGCGCGGTCTGCACCACTGGCCGCACGGCCAGAGCGAGCCTGATGATACTATCACAGCCTGTTATATTTTGCAAGGTATCGTAGTACGTACCGGCAGTACTGAGCGCCAGCCCGGCAAAGGTGTAAGTACTTCCTGCACAGACAGTATCATAGAGCGCAGTCTGCACCACTGGCCGCACGGCTAATGTGAGCCTGATGATGCTATCACATCCGCCTGCAGACGTCAGCGTATCATTATAAGTACCTGCTACAGTCAGTGCGTGGCCATAAAACGAAAAGGTATCGCCGTGACAGATATTTTGGCTGATATAGATGGTCGTATCGCTACAGGTCAGACTTACCGTAGTTGTAGCCGTATTGGTCACCACCGCCGGGTTGAGGTCAAAGTAGATGTAGGCAGTATTATTGATCGCAGTGCCTGTCGGCAAGTTTGCATTAGACCGCACGCGGTATTGTATCCAGCCCTCGCTCAGTGGTGGGTTGGTAGCACTATCTACCAGGTTGATATGCGGGAAGGTGAACGTCATCGCATTGTGATCCAGCTGTATCACCGCATGGTGGCTCGATGCGAGATATTGGAACGAGGCAGCATCCAGATATTGGCTCAGTGTATCTTTCAATACTACGAGATAGGCTGTATCACTGCCCGTATTCTGAAAGTGGATGGTGTAGGTGAGCCAGTCACCGGTGTTCGTACTTAGCGTCTCGGGCGAAACATCCTTATGATTAGGATCCCACGAATTAAGTATCGGGAAGCACTGTGTCAGGTTATTATCCGCTTGATTGGCATCTGGTGTGGCAGGGGTCACAGTCGTAGTGATGCAGACCTGCGTGCCGGGTACTGCATTGCTATCTATAGACAGGATGATATCCAGGCTATTATTATTAAGATTATTCAGGTTGCTCAGGTTGTATGTCAGGGTCTGGCCTGCTACCGAGGTAGGTGTCAGGGCTCCCGGTGCGGCGCTGACGAAATGCACAGCATTGGTAAATGTAGTGGTCACTGTACCCGCTGTACTGGTACCGCAAGGAGCGTTATATCGCAAAAGGGCCATATTGCCAGCGTCGATATGCACCGTAGTAGAGAAGGTAGGCCGGAACCTATACTCGTACATATAGTCCACCCCAAAATCTACAGCCGAGCATTGCATCCCAAAGTTCTCATACTTCTTGACCGAGTCTGCCAGAGAGATGGCCACACCCCTGGAGGCTGACTGAGGACAGACCACGGATATAGGCAGAGCGGTAGTATCTATATCTATGGTATAAGCACCCCACGATGGAGCCTTGAAAGAATAGCCACCCGAGTTGAAACTATAAAATTGCTGCACCACACTGCCCCCTTGCTTCAGGCGTACTTTCATATTATGTATCGCCGTGCCAGGGTTGAGGCTATCTGCGAGGCATGTGGCTGAGTTGTCATAGTGCACATTGCCTGCTATGTTATAGTAGAAGTCACAACCAGTTGATGCATCACATACTGGTATTGTGTCGACACGTGGATTACTATACTGCACCCCAAATCGATTAGGCAGGCAAGTAATATTAGTACCGGAAAAATAGAATTGACTCATACTGAGAGCGTACACACGGGATATACAGGTCAGATCAGGATTATTATAGCAGGATAGGCTGCTCATACTGGCAGGTATTGGTGGGAGGGATGTCAAGCTGTCGTCACTACAGTCCAGTGTATATAGATTCGGTGGCAGTGCTGGCAGGGTGGTCAGGAAATTATGCGCGCATTTAAGATTCCTTAATCCAGCTGGGAGTGGATTAAGTGAACGGATCTCGTTATAGTCACAATTCAGATAAATCAGGGAGTCTGGGATTGTACCAAGATTCCGCAAAAAATTTGCAGAGCAATCTAAGCTACGGAGTGTGCTAGGCAATGGAAAAAGATAGCTTATCCCAGTATTGTTACAATATAGATATTCCAACGATGGTGGTAGATAAGGCGGTGGCATTCGATAATTATTTTCAAAGTCCAAGGTGGTAAGGCCCGTCGGTATATTGGGCCATGTAAAATAGGAGTACCAATTAAACCGATTGTTGTAGCACCAAAGCTCCTTCAGATTATCTGGCAAGGCAGGCAAGTCTGAAAGGTAGTTGCTGCCGCAGTTTATGCTGATTAGAGAGTCGGGTAAAACTGGTAATGAGGCGATCTGATTCGAATAACACATAAGATTATTCAATTCTGCTGGCAATGTAGGGAGCGAGGTGAGGAGATTGCTAGAGCAGCTTAGTGTACGTAGTGAATCGGGCAGTACTGGCAGTGTGGTAATGCGGTTATTACGGCAATTAAGATCATTGAGATAGTAAGGTAGTGCTGGTAGGGATGTCAATATCCCTTCATAGCATTGCAGAAGTCGGAGCGAAGACGGTAAAGCTGGTAGCGCGGAGAGGTATGGGTTATTATTGCATATCAACTGTTTGAGCGTGGATGGGAGATTAGATAATGTCCGTAAGGAGTCATAGTAAACATACAACTCCTCCAGGGAGTCCGGCAGCTGAGGCAATGAAACGATTGGGTTTTGGCCACACTCAAGATGTCTTAAATTCTTAAAATACCTGATACCAGATAGGTCATGGATGTTTGCATAATTACAGCTTAGCGAGCGGACATATTGTACGTTAGAGCATGCCGTATCTAGGTAGTACCCGGTAGCTCCAGTACCAGTGATACACGATGAAAAGCTATAGCGAAGACGGTTGGCAAAGTTACTGTCGGGAATTAATACATACTGCGCCCGCACCCCACCAAAAGCAACACAAAAAGAAACCAGTACAAGAACGCGACGTAGCGTAGAAGAAATTTTCATAAGATGTCTTTCCCCAAAGCTAACACTTTACAGGAAACTCACCTGTGAATTTTGTATGACCCGGCACCTGCCACCAGTCATTCGCCACCACACTTAGTGTCCGAATATCTCCTTGCTCAGCCGCGCATCATGGCCATAGATATCATGACGGAAATTGACCAGCCCGTCCTGGTCCACCCAGGCGGTGAAGTAGACGATGTAGACCGGCACCGATGGGCGCACGGGCACCTTCTTCTCTACGTGGCGGTGCATCAGGGCATGGATCGTATCACGTGGCATCTTCACAGAGTCTGCGCGGAAGAGATAGGTGGCCAGCCGCTCCGGCTCTGCCAGGCGTATGCACCCATGGCTAAAGGCCCGGCTATTCTCACTAAAGAAACTCTTGGCAGGCGTGTCATGCAGGAAGATGTCAAAACTGTTTGGAAAGAAGAAAGCCACTAGCCCCAGCGCGCAGTCATCTCCCGGCCGCTGTCGTATCACAAATGGCACACTCTTGTCATACCTGTCCCAGTGGATCTTGCCGGCATCGGTCACTTCTCCATTACGCACTACCTCCATATGGGCGCGCTCCAGGTAGCCGGGGTCGCGCTTCAGCTTTGGCAGCAGCTCCTTGCGTATGATGCTCTGCGGCACATTCCAGTACGGGCTGAACTCTACCACACTCAGCCTCCCCGTGAATATACTCGTAGCCGTAGCCGTATTGCCCACTACTACATCCATGCTCCAGGCCACTTTGTGCTCCTCGTAGACATGTAGGCGGTACTCCGGTATATTCACCAGTATGTAGTGCGCCGGTGTAGAGTCTGGCAGCCAGCGCAGGCGCTCCATATTCAGCATGATCTGGCGGATGCGGGCAGAGACAGGCTGGTTCAGCTCGGCGAGGGTCAGGCTATCTACTTTGCCCGTAGGGCGCAGGCCCACGCGCGCCTGGTAGCGGCGCACCGCAGCAGCCAGCGTATCGGTATAGGTAGCGCTCTGGTCAGGCACCGTATAGTCTCCGGTCTGCGTCAGGTGGTCTTTGAGT
>CAZNDJ010000165.1:0-6865 GCA_964571705.1 uncultured Chitinophagaceae bacterium
ACGAGTTGCCGGAGGAATATCGGCCGGCTTTTGATAGCAACGAAGAGGAAGAAGGTAGCGCCACACTGCTGCCGCCGCTCCATAAAGGTGACGGCCTCGACCTCAAGGAAATGATCGCTACAGAGCGTTTCTCCAAGCCGCTGCCACGCTACACGGAGGCAAGCCTCGTGAAGAAGCTGGAGGAGCTGGGCATAGGCCGTCCGTCTACCTACGCACCTACTATCGGCACCATACAGAAGCGCCAGTATGTAGTGAAGGAGCCTCGCGAAGGTGTAGAGCGCGCCTACCGCGTCCTCACACTCAAGAGTGATAAGATCAGCAAGGTAGAGAAGACTGAGATCACCGGTGCGGAGAAGAATAAGCTCTTCCCTACCGATATAGGCAATCTGGTAAATGACTTCCTCGTGGAGAATTTCAATCAGGTGCTCGACTTCGGTTTCACGGCTGATGTAGAGAAGCAATTTGACGAGATAGCCGAGGGCCACAAAGCCTGGAGCAAGATGATAGACGAGTTCTACAAGCCTTTTCACCAGACTGTAGAGACCACTACTAAGGAATCAAAGAAGGTCACAGGCGAGCGCCTCCTCGGTGAGGACCCTGCCACCGGCAAACCGGTACTGGCCAAGATGGGCCGCTACGGCGCTATGATCCAGATAGGCGCCACGGAGAGCGAGGAGAAGCCACGCTTCGCCAAGCTGCGTGCCAATCAGTCTATCGAGTCCATCACCTTTGATGAAGCGATGGAGCTCTTCAAGCTGCCGCGTGAGGTAGGTGAGTTTGAGGATAAGGTGATCAAGGTGAGCATAGGCCGCTTCGGCCCCTATGTGCAGCATGATAGCAAGTTCGTCTCTCTCAAGAAAGAGCAGGACCCATATACCATCACTCATGAGGACGCTGTAGAACTGATCAAGGCCAAGCGCGAAGCTGATGCCAATAAGTTCATAGCTGAGTTCAAAGAGCACGATATACAGGTACTCAATGGGCGCTTCGGTCCATATATCAAAAAGGGTAAGGACAACTATAAGATACCTAAGGGCACTGTAGCCGAAACGCTCACAGAAGCTGAGGTGCTGGAGATAGTAAAGGCTGGCCCGTCTAAAAAGTCTCCGAGAGGCCGCGCCAAAAAATAGTCCTGATGCTGCCCTCTGAGTCTGAGATACGCGCCCTGGTCCAGCTGCTGGACGATAGTGACAAAGAAGTGCGCTCCCATGTCTATACGCGCATCAAAAGCTTTGGTGTGGAGGTCATCCCCACGCTGGAGGGTGCCTGGACCATAGAGCTCAATGCCCTGCAGCATGACCGCCTGGAGGAGCTGATCCGCGATATACACTTTCAGGTAGTGGTAGATGAGCTGGAGGCCTGGGTGGCCTCAGTAGATCAGGATCTGCTACTTGGTTTCTATATCCTGTCAAAGTATTTCAATCCTGAGCTGGACTACGATGTGGTGCAGAAGCAGGTCTTCCGCATGCGCCAGTCCATCTGGCTGGAGCTGAACTATAATCAGACGCCGCTGGAGCAGATCCAGATATTCAATCAGATATTTTACGGCTACCACGGCTACACAGGTGTGCAGCTGTCTGAGCATTTCAAAGACTATACGCTCGACCACCTTCTGGAGACCAAGAACGGTACATCGATAGCCCTAGGTATCCTCTACCAGATCATAGCCCGCGACCTCAATCTACCCGTCTACGGCGTGCCGCTGATCAAGTTCTTTGTGAGCTGCTTCTGCAAGCGCACCATAGGTGACTTCTCAGATGCCACGGCAAATGAGAATGAGGTCATGTTTTACATCAATCCGGTCAATCGTGGTTCACTCTTCTCCAGGAATGAGATCAAGGAGTACCTCGACAAGATGAAGCTGGAGGAGGAGCCTAAATATTACGCTCCTGCCAGCAATAAAGCGATCCTCACGGAGCTCCTCACATACTTTGCAGAGCTGGCTTCTTTCAAATCTGACGCTCAGAAGGAGGCCGATTTTGCCAGGCTGCTCCGCATCCTCAATTCATGATCAGATATAAATGAAAATGCCTCCCTTTGCAGAGAGGCATTTCTAAAATTATGCTGTCAGCTTATTACTTGCCCGCTGGAGCTGCTGCCGGAGCCGCACCACCATTTTGCTGCATACGCTGAGCCCTTCTTTCTTCTCTTTGTTTCTTCAGAGCAGCCTCATATTTGTCATAGAGGTCCTTGCCCATAGCTTCTTCCAGATTTTTCTTATGTGCTGTCTGGAGTTCTTTCATCTTAGCTTGCATTTCTGCACGCTTGGCATCCTGAGCCTCCTTGGTCTGGTCCATTTTCTGGTCCCTTGCGTCGCTCTTCAGTGCCATCCTTTTGGTCGTAAACTCTGTATTGACAGCGAGTACTTTGTCATATTTATCGCCCAGTGGTGTGAGCTGATTCATCTGGTCTGTTTCACGCTTGGCACGCTCTTCTGGTGTCAGTTGTTTGCGCTGGCCTTGAGCTACCCTGTTTTCTGCTGGTTTGCCGGCTGGTGCAGTCTGAGCAGCTTGAGCAAAGGTAGCTGCGGAGAGGAGCAGCGCTGCGACTGCTGAGATCATTCTTTTCATTGTACTTGTTTTTAGTTTGAGTTTATGATGTCAATTGCTTTGCCAGGTTTAAATATACGAAGCTAATTTAACAATTCTAGGGAATTCGGCTGCTCTTCCAAATGAGTCGGTAGAAGTAGGCATACGTATTCAGTGTCCACAGGAGCGCATCATACGGGTCACCATTTCCGACTTATAGTGCCGGTCTGTGTGCACCATCTCTGTGGCCAGGTAGTTGAGCAGATTAGTCATCTCTATGTCTGTGATGGTAGTAGGGTACATCGGCTGATCGTAGGTGCGTCCATTTACGGTCACGGGGCCATTCATGCCTGACTGGATCCAGCATGGCAGCGAGTCAAACTGCGCGCGCGCCATATCTGCATCAGCCAGTGGCGGCACCAGCTGCTGTATGCCTTCGCCCTTCTCTCCATGGCAGGAGGCGCAGTGGTCCATGTACACGTACCGGCCCGGATGCTCGTACGAGGAGTGAAAGAACGTCATATAAAGGAAGAACACTACGCAAGCCAGCGGCACAGCTATCAGTATGATACGTAGTACTTTACTTTTCATGTAGCAGCAGTTCTATATCGTTCATCAGTTTCTCTGTGCCCTCATCTGTGGTGCCATCGTAGTAGCCGCGTATATGCCGCTTCTGGTCCACCAGTATGAAGTTGCCATCATGTACGAATCCGCCGGGAGAGTCTTTGTCTTCTTTGGCGTAGGCCAGGTAGCGGTCTGCCATAGCATAGAGGCTGTCATGCTCGCCCGTCAGCAGGTACCACTTGCTGTTGTCTATGTTCAGCTTCTCTGCGTATTTGCGCAGGGTAGCTACAGAGTCGCGCTCAGGGTCTATGCTGTGAGAGAGGATCAGCACTCCCTTGTCTCCGTATTTCTCATACACCTTGTGCAGCTCAGCCTTCATCTTGGGGCAGATAGACGGGCAGTGTGTGAAGAAGAAATCCACCACATATATCTTGCCCGATACGGTGCCGGTATCTACCTGGTGCCCCAGCTGATCCAGAAAGTGGAACGGAGGTATCACAGCCGTGACCGTGTCATAGCGGTCATGCCCGCCCACTGTCTCGTGGTGTACGATGGTCTCGCCCAGCACTTTGAGCCTGGGCTGCGGGGTAGGAGTGCAGGCTGTGAGGGCCAGCAGCAGGGTAGCAGAGAGATAGAGGTACCACTTCATAGCGGGCAAATGTATATCAAAATTCAGCCCGAATCGGTACCTGCTATCCTTTAAGATACTTTTAGGCCTATGATTTTGGTCGCGTTTGAAAAGCCACCGCCTTTAGCGTAGTTTTGCCACCTGCTATTAGCTGATTATGTCTGAAACGATCCCACCACTGGAGAGCAAAAGAGTACCCAAACCGGAATGGCTGAAGATCAAGCTGCCCTCTGGTGTAGAGTATTCTGATGTCAAGAAGAATATAAAAGATAACCGCCTGCACACCATCTGCGAGAGCGGCCAGTGCCCAAACCAGACGGAGTGCTGGGGTGCAGGCACCGCTACGCTCATGATACTGGGCAATGTATGCACACGCTCGTGTATGTTTTGCAACGTAGCTACCGGCAAGCCCGAGAATGTGGATATCACCGAGCCGTTGCGCGTGGCTGAGTCTGTGAAGCTGATGGGCCTGCAGCACGTGGTCATCACCTCTGTAGACCGCGATGACCTGACCGATGGCGGCGCGAAGATATGGGCCGCTACCATACGCGCCATCCGCCGTCATGCTCCGGGTGTCACCATGGAGACCCTCATAGGAGACTTTGCCGGCAGGTGGGAAAACCTCCAGCAGGTCATAGATGTAAAACCCGAAGTGGTCTCTCACAATCTCGAAACAGTCAAGCGCCTCACCCGCGAGGTGCGTGTACAGGCACGCTACGAGCGCAGCATAGAGGTACTGCGCAGACTGAAGGACGGCGGTATAGAGCGCACAAAGTCAGGCATCATGCTCGGCCTTGGTGAGACAGATGAGGAGATATACGAGGCTATGGATGACCTGCGTGGTGCAGGCGTAGACATTCTCACCCTCGGTCAATACCTCCAGCCTACGCGCCAGCACCTGGCCGTACAGCGCTACGTATCGCCGGAGCAATTTGCTGAGTACAAGAAGGTGGGCCTGGAGAAAGGCTTCCGCTATGTAGAGTCAGGGCCGATGGTACGCTCATCGTATCATGCAGAGAGGCATCTGATATAGATGGTCGACGATCAACCGTCTACCGTCATCGGCTAGTCTATCGCAAGAAATGTTATCAGGATATCTCTTGGCGGATAATCGATAAAATTTTGAAAGGTTATTACTTCTCGTCGTTTCGTGGACTGTCGACAGTAGACGCGCGAAGCCTTTTACGCAGGAAAGATAGTCCCGATGATCTTGTCATCGCCCACTTTGGCCCAGCGCACTTTGAGGTTGCCATTAGTATAGGTCCTGTAGCCAAATGTAAGCTCGGTTACGCTCGCATCTTTAAAAGAAGATCTGCTCTCCTCTATGATACGCTCTACATCCAGTACGTTTGCCATGGTCTCTTCTATCGTCCAGTATGCTTTGTCTGCAGGCTGGTTGAGCAGTTTCAGCAGGGGCGGGGAGTGGTACACGGTACGCTTAGGCAGGTCTACCTCTATATAGCCGGCATTGAAGAGCATCTGCAGATTGGCAAATCGCTCCTCACCCTTATTGAGTTCAGAGGCTACGCTGGATAGTTGCTTATTGAGGTTGAAACGCTCAAAGGCAAACATGACTGAGGATATAAGCACCTTTCCATCAAATTTACCTTTCACCAGAAAGTCCTGTGCACCATAGCGCACCGTCTCCAGTCCTACCTTCTCATCTACCAGGCCAGTGAGCACCACTACCAGGTTGTTAGGGTATTTTTCGAGCAGCTTCTTGATAGTATCCAGGCCCACGCTATCAGGCAGATTCAGGTCCATCAGTATGATGTCAAACTGATTGGCATCCAGGAGCTCATGGGCGGCCTTCATGCAGTCTGCATGAAAGAAGTTAAACCGCGGCGACATCGATTCGCCCAGGTAAAACTTGATCAGGAATGCATCACCTGCATTGTCCTCTATGAGTAGTACTTTGAGTTCCTGCTTATCCATTGGGTCGCTATTCTATAGATAGTTTTACGGTCTTAAACCAGAATGCATCCATCTGCTGTATCACACGGGTAAAGTCGTCAAAATCTACCGGTTTCAGGATGTATGCGTTCGCATGCGTATCATAAGCTTTGAAAATATCATGGTCTGCCTCTGAGGTAGTCACCGCCACTACTGGTATGCGCTTCAGTTTGGGCGATGATTTGATCTCGCGCAGGATCTCTATACCATTGCGCTTTGGCAGGTTCAGGTCCAGCATGATGATATCCGGGCGCTCTGCGCTGCTATATTCTCCTTCTTTGTTGAGGAATGGCATCACCTTGTCGCCATCAGAGATCACATCCATGTCGATCTCTATCTTGCACTCCTTGATGGCCTCCTGGGTCAGGCGGATATCGCCCGGATTGTCCTCCACCAGCAGGAGCCTTTTCCGTTTTTTTCCCTTATTGGGGATTATTTCAGTCATTGCTATTGGGTCTTATAGCTTAAACGCAATCTACGCGATTAAGTTCCATCGCTAAATTGCTCTTTTTGCTGTAATATAAAAAAGGAAGATACGGATTTTCAGCATCGCATACTGCTTATCCGTACATAGTTTTACTTGTTAGTCGGCATGACCTTCTCTATAGATATACCATTGGCTCCCATATTGAGTGCAGGGTTGCTCTGAGCTGGCAGCTGATTGAAGAAGTCCTTGTATGTATTGCCTATGATCGTATAGCCTCCGGTATTGAGGTCAAAGAATATATCATTCAGCAGGTTGATATTGGATCCGCTCCCTGCATTTTTATAGTACCCTTGATTAGCAGCTATGGCCTTGGCCGGCGTCAGCTTTACCCGGTTAAAGTTCAGCACCACATTGTCAGTAGTACCGCTCAGGTAGATGCCGTACATAGTCCCTTCGCCGCCTACGTTCACCGCATTATTAGACAAGCTGGCATACTGGTCAGGCGTACCCTCACAGTTATTGAGTACGATGCCATATACGCCATTTACCGCGTTGATCACGTTATTGCTCACCACCATGTATGGCTTTATATCATTCAGGTACAGGCCGCGGTACTCCTTGTAGGTAGAGACTGAACTCACTACATTATTGGTCAGTACCGGAGAGTTCTCATTATACAGGGTCACAGCGCTCTCGTATTGATTAAAGAACAGGCAGCCCGTGATGCTCGTCCTTGTGTCGGCTACATTGCCACCCTTGTAGATA
>CAZNDJ010000166.1:0-6809 GCA_964571705.1 uncultured Chitinophagaceae bacterium
AGCCACAATACAGTGGAGGAGGTACAAGGACTCATCGCTGCTATCGCAAGACATACAACCGTCACCGCATCATGAGAAAGCCACTGCCACAGCGGATATTTGTGACCGGTATAGATACCGATGTGGGCAAGACCGTGGTCTCTGCCGCACTCACAGAGGCGCTGCACGCAGACTACTGGAAGCCCATACAGGCCGGCTATGACACCGGCACAGACCGCGAGACGGTACAGTCACTGCTCAGCACCATGAGCCTCACAGTGCACCCGGAGGCCTATAAACTCAAAGTACCCGCGGTACCCGTATACTCAGCAGAGCAGGAGGGTGTAGAGATAGACCCGCAACAGATACAGATGCCCGACACGAGTAACCGTCTGGTGATAGAAGGCGCAGGTGGCCTGATGGTGCACCTCAATAGAAACTACCTCGTCATAGACCTGATACAGCAGCTCGGTGTGCCGGTGATACTGGTGTCAGAAAACTACCTTGGCTCGATCAATCATACGCTACTCAGTATCGAAGCGCTGCGCAGCAGGCATATAGAGATAGTGGGCATCATCTACAATGGTGAGCATAGCGCACACATGCGCGACCTGATCTACCAGACCTCCGGTGTGCATGAGATAGGCAGCGTGGAGCGGGGGCACACGATAGACAAGGACTTCATACAGGAACAGGCTGCAAAGCTGCGTACTGACATCAGCAAATACTACACGCTATGACCCTGCGCGAGCGAGACAAGCAGCACATCTGGCATCCCTACACGCAGGAGAAAACCGCACCGGATAATATCATCATGACACGCGGCGAAGGCGCTTATCTCTATGATGAGCAGGGCGACCGCTACATAGACGCGACCTCCAGCTGGTGGACCAATATGCACGGCCACGCGCACCCGCATATCGCTCAGCGGATAGGAGAACAGGCAGCGAGGCTGGAGCAGGTCATCTTCTCCGGCTTTAGCCATGAGCCGGCTATAGAGCTGGCGGAGAAACTGCTCGCTATTTTGCCCGCAGGGTATGGCAAGGTCTTCTACTCTGATAACGGGTCTACAGCGATAGAGGCTGCTATCAAAATGTCGCTCCAGTACTGGGCCAATAAAGGCACTGCACGGACGAAGGTCATCTGCTTCCGCGATGCGTATCATGGCGATACTTTTGGTGCCATGTCAGTGAGTGCGAGAGGGGTATTCACTGATCCGTATGCGCGGCTGCTGTTTGATGTCGTTTTCCTCGATACGCCGGACTATACCAATGGTGAAACCATAAAGGCGCAACTGCGCGAGGCGATAGCCGGTGATGACGTGGCTGCTTTCATCTTTGAGCCGCTGGTGCTGGGCTCTGCGGGAATGAAGATGTACCCTGCTGCGCTACTCGATGAGCTGATTGCCATTTGCGCGGAGCGCAAGGTGCTGACGATAGCCGATGAGGTCTTCACAGGCTTTGGCCGTACAGGCCGTATGTTTGCTACGGAGTATCTCACGCATACTGCCGATATCATCTGCCTGTCTAAGGGCCTTACGGGTGGTTTCCTGCCCTTTGCGGCTACGGTGACGAAGGACTACATCTATGACGCGTTCTATCACGATGAGCGGGCTAAAATGCTTTTTCACGGGCATAGCTATACGGGCAATCCGCTCGGCTGTGCAGCAGCATTGGCTTCGCTGGAGGTCTTTGAGATGGAAAAAACGTTAGACCGGATCGCGGCTATCTCGGCGTCTCATGCGGCTTTCGCGAAGCGGCTATCACAGCATCCGTCTATCGTAAATGTACGTCAGCACGGCACGATACTCGCCTTCGACTTTCGCAGCGATCAGGAGGGCTACCTGAGCAATCTGCGCGACAGGCTCTACCGATACTTCATAGACCGCCGTATCATGCTGCGCCCGCTGGGCAATGTGCTCTATATCCTGCCGCCATACTGCATCTCGCAGGCGGATCTGGAGGAGGTGTATGCTGCGGTGCTTTCATTTCAATCTTAACCGCGGAGAACGCGAAGAACGCGGAGATTTTATAGAATACCTTTGCGTTCTTAGCGCTCCTGGCGGTCAAGCTGTTTCCGATTCACCTCACAATATTCCCAAATAAACGCATCGTTCCTACGTTTATACACGGGGCTGATTATATTCGTAAGGTCAACACTCCGCGTACTTTGGGCAAAGGAAATCTAATACTGGGACTATCACTGCTGGCTGCGGTCACTGTGGCTGCGCAGGCACCGGCTGTACGTGTGAATGGTAGCGTGATAGATCTCTATGACAAGACCCCGGTGAGCGGTGTGAGCGTGATCAACCCCAAGAACGGCCAGAGCTATGTGACAGATGCACACGGTACTTTTAGTATCAGTGTAGGCAAGCGTGATACGCTGCTGCTCTTCCTCTCGGGCTACCAGACCATGCGCTTCAGCATGGCAGACAGTGTGGCCAAAGATGCGTACTACCCGGTGTTTGAGTTTGACAGGCTCACGGCTACTACGTCTCAGCTGATCATAGTCAGGCCCAAGCAGAAGCTCAGTGACATAGAAAAGGAGCGCGAGAATATGGGCAAGATACCCAAGGAGCTGGAGCGCCCGGCCATCTCTATCATGAGCCCTATCAGTGCGCTGTATGACATGCTGAGTGGCCGTGCCAAGGAGCGCGAGAAGCTGCTGGCACAGGTGCAGGACGATGAGCGCCGCCGCATCTACAAGGAGCTATTCAACTACTACAAGGAGGAGAAACTATTTGACCTGCCGGATGAGTACTATGACCAGTTCATCACGTACCTGGCCCTGCCGGTAGACTTCCTCAAGTATAACTCTGACTACACCATCACCACCACCATCCTCGATGCCTACAAGAAGTTTGGATTCGAGAGAGGGTTTATCAAGTAGGTCGGTTGTTTGATTTACGGATTTACAGATTGCTCGTTCGCAGAGTGGGGGCATCGCCGTATTGCAGAGTGGATGTGTATGTGACCGGCAGTGCGGCAGGGATAGGAGCGGATAGCCCGCAGCGGCCTGCAGTGGGTGTGCTCTGTAGACCAGGTGGATATGCCGCGAGGACTAGCAGCGGATAGCCCGGCTGCCGCCAGCATGATCACATGTCAGCACATTACTAACCCCTCTAAATCTCCCCTGAATCAGGGGAGACTTTAATACAAGCGAACTACAGGTTTTAAAGCCTCCCTATTTTAGGGAGGTGGGAGGGTAAAACGGCGTACGAATAAGCATCCTGACAAACGCACGATCAGGGGATATCACTCCGGCACCGCCGAAATCAAATCCGTAAATCTGTAATGCCGTAAATCTGTAAATAAGAAAACTACTGATTAGCATACACGCCCACAGGCACCGTATGGATCCAGCCAAAGACGTCCTCCGCCTTGCCTGACTTGATATCCATAAAGCGCTTTTTGAGCTTGTTTGACACCTCGCGGGTCTCTACCGGAGGCAGCTCGTAGTCCTCACCCTTGTAGTGGAAGGCGCCGATGTGAGAGATGACCGCAGCTGTACCGCAGCCAAACATATCTTCCAGCTTGCCCTCGTGGTAGGCATTGATCACCTCGTCTACAGAGATGTCACGCTCCTGCACGATATAGCCCTCGTCCTCTGCCAGGCGGATCATGCTATCGCGCGTCACACCGTCCAGGATAGTGCCCTGATCGAGGCCCGGAGTGACCAGCACACCGTCTATGATAAAGAAGATATTCATCGTACCTATCTCCTGAAAGTAGCGGTGGTGGATACCATCCAGCCACAGCAGCTGGTCATAGCCCAGTTTCTGCGCCTCCTGCATCGGCATCATGGCAGCGCCATAGTTGCCCGCAGCTTTGGCAAAGCCCACACCACCCGGAGCGGCACGGACATATTTCTCAGAGATGTATACTTTGACCGGCTTGGTGTAGTACGCGCCTACAGGGCAGGTGAAGATGCAGAAGCGATAGTGGTCAGCCACGCGGATGCCCACATATTTCTCCGTGGCAAACATGAACGGGCGGATGTAGAGGCTGGACAGCGGCTCGGTAGGTATCCAGGCACGGTCCAGCGTCAGGAGCTTGTCCAGCGCATTCATAAATAGCTCCTCCGGCATGGTAGGCATGGCCAGGCGGGTAGCAGAGATATTGAGGCGGTTCCAGTTCTTCAGCGGGCGGAAGACGATCGGGTTGCCGTCCTCATCGCGCTCGGCCTTCATCCCCTCAAACAGGGCCTGACCGTAGTGGATAGCCGAGGTAGCAGGGTGCAGGCTAAAGTCGCCAAACGGTACGATGCGGCAGTCATGCCAGTCACCATCATAGTAGTCAGCCACAAACATATGATCGGAAAAGTACTTGCCAAAAGGGAGATTGGTAAAATCGATCTCACTCACGTGGGACTTGGCCGCTTTTTCTATCGATATCTTGTAGCTCATATGTGTTGGTTTTGCAGACCAAAGGTAGAATAAATTTCAGGGGCATCAAACTTAGTTATCCATAAACGCTTAGTTTTGCACACAACCGGCCAAAAGCACCGGTAAACTGCATCAGTATGGAAATCAACGCGATATACAAGAAAGACAAGCTCTACGACATACCATCGCCTGCGGCGAAAACCCCTGCGCCGGAGCGGCCGGAGGGCTACAACCGTGTAGCAGTGCTCTACGAGTACCCGGAGGCGGCCGAGCTGCCGGCAGACAAGGTGGCCTTTCTGGCCAAGGTCATAGAGGCCGGTATGAAGCTCCAGCCCGCCCAGACCCTCACGGCCAACCTCAGCCATACCACCCTCACGCTGCAGAAGCTCGCTGAGGAGTACAGCACCCAGCGCGTGGTCATCTTTGGCACCGGCTGGATGGAGCGCCTGCGCAATGCCCACATCGACAAAAACGACATCTCCCTGCTCTACGGCATGAAGGTCCTCATCACCGACCCGCTCGACACGATCAATACCAACGACAACGCCAAGAAGATCTTCTGGAATAGCCTGAAGAAGCTTTTTTAAAGCTGATTGTCTCATTCCATTTCCCAGCTAAACAATAGTCGAATGTACCGTCTCTACCTATTAGCTATCGCTCTGCTAACGCTGTCAGCCTGCCAGCAGATATCGGACAAAAGCAAAGCCGTCATAAAGGAGGGTGGCAATGCCGTCGGGCAAGGTGCGTCACAGTTTGTAGATGGAGTGAAGGATGGAGTAGATCGTACTTTTCAGTCTCAGCTGGTAGTAGATAGCAGCCTGCTGCGCGCTGGTTTTCATACTGGCAAATTTTCTGTGGGTAAACCAGATTCCATTTATATCTTGACGGTATACGGCATTTATGATCGTGCCATAGACCGTGAGTTATCTGTACGGGTATATGATGAGCGGGGACAAGAGTATGGCCGCAGCCATTCACACGCATCCGGACACGCTGGCGAGGCCAGCTATCTTGATTTCCGGTTTGACCAACGCACGGATATCGAGAGCCGTAGCAGGTTTGTGATACAGTAGGAGTGAGGTGATACTAAAAGCTACCCAAAATATCCACACGTTTTCCCCGCACTTAGGATGTGATTAATAATTTCTTTAGCTTTGCATGACCAAAGTCGGTGAGCAAACGCTAGCCCTTCTGACGGACGCCCCGGCCACACAGGCCAGTCATCATTCTTCTCGCAGAGGAGAGGGCTGTTTCCCCCATCTTTAGTCACAAAACCAATAAAAAACTGCTGTCATGGCTAAGTATATATTTGTGACCGGAGGGGTGACCTCTTCGTTGGGTAAAGGTATTTTTGCAGCGTCGCTGGCCAAGTTGCTGCAGGCGCGCGGGCACCGTGTGACCATCCAGAAATTTGACCCCTATATCAATGTAGACCCGGGTACGCTCAATCCCTACGAGCACGGCGAATGCTACGTGACGGAAGACGGCGCTGAGACCGACCTGGACCTCGGCCACTACGAGCGATTTCTCAATGTTCCGACCTCTCAGGCCAATAACGTGACCACTGGCCGTGTCTACCAGTATGTGATCAACAAAGAGCGCGAGGGTGCCTACCTGGGCAAGACCGTGCAGGTGATACCGCACATCACAGATGAGATCAAGCGCCGCATGCTCCTGCTGGGGCAGACGGGCGAGTACGATATCGTGATCACTGAGCTGGGCGGTACCGTGGGTGATATAGAGGCGCAGCCATATATAGAGACCGTGCGCCAGATCATCTGGGAGCTGGGCCATAATAACGTGCTGGTGTGCCACCTCACGCTGATACCATACCCCAAATCTGCTAAAGAACTCAAGACCAAGCCTACACAGCACTCTGTGAAAGAGCTGCAATCATACGGCCTGCAGCCGGATATCCTCGTGTGCCGCACGGAGCATCCGCTGTCTGACGATCTGAAGCGCAAGCTGGCCCTCTTCTGCAATGTGAGCAATGACTCTGTGATACAGGCCTCTGACATGGAGACCATCTATGACATACCACTAGAGTACCAGCGCGAGAAGCTGGACCAGACAGTCCTGCGCAAGCTGGAACTGCCGATAGCAGGCGAGCCTAACCTGGATAAGTGGAAGACCTTTATACAAAGGCTGAAGAATCCTACCTCTCAGGTGCGCATAGGCCTGGTGGGCAAATACATCGAGCTGCAGGATGCCTACAAGTCGATCTTTGAATCCTTTATCCATGCGGGTGTGGCCAATAACTGCAAGGTGATAGTGGAGTCTATCCACTCTGAGGACCTGGAGGAAGGCAATATAGCCTCTACCCTGGGCCACCTGGATGGTATACTGGTAGCGCCGGGTTTTGGCAGCCGTGGTATAGAGGGCAAGATAGCTGCGATCAAATATGTACGTGAGCATAATATCCCTTTCCTCGGCATCTGCCTGGGTA
>CAZNDJ010000167.1:0-6751 GCA_964571705.1 uncultured Chitinophagaceae bacterium
GGCTACGGCGGCGGCGGCGGTGGTGGCTACAAGAAGCCATACGGCGGCGGCGGCAATAGCGGCGGCTACGGTGGTGGCGGTGGCTACGGCAAGAAGTATTAATATTTCGCACCAAGCATACTACAGGCCCTTCACATAGTGAAGGGCTTTTTTGTTTTCAGGATTGAGCGCATATGTCGAGTCGGTTTCAACCGACTTGCCAAACTCTCTAGCCGTCGGTTTCAACCGACGGTGACACGAACCGACTACTCTTTACATAAAATCCTAGGGTGCATTTAAGTCAGGTAATTAATGATTGTTTCAATTTTAAAATTCTGATTCGGAATCGTATTAAACGCTTCGCTTCTCTGCGCCTCAGGCTAACATCATGATATGAAGGGCTTTTTTATAGTAGGTTTGACTTCGAATAGGTGTTTAATGATATGAGAAAAGTATTTGTTTTTTTACTCCTTGTAATAGTAGTGGGCGGCATTGCTAGATATGCAATGACCCACTCACAATGGTGTGTACGTAATGAAAAATTTTACCACAAAAAAATAGGAGGGAAAGTAACGTACATAAGGCATGATTATGACAGTATTAAAAGTATGCCGCTGCCTGATCTCTTAATCGTAAATTTTGACCATGACAGTATTCACTTTCTGAACTTGGGCAAAGCGCTGGATTTTGATTTTAGTGCTGGAGACTCTTTTGTTAAAGACGCCGGCTCATTCACATTCGAAGTATTTCGACATGACTCTTTAGTATTTAAAACAGCTGATGATTATGAGGCAGATTGCAGTTACTGCAAATAATTTGCGATTTTGACTTGATCCTACTAGTTCTTAAATTCTTAGCTGGAAATTATCTTGTCGCCGCACCCTTACTCCTATACTGAGACCACGTCTCCAGCACCACAGACCCCATGATGATCGCAGCGCCGACGAAAAAGCCCGTATGCAGGTGCTCATTCTCATGATAGATCAGAAAGGCCAGCGCGATCGCATACACAGGCTCCAGGTTGATAGACAGGTTGAGTGTAAAGACACTCAGATGCCGCAGGGCCGCCAGTGAGAGTATCAGTGTCACGTGCGTACATACGATAGCCAGTACCAGCAGCAGCAGCCAGTCAGTAGTGTCCGGCCAGAGTTTGGCCGGATGGTAGTGCTGTATATAAAATCCCAGGTAGAGCGTCAGCGCTGCCAGTCCTATTACTATTTCGTAGAAAGACACTACTGCAGGTCCATGTTTCTCTACCTCTTTTTTATTCAGGATATTAAAGAATGCCCCGATGAAAGAGGCCAGCAGCCCATAGATGATGCCCCGCGTATAGCTTTGCTCTACAGAGAAGATCAGCCAGATACCCACCATGGCAGTCACACTAAAGATCATCTCATCCCACCGGAATTTCTTCTCGCTCACCAGTGGCTCCGCCAGCGCGGTGAAAAGCCCCTGCGAGGCCAGCATAGACAGCGCGATAGAGATATTAGATGCCTTGATAGCGCTGTAGAAAAACACCCAGTGCACCGCCAGTATCAGTCCGATGGTCGTGAGCCGCAGCAGGTCTCCTCTGGGTATGCGCAGCGACTTACGCGCATAGAGGATGTAGGCCAGCATAGAGATGGACGTGATCAGCATGCGGTACCAGACCAGTAGCTCAGCATCCAGCTGTATGCCCCTGCCCAGCACCCCTGTCAATCCCCATAGCAGTATGGAGAGGTGCATATACAGGTAGGCTTTACGGCGGGGAGTATCTATGGCGGGCATAGCGCGAAAATAGCCAATGCACCGACTATAGCACAGCCAGTGCAGAATATTTAGATTTGATTGTGATGACCCGCTCACGTATAGCTCCCACGCCATCCGGCTACCTGCACATCGGCAATGCGCTGAACTTTGTGCTCACCTATGCCATGGTACAGCGCAGTAGCGGCTCCCTGCGGCTGCGCATAGATGATATAGATGCGCCACGTGCGCGCCCGGAGTATATAGAGGATATATTTGAGACGCTGCACTGGATGGGCATAGACTGGGACGCGGGCCCACAGACGCCGGAGGAGCACTACACTTCATTTTCCCAATCACTCCGGGCACCCCGCTACCAGCAGCTCATACATGCGCTGAATGCGACCGGCCAGACATACGCCTGTACCTGCTCACGCCGCGATCTGTACCACTGCCAGTGCCGCTCAAAAGATCTGCCTCTGGATATGCCGGATACTACTATCCGCATCATCACCCCAGACGCACCTATCATCATTCATGACCAGAAGCTGGGCGTCCGGAAGGTCTCATTGCGGCAGCACATGCCCGACTTTATCATCCGCCGTCGTGATGGCATTGCCGCCTATCAGGTAGCCTCTCTGGCAGACGATATAGATGATAGTATTGATCTGATAGTGAGAGGCGAGGACCTACTCCCGAGCACAGCTGCCCAGTTGTTTCTGGCATCGCTCATTGGCGTGGAGCGCTTTGCACAGACCAGTTTTTATCACCATACACTGCTCGCTGATCCATCCGGAGCCAAGCTCTCCAAATCTGCCGGCAGCACCTCATTGCATTTTATACGGCAGCACGGAGCCACGGCGGAAACATTATATCGGGAGCTGTCTAAGTTTATGAATATCAGTGAGTCGGCTACTTCACTGGCAGCCCTCGTCGCCCATTTGCAACTGTAGTGGCAGGCCGGGAACCCCCACAGAATAATTTTGTGGCATTGCCGTTGTAGGTACTTCTTTACCCACATGAAGGAAGCATATACCGGCAGGCTGCGCATTCTCGTGATCATTACATTGGTATGGTCTTGCCATCTGCTTTCTGCCCAGTCACCCCGGTTTACTGGTCCCCTCGCCGTCTATCATCTTTCCGCAGGTTATACTTATACAGATAGTACAGGTCGCGATACCCTGCCTATACAGTCGCTATATCATTTCGGCGAGGCCGCCATTCAGAATGCGCACTCCGATGGCCGTTTTCTCTTTAGTGCGCAGTTGGATAGTTGCACCGCCTGGCATGTCAATCGGGTCATGGGTATCATCAATCCTCCTTCGGAGAAAGGGACCTATAACTTGCCCGCAGATACTTCGGTGTTTTTCCGTCATCCGGTACATGGTAGCGGCATGATACAGGGCGGTCAGCGTTTTTCGCGCTTGTCGCGGTCATATGGCCCGGTATGCGGCGTGATACTGGACGACTGGAACGGTGACACCGCGATCACACGGGATGTTTATCATGCAGTGCGCGGCAGGTATGTAGATGGCGAGGGCAATGTATATAGGGAAAGCGAAGAGCTCACACCGGACAATCGTCTGTACTGCGTGCTCTATAACACTGATGCGCATCCAGAGGTCATGCCCTATATGGATGGTCTGTATTATTCCTACATCGATCGCCAGAATTGTTGCTACACAGCGCTCGACTCAGACATTGATTTACTTCGTTTACATTTCCCTGGCAAGGAGATCATGATAGCCACTTTCGTGAGCAACTCCAGGCTCGGGTGGACGGACCCCGCCAGCGTGCGCTATATGATAACCCGGGGATTGGACAGGTATGACGATGGAGATATCAGTCAGGTCTGCATCTTTGCTGGTACATTACTACCTACATCATCCATGAGTCCGGGTCGGGTAGATTCTTTTGCACTCCCTGCATTTCTTGATTCTGTCTATTTCCCATACCTGGGTATGGCTGCAGGCCATGTGTACGATTGTACCAGCGGAGCGCCTTTGCCTGGTGCATGCATCAGGGTCTTCAGCCGGGGGCGCATCTCTGGAGACACGCTATATCGCAGCCGGCAGATGTCTGATGCCTCAGGCAGCTTCATCTGTGGCCTTTGGGCTGGCAATCGCGCTACAGATTCCACCCTTCATTGGGCCATTGTGCACAAGGATGGTTATTACCCTGACACGATCAGCTTTTGGGTGCGCAGGGGAGATACCACGGCGCTACCAGGTATATCGCTTTGCAGCGGCTATCATTCCTTGCCGCAGGGAGATTTCCTTATCTATCCAGATCCGGGCCGTGGCGGTTACAATATCCATCTTGATCCATCCCTCACCAGTGATGCTATGGTCGAGGTGCATGACATGAGTGGCCGCCGCATGTATGCTAATGGTGTGGTCAGGGACTACATGTACATAGATCTGGGGGGACTACAGACAGGCGATTATATCGTGTCGCTGCGGCAATCAGGCCGCGTGGTCAGGAGCCTGCGTGTCGCGCTGCATCAGTGATCATTTCCATCGGAAGATGTAGATCTGGTCCGGCGTGAAAGCATAGTTGATATCCCTCACCATGATCCCGTCATAGCGGAGGTGCAGCGCAGCCGCCTCGCGCATATAGCGCTGCAGGTTTTGGTTCACAGAGCCATAGCTCAGCTGGTCGTTTATGACGCGTATGACTTTATATGGTTTGGTAGGCCGCGCTCCCAGGAATATGGGCGTCTCAAACACCGCCGTATCTGCATGGCCATCCTCTGGCGCAAACTGCACCACATAAAAGCTATCAGTGCCAAAGCGCAGGTCATTGACCAGTATTCCGATGTTATCTGTTTTGTATTTACGGCGTGCCAGGTGCGTGTACCGGATAAAGGCTTCACTGCTGTATGCTACCAAGGGAGTAGCCGTCATCATACCCAGTATACGGTATGGATGCAGCGGTGCGCAGTGATAGAAGACTGGTACATGGTTGTACGTCCTGACCAGTGCAGTATCCATGCGCGTACCCACCTGGATCGGCGCACATGTCTGGGCATGCGCGCAGGCACATACCAGAGTTATCATCAGAAGTATTATGGACCGTCCAGCCATCAGCCTCCCTATATCATATATGGGTGAAACAAATGTAAAATAAGGCGACTATATGAGCCTGCGAAAAAAGTGAACATCAGCCTGTAGAATGTAAACGGCTGATAGCAAGGCTTAGTATCCTTACTGCCCTTTCACCATGGTCAGCGCTTGCTCCACTATCACGTTAAAGTCTTCCGATAGAGCGCCATTCAGGCTAGGTAGGCGCTGCCTGCCCAGGCGCACTACTACCGTATTGTATTCCGGTATGGTGATGATGTACTGGCCCAGTATACCACGCTGCGCAAATACATGCGTGCCATGCGAGTCATCCAGCCAGAAAGAATAGCCGTAGAATGGCTCCTGCACCGGCGTGGTTGCCATCTTTACAAAGGAGCTATCGAGTATCTGTCTGCCCTCCCAGTTGCCCTGGTGCAGCATCATCTTGCCAAACCGTGCAAAGTCTCTCGCATTGCTGTTAAAGCAGCAGTAGGCCAGTTCCACGCCTTTATTGTCAGTATGCCATTTCGCATCGCGCTGCGCCTGGAGTGGCTTCCAGAGCCAGTCGGTAGCCAGGTCAGCCAGTGTGCGGCCGGTCACATTCATCAGGCACTGGCCCAGCAGCTGCGTACTGCCGCTCTGGTAGTTATGCACCTTGCCGGGTTCGTCTTTGATGGCCAGCGTTTGCATCAAGCCTTTGATATCGCTGCCATAGTAGGCCTTCGCCGTCACGCTAAATGGATCTTTGTACGCCTCATCCCAGTCCAGCCCCGAGCACATCGTGCTCAGGTGCCATAGCTCCAGCTCCTGTGCGTGAGGCCCCTTCAGGCCGGGGAGCATCGGCGCTACTTTGTCATGCCAGTCTTTGAAGATGCCCTTCTGTATCGCTATCTGCGTGAGCATCGTCACAATGCTCTTTGCCATAGAGAAAGAGTTTGACTGCGAAGTGTCACTATATCCCTCCCAGTATTGCTCCGCCAGTATGCTGTCATTCTTTATCATCACAAAGGCCACGGTCTGCGTACGCGAGAGCATTTCACGCAGCTTGGTAGGTAGTTCTTTTTTATTGTACTCACGGTGTAGCGGCCACTCAGATGGATGGTCACTGGCCTGCACAGGATGCGTTTTGAAGTATCTTGCATCATCTATTGTAGCAGAGTTATTGCCGTGCAGGTACGTCACCCACACCCCCCGCACCAGGTAGCCATTGCCCGTCAGCCTGACTACTAATACAAGCAGCGCAATAAAAATGGCAATACCTGCCAGTACCTTTGCGAGTTTCTTCATGAGTGGGTTGATTGTTGCTTAAATATATAAAACAAAAACATTCTCCGCCGTTGCAGGTCGCCTGACCTGCAACCAGGCAAGCGCAAACTATATACCCTCGCTTGTTAGTTATTCAATCCCCGTCACCGGCACATCACCATCCCCGGCTCCCCATTGAGTATTCGGCACAGCGCCCATCTCCAGCTCCAGTGTGCCACCCTTCACGATGTCCTCATAGTTCAGGTAGCTCTTGGTATACGGACTGCCATTCATGCGTGCAGATCTTATGTACACATTGCCTTTTTCATTGTTCTTCGCCGTGATGGTAAAGCTCTTGCCATCCTCCAGGTGAAGCACCATCTTATCGCCTTTCGGCGAACCGATAGCATATTGATTTGATCCCGGGCAGACAGGGTAGAAGCCCATCGCACTAAAGACATACCACGCACTCATCTGCCCGCAGTCATCGTTACCGCATAGGCCGTCTGGCTTGTCTGTGTAGAAGCTATCCATGATCAGGCGCGTGGTGTGTTGAGCCTTCCACGGCTGCGCAGCATAGTCGTAGGCATAGGCTATCATGTGGCTCGGCTCATTGCCGTGAGCATACTGCCCTATCATACCGGATACATCGGGATGAGGCAGCCCATACATATTGCTGCTGGTGGGGAATAGTGAGTCCAGCAGCGTAGCAAACCGCTCCCTGCCACCCATCAGCCTGA
>CAZNDJ010000168.1:0-6704 GCA_964571705.1 uncultured Chitinophagaceae bacterium
AGCGCATTATTAGTGTTCTTGGGATCTATCTTGAATGCGTCCTCAAAATTCTTGATCGCCTCCTGCAGGTCAGTAGTGGTCGGCTTGTACCAGGCGTCGCCTACCTGATTGAGGATGTCTGCATTTTTGAACTTAGACGTCACTACCGCTTGCTCAAAATATGTCTTTGCTTTTGCCTTGTCGCCATTCAGGAGCGTCAGGCGGCCATTGGCCAGCAAGCCATAGACTGTTTTATTCTCAAATCCCGGCACACGATAGCATATCTTTGCGGAATCCGGATCATCCATTTTCAGGTAAGTATTGCCCAGATAGTAGGCCGTCTGCACGCGGTCTGTAGTGCCATCTGCCAAAGCCTTGCGCAGTATATTCTTGGCCGTAGCAAAATTCTCCTTTTCCAGTTGTTTTTTACCCTCGTCCAGTGCCGACTGGGCAAATGTCTGAGAGGACAGTAGCAGCATGGCTGCTGCGATCTTGATACTTTTCATTCGAGTATTTAGATTTTTAAGATTTGCAATGATAGCGTTTTTCGATTTCATTTCAGTTTGTGACATTGATAGTACGCGATGGCATGATAGTAGGCACCAGTCCCGACTTCAATATTATACGCCCTGATCTGTCTTTGTTCAGGAAATTAACAAACCCCGTGCCGACCTTCTGATCCATGCTATGCTGGATAAAGTTGATCGGCCTCGCAAAAGGGTAAGATTCATCGGCTATCTCGCTCTGAGAGGCGGTAGATACTACCATGCGGCCTGCAGAGTCCGGCTTTGCCACATATAGCAGCTTAACTTTCTTTAGCAGGTCGCGTACGGCTGCTACATCATCGTCGCTGATCTTGTCATATGGCATGAAGCCTATCGCGTTCTTATCTTTCTGCAGGTAGGCTACCAGCTCGTCGGTATTTTTCACCGCAAAAGCGGACGGACGGGCAGACTGGCTGAAGAGGCCAAACATGTAGCTTAGCACTCCCGAGCTATTGCCTTCAAAGACCACTTTGTATTGGTCAGATGTACCGGCTACGAGCTTGCCTACCTGAGCATATGGCAGCGTATCCTGCGGGAAATCCTGATTGGCAACCAAGGCTATCGCGTCACGCGCAAAACAGCGCTCTTCTGGAGTGATATGATTCTTTTTGAAGAGCTGCGAGCGCTCTGACTCCCTGAGCCTGCGCCCTATCACTACTGTAGAAAAGCTATCAGATGTCAGGTGCTTCAGCACCTCGGCCTCCGGCAGGTAGATGAGATGCAGGTGCTGATCCGGTTGGTCATTCTCATACACACGCACCTCTTGGTCCATGATATATTTGAAAGCCTCATCTGCATACACAGTGATAGAGTCTATGTGAGTAGGCCCCTCTATGGCCGCAGGCGGCGGGGCTGCCTGGTCTGTGTGGCGGCTACAGGCCATCAGGGTCAGGCAAAATAAGGCGATAAAGTAAAGCGGGCGATACTGCACGGTTAGAAGTTTTGAGAGTCGGGCCTGTCTGTCAGCGCCCGCAGCAGCCTGAATCCTCCATAGATGATAAACACCCACGAAAGTATAGACCTATAGGTAGGCTCTATGAACCCTAATATCTGCTGGCCATAAACCATCAGGTACACGCCCAGGCCGATATAGCAGAGGGCTATGGCTAGCTTCAGGATGCCCATAGGGCTGGAGATTATGCTGCGGAGTGAGGCCATCAGATATTTTTAATGACAGATGCCAAAGGTAAGCCTTTTACATAAAAAAGTACCGGATATGACAGTATTGTGACAGAGGGCGTAGAGCTCCCTATCAGCCTTGCTGCTCCCAGATAGCATGTATGATCTTTTGCGCATTGGCTCTGTTGCTAAACTCATGGTCCAGTAGCTGCCGCCTCTTATTGATATGATGCTCGTCAAAATCGAGGTTCATCAGGTCCATGATCAGGCGCTTGGTAGCATTAGGGTTATCCTCTATCACGCAGAGCGACTCTAGGCCGGTATTGTTTACCATTTTTGAGTTGACCAGGCAGAAGCGCCCCCGGTAGAGCGAGTTGAGCAGCTTCAGCTTGATACCTGTATTCTGAAAGGTGGTCAGGAGGTTGACCTGCGCATTGCTGAGCAGATCAGCTACTTTCTCAAAAGAAGGATTTTCTACCAGCTCTATATTACTATACCTGGCCACTTCCTTTTTCAGCGCGTCCGTCGGATTTTTACCGGCTATGACAAAAGGGATCTTGAGGTCAGCGGCTATTTTTTTGACGATAAAGATCGCAGCCTGGTTATTTTCTACCACGCTCAGGTTGCCATGATAGAGTACATAGTCGCCACGGCCAGTTTTTGAGGTTACCTCTTCATTAGAGTGAAAGGCGGATACAAAATCTATATCCTCATAGGACTGGCGCAGGTATTCATAGTCGCTCTTGCTGATCGCAAATATCCTGTCTGCATGACGCAGCTCCTCCTCAAATTTCTTGAGCCGGTTGGCCTCTACATTGAAATAGTATTTGATCAGAAAATTGCGCTCGGCTTCCTTGAGGCTTTTGTAGTACTCCCACTCCACATTGTGCATGCGCACAGCCTTGATCTTTTGGCGTATGGATGGATGCCCCAGGTAGAAGCAGGTATGCAGTCCCTCAAAGAGCACCGGGTGCTCATCTCCGGCCAGTGTACTCAGCAGCTCATCAGACTTCCTCGACCCCACGATATATGGCACTGACGAATAGATAGCCTGGTAAAACTTCTTGCGCTCGTAGTAGTTGACCGAGGCGCAGACCTCCTCCAGTTCTTTGGATTCCTCGCGGCCATAGTGAAAGCAATGAAGGTGAACTTTGACACCGAGCTCATGGAGGGCTTTGATCTTGTAGTAGACGTCTATCACGCCGCCGTAGTCGGGAGGATAGGGCACATTAAAGGAAACTATATGCAGATGCCTGTCAGTAGAGCCGGTCATAAAGCGCGATCAATTTTTTCTCTTCGTTTTCCCATGTGAGTTCCCGCCTGCAAACCAAACAATTCTCCCTCACTTTGGCGTATAAATCTTTGTCTTCCATTAAACGTGTCAGGGCGGTTTTTATCGTATCCTTTTCCAGATTTTCTACCAATAACCCTACATGGTATTGATCATTAATGCGCTTATACTCCGGAAAGCCGATACACACCTGCGGCACACCTGCCTGTATATAGTCCAGAAATTTATTGGCCAGCGAGTAGTAGTAGCTGAGGCCCTTCATCTCCAGCAGATTGATGCCTATGAATGCATCGGCCGTGATCTCTTTTAGATCAGCTGGCTTGACATAGCCCGTGAACTTCACCTTATCTTGCAGTCCGGCCAGCGCCACTTGCGCTTTGAGCTTATCTGTGATGTCACCATCTCCCACCAGCCATAGCTCTATATCCAGGTCAGCCACAGCCTCTATCAGATGCTCCAGGCCCCGGCCTTCATTCAGCGCGCCCTGGTAGAGCAGGTAGCGGGGTGTGTGATCTGCCGGCATGGTTACGCTTTGAGCCAGTGGCAGATTGCGGATGGTAGCTACCTCTTTTTTATATGTTTTTTGAAATATCTCCGAGATACTCTGTGTAGTACTATAGATCAGGTCCATACGAGGCACATAAGTACGCTCTACCCACTGCCATACAGCGCGTACACGCGGCCGCCGCACCACCTCCGGCACCTCCGGGAAGTATTCATGTGCGTCATAAACACGCTTGGCACCACTTAGCGTAGCAGCGTAGTAGCAGGCCACGATGGTATCCAGGTCTATGGCACAGATGATAGCATGCCGGTGAAAAAGCAGATAGATGAAAAGCCGGATATTATACTCCAGGTAAAAAAGCTTGCCACTGTCAAACCAGCACCTGAGCCGTACCTGACGAAAAGGGAAATGATCTAATGGCAGAGACTGGCCACGCTCCCGCCCTACCAGTGTCACCTCATACCCTGCTTCTGTCAGTGAGGTGCAGATGCGCTGCATACGCTGATCGTACGTCAGGTCATTGGTCACAGCCAATATGATGCTTCGCGCAGGCATGGCGACGAAACTAGGCTTTTTCGGATATAATAGAGAGATGAGAATAATGAATGAAGCCTAGGTACGGGCAAACACTTTGCCATCCTCGGTCCGGGCTATTTTGCCCTGATCTGCCAGCCAGCGTACTACTTCATTTACCCTCTCGGGGCTGAGAGAGAGGGCGTCTGCCAGAGCAGGTACGGTACGCGGCTCTGTGATAGCAGCCATGATCTCAGCGGCTATGGTTTCAAAATCCCTAGTGCC
Organism: uncultured Chitinophagaceae bacterium; assembly: GCA_964571705.1. Classification (GTDB taxonomy): domain Bacteria; phylum Bacteroidota; class Bacteroidia; order Chitinophagales; family LD1; genus UBA1941. The sequence goes on from CAZNDJ010000168.1 coordinate 4,238, forward strand.
GAGGCTTTCCTTCTTGCGGCCGATGCAGATGTCACAGATGCCGCAGTCCGGCGCATCAGCCTCACCAAAGTAGGCCACCAGCCACCGGCTACGGCACACACTTCTATTGGCCACATATTGATGCACAGCCTCCAGCCGCTCCCGGGCTCCGGATATACGCGCCTCTACAAAGCTGCGGTCCATAGTGAGGTGATCGCGCCGCATACGAGGCTGGCGCAGGATCAGCTGCGGCTTATCCCGGCGCGGGATGTAGGAGAGGATATCCAGTTTGTCTAGCTGCAGCATGGCAGTGGTCAGGGCCTCATATGACATGTGTACTTTTGAGGCTATCGCTACTTCATTGAAGCCGACGTAGTCCTCAAACACACCCGCACAGGTACGGAGTATCATTTTGATGAGGGGTTCAAATTTCCTGTGCTCTACCTGAAATTTATACAATACATCCTTGCCCACTACTATCTTGACCCGCGGCTGCGACTGAAACCCATCGCTGACCTCCAGCAGGTTTTGCGTCTCCATCAGCTTTAGGGCGTTCATCACCTTCACCGGGCCGTACTGGTATTTTTTAGCAAAAGCAGACAGGTCAAAATCGTGCGGCTGATGCGCGCCGGAGTCAAAGGCTATATTCAGCTCTCCTCCTATCTGGTCATATATCTCACGCACCTCCTGATAGGCAGGTATATCCTTTGATTTGCTCTCCAGCAGGTCCCGCTCATCTCTCTGCGTGATGAGCTGTATGGCATAGGCACGCTGCTCGTCGCGCCCTGCACGGCCCGCCTCCTGAAAGTATGCCTCTATAGAGTCTGCCGGCTCTACGTGCACCACCACACGTACATCAGGTTTGTCTATGCCCATGCCAAATGCATTGGTACTGACTATCACCCGTGTTTTATTGGCTATCCAGTCGGCCTGGCGCTTGTGCCGCTCATCACTCTCCAGCCCGGCATGGTAAAAGTCAGCCTTGATGCCATGCCTGCGCAGGTAGTCTGCTATTTCCTTTGTCTTGCGTCGGTTGCGCACATATACTATGGCTGAGCCATGCACCTTCTTTAAAATGTCCAGCAACTGCAGGTTCTTATCATCGGCCTCCCGCACCACATAGCTGAGGTTGGCTCGTGTGAAGCTCTTCTGAAAGACCTGCCCATCATGAAATTTCAGCTGGGTCTGTATATCTGCAGCCACAGGCTCAGTAGCCGTCGCCGTGAGGGCTATGACGGGCACACCGGGCACGAGCGCCCGCAGGTCAGCTATACGCAGATAGGCCGGGCGAAAGTCATACCCCCACTGAGAGATACAGTGTGCCTCATCTACCGCTATCAGCGTCACATTCATATTGGCCACCCGCGCCTGAAACTCATCCGTAGCGATCCGCTCCGGAGAGATATAGAGGAATTTCACATCGCCAAACATGGCCGCATTCAGCAGGCGGTCTATCTCTCCATGTGGCAGACCTGTGTGAATAGCGATGGCCTTGATGCCTTTGGCTTGCAGGTTCTGCACCTGGTCGCGCATCAGCGCTATGAGTGGTGACACCACGACGCACAGGCCATCCATGCACAGTGCCGGCACCTGAAAGCACAATGACTTGCCGCCGCCCGTAGGCAGCAGTGCCAGCGTATCATGACCCTCCAGCACAGACTGTACGATCTCTGCCTGCAGCGGGCGGAAAGCGTTATAGCCCCAGTATTGCCATAATATGTCCTGTGGAGATTTCATCAGCCAGACAAGTGTAATGAGATTTCAGCCGAATGGCAAGTCTACTGGCCGTCTGCTATGCGGCCGTCCTTCATGACTATTTTGCGGTCGGCCATCTGGGCCAGGTCCTCATTGTGCGTCACGATGATAAATGTCTGCCCCAGCTGATCGCGCAGGTCAAAGAAGAGGCTGTGCAGGTCCCGGGCATTATCAGAGTCCAGATTGCCCGAGGGCTCATCTGCCATCACTATAGCAGGGTTATTCATCAGCGCACGCGCTACGGCCACCCGCTGCTGCTCTCCGCCAGATAGCTCGTTAGGTTTGTGACCGGTACGGTGCCCTAGCTTGAGCAGGTCGAGCAGCTCCTTGGCGCGCTTTTCTGCTGCAGCGGTCTTTGTCCCGGCTATGAATGCAGGTATGCATACATTCTCCAGGGCTGTAAACTCCGGCAGCAGGTGATGAAATTGAAAGATAAAACCCAGCTTACTATTGCGAAACGATGCCAGCGCCTTATCCTTCTTCCCTGATATACTTTCACCGGCTATGGTCACCGTACCGCCATCCGGCCTGTCTAGTGTGCCGATGATGTGCAGCAGTGTACTTTTGCCCGCACCCGAGGCGCCGACTATAGAGATCACCTCTCCTTTCTGCACCTGTAGCGATACGCCATTCAGCACACGGAGTGCACCATAGCTTTTAGTGATATTTTGAGCGTCCAGTATCATCTACTTAGGTGCGTACACCAGCGATTTATCTTTAAAAAAATCTTCCT
>CAZNDJ010000169.1:0-6408 GCA_964571705.1 uncultured Chitinophagaceae bacterium
GGCTATGGCTTGTCATATCCGTATAGCGAGTGAGAATGCGAAGTTCGGACAGCCGGAGGTAAACCTGGGCCTCATACCAGGCTATGGTGGTACACAGCGCCTCGTGCAGCTGATAGGCAAAGGCAAAGCACTGGAGCTGCTCATGACCGCAGACATGATAGACGCCCACTGCGCACAGAAGCTCGGCCTGGTAAATGATGTAGTACAAACAGTAGAACTCATAGACCACTGCAAAGCCATGGTAGCCAAGATCGCCAGCAAGGCGCCATTCGCTATCGCACAGGTGATACAGTCGGTATATGCTCACTTCAAAGATGGTATCGACGGTTTTGATACTGAGATCTCCCTCTTTGGCAAGTGTGTGACCACAGAAGACTTTGTAGAGGGTACAGCCGCATTTCTGGAGAAGAGGAAGGCAAACTTCAAGGGCAAATAATCGCCTCCCTCTTTATCGGCAATGCAGCAGCTCCACCATCTTGACGGAGGCTGCTATACATTTTCAGCTATTGATCTTTTTATCCTTTAGCCGGGTATCTACCCAGTAGCCCAGGTCTATCTGAGTGTCCAGGTCCCGCAGTTTACCGTCATGGATGGATTGGCTGAGCTTGACCAGCGCATCCTTGCGCGACAGGGCAGGCGCGTTCGCTATGGCATAGGCATGACTGAAGAATAAGTCGAGCTCTGCAGAGACTATCTTCTTGCGCTTTGCCCACAGCTTTGAGGCTTTGATCAGGTACACTGCTACATCATAGTGCCGCATGTCTATCTGAGCCAGCACCATGAGTGGCCTGATATATGGCTGCAGGTCTGTCCTGATATCTTTGGTGGTCACGAGCTCATCCAGCTTTTCATATCCCTCCTTGCTCTTCCCTGAGTGTATCAGTGGTATGGCCCACTCCCACAGCACATCAAACCTCTCCTGCGCGGGCATCTCGTACTCCGTCCGGTAGGTGCGCTCTCCCCATAGGCATGCCTCTTCATATTTGCCCGTCTTGCGGGCTATATAGCACCTGAGGTGCGACATGTGGTACTGTGCCCTCAGGGTGCTGCTTTGATCCAGGTATCGCAGCGGTGTGCGCATATCTATCTCCAGCTGCACCAGCATGGCGAGGGCACGCTCATAGTTTGCCTGCATACAGTCCTGCACGGCCGAGTTGATCCGCATGGAGATATAGCCACTGGCATGTACATCCCTCATAGCCGGATTCAGAGCCAGAAACTCCCGGAATCCATCCTCCGTCTTTTGCAGATTCGGTATATCATTGATCTGTGCATAGGTCCTTTTGTGGATGTCATACCAGTGCGACTTAGCTTGTATGCTCTTCAGTGTCTCAGCCTTTTTTTTCAGCATCGGATGCTTAAGCATTTCTTTCAGTGCTACATCCTTGTGACCTGCATTTATCATGCTGTAGTTGGCCGAGCTGAGCTCCCACAGGTCAGATGCCTCCTCGTACGCGGCGACTATCTTTCTCCTTTCTGTCTCCATAGCATTCACCTCATCGTAGCGCAGCAGTGCCCACAGGCACACACGCTTCAGGCTATAAGCATAGAGCACAAAGCCATAATGCTCCAGGTAAATAGCCTCCTTTATTACTTTGTCTACTGCTACGAGTGCATCATCATGCATGCCGTGATCCGCCAGTATCTTGGCGTCCTGCAGATCTTTGAGCAGTCGTGTATGTTTCCACTCTGGGTCATCAAAGCTGCGCAGGCTCTTGAGCAGCAGCTTATTGAGGTAGTACTTATCGTCAGCCAGTTGCTTGGGCTGTACATTCAGCTTTTTGGCCAGGGTCTTGGCGTCATAGTTTTGCTCTCCCTCTAGTATGTGAAATAGCTTCAGGTACTGCCGCTCACTGCGCGAGTCCCCCACAGACGCGAGGAAGTTCTTTCGCTCCGCCGTATCCAGCGAGTGGATCAGCCGCACCAGGTAATCCTTTTTAGGCACACTTAATATTTGAAGGGAAAATAATGTAAAATCCAGAAATTGAGCACTGAGTGATTCCGATAATAGGAGCGATTTGTCGCACGCGGCCCTACCCTACACACCTAGCTTTGCGGCACAACCATAAATCACATCCACCATCAAACCCACTCCGATGATCCATTTCAGATCCGTATTATCCGCTGCGCTGTTACTCTGCTGCATGCTGGCCTTTGCCCAGGCCCCTCAGGGTATCAGCTACCAGGCCATCGTCCGCAATGGACAGGGTGCACCCGTGACTGCCACACAAGTATCAGTGCGCTTTTCTATACACGATGTATCCCCTACTGGCAATATCGTATTTCAGGAGGTCCATCACGGGGCAACCAGCCCGCTCGGCCTATTCACTACGGTGATCGGCAGCACAGCCAGTGGCGTAGGCAACCTGGCCGCAGTGAACTGGGGTAGCGGCTCAAAATTCCTGCAGGTAGAGATAGACATAGCCGGCGGCAGCAACTATACTGACATGGGCACTCAGCAGCTGATGAGTGTACCGTATGCGCTCTTTGCAGGCAATGCTGCGAATGGCACCACTGGTCCCACAGGAGCCCAAGGTCCTGTGGGTAGCAGCGGTGCTACAGGAGCACAGGGCACGACCGGCGCGACTGGCGCAGCAGGTGCCAATGGCAGCAATGGTACGACAGGACCACAAGGCCCTGCGGGCAATACCGGAGCAACGGGCGCACAGGGCCCTACAGGGCCCACAGGTGCGGCGGGTACTACCGGTGCTACGGGTCTGCAGGGAGCGACAGGGAACAACGGCGCAACAGGCGCTCAAGGCACAACCGGCGCTACTGGCCCTGCGGGGTCTGATGGTCTCACCGGTCCTACAGGCGCAGCAGGTCTCAATGGAGCTACAGGCGCACAAGGTGTCACAGGCCCTGCGGGAAATAATGGCGCGACAGGCGCACAAGGACCCACAGGTCCCGCGGGCGCAGCAGGTCTCAATGGAGCTACAGGGGCCACAGGCCCTGCGGGAAATAATGGCCCTACAGGCGCACAAGGACCGGCAGGTCCCGCAGGCGCAGCAGGTCTCAATGGAGCTACAGGGGCCACAGGCGCACAAGGGCCTGCAGGCAATGCAGGATCTACAGGGCCGCAAGGTGCAACCGGCGCCACTGGTATACTCATAAATGGTAGCGCAGCTGGCAATACAACCTACTGGGATGGTTCGCAGTGGGTAGTAAACAGCAGCAATATTTACAACAATGGCGGCAATGTAGGTATAGGCACTACCACTCCGCTCAATAAACTACAGATAGAAGGTGATATGCACCTCAATGGAAATTCTGCATTCTTCAGAGGTGGTGGTGGCGGTGACAAATATGATGTGGTCAAGTGGAGCCCTGGCCGTGACCGTATGGCCATGGGTGGATTTGGCGGTGCAGAGCTGGGCTATACAGATGCTACTGCGGGAGACTCTGTGACACCCGTAGTGGTGGTCAATAATGCAGGCAACGCCGGCATCGGTACACTCAGCCCGGTCAATAAATTACAGGTGGAGGGCAACCTGCACATGGATGGCCATAGCATTTACCTCCGTGCAGACCCTGCAGATCACAGTGACATCATCAAGTGGCAGGCCAACACTGACCGCATCGCGATAGGCGGATACAATGGTGTATCTCTGGGCAACTCTGCCCTCAGTGGAGCGAGCGACTCCGTGACTCCTGTCATGAGCGTATCACTGCGCAATGTAGGCATAGGCACTACCACTCCTGCTGCCAGTGCTGCGCTGGACATCAGCTCTACTACACAGGGCGTACTCTACCCACGCCTCACCTCGCAGCAGCGTGATGCGATACCATCACCGGCACTCGGCCTCACACTCTTCAATATGACTACGGGCTGCCTGGAGTTCTTTGTAGGTGGAGCATGGCAGCCGATAGGCTGTGGCTGCGCGGCAGCACCTGCCACTCCGTCCAGGATCTTTGGAGCCTTTACAGGCTTGTGTGCTACTTCGCCACAGGCATTCTCGGTCACACCTGTAGCCGGGGCCAGCTCCTACATCTGGACTGTGCCCGGAGATACAGCAGCAGTGATAGAGCCTGTAGGCAATGGCTCATCGGTCAACATTGTCTTCAATGGATCCTCGACCAACTATACTATCAGCGTAGCAGCATCTAATCCGTGTGGTACCAGCCCCGCCATCAGTCAGAGTATCACGACAGGTGCCAGTACACTGTCAGCCCCGGTGCTGAACCCTATCACTGTAGCGACCAATAACACTATGACTGTGTCATGGCCCACTGTGACCAATGCCTCCGGATACTATATAGACGTCGCAGACAATAGCGGCTTTTATCCCCTGCTGCTGAGCAACTCTGATATCGGCAACGTAACCTCCTACACCATATCCGGCTTGTCATCATGCACTACCTATTATGTCCGCCTGCGGGCATATAACGGCTGCAACCCCGTCAGCGCTTATTCCAATATAAGAAGCCATGCGACTACCACCAGCGGTATGCAGGCGTTTGGCTATACAGGTGCGGTGCAGAGCTTTACTGTGCCGGCATGTGTCACCAGTATGTATGTCAAGATATGGGGCGCCGCAGGTGGCAGCGCCGGTGCAGGTGGCGGAGCGGGAGGTTTTATCAGTGGGACAGTAGATGTCACACCAGGTACTACTTACTACATCGTAGTAGGTGGTGGCGGTAGCGCCGGTGGTGGAGCCACCTTTGGTGGAGGCGCGGCCGGCAGTGCAGGCCTGGACGAGTTTAGCACCTCCCAGCCCGGCTGTAGTGGTGGTGGCTATAGTGGCATCTTCACAGCTCTGCCACTGGCGCAGGGCACTGCTGTAGCCATAGCAGGCGGCGGCGGCGGAGAGGGCATGGTCCGTACCAAAGTATCCAACCTCGCTTTTTATAAAAGTGTAGGTGCCGGCGGTGGTGGTGGCGGTAGCAACGGAGCCAATGTACCTGCAGGCTGTGGCGGTGTATCCGGCGCGGGATTTGCACTGGCGGGTATGGCCGGCACAGGTGGTGGCGGTGGTGGTGGTGGTGGCTACTACGGTGGTACTGGCGGCATTGCCTGTGGTGGCACCAATGTCTACGGAGGCAGTGGTGGTGGTGGTGGTGCCAGCTACTATACCGCTACTCAGTTTGGTATGAACTTCACCCTCGTGTCTCAGCAGAATGCACCTCTGGGCCCTACTAATACTACCCTTAGCTCTGTGGGCACTTTGCCACCGGCATCGAGTGATGCCGACTATCTGAGCCCTGCCGGTGCAGTGCAGTTTGGCGGTACTCCGGGTCCCGGCGGTCCGGGCAGAGTGGTGATCCGCTGGTAGAATAGCTTAGTATATGAATATTCTTTCAGCCCCCAAGCCATGGATTGGTTTGGGGGCTTTTTATGTAGGCATTCTTTGAACTTATATAGTACCTATTGACATACAACTCTTTCCATTTATTGCATCAAAAATCTAACTCAAAAGTACTCTCAGAAACAAACGTCTGTTTAACCTAACCTGTTGATTGCGTGTTACCACTGCTATATATTTTTACATTTCTTTACAATTTTCAAAATCGTCCCGCGTCTACCATAGCGATTGATCGATCATCATCATTTATCCAAGATCAAACGCAACAACATCATGCCTCCCTGACTCCCACATCTGACCACTCCCCTCGCGGCAGATCGTACCACTTAGAAACCACAGAAAACAAATTTTTCCTACCCCATTCAATTCACTTATTACTATGAGCAACTTAACTATTGGCCTGATAGTAGCGGGATCGCTCCTACTCATCAGCCTCGTCTTTTATCAGTTTATTTTAAAGATCTTTTTTGGCGTAGTGATCATACCGGAAGATAAGATCGGTCTCGTCACTGTGAAGTTTGTCCTCTTCGGAGACAATAAGAAACTCCCGGAGGGACGCATCATCGCTACTAAGGGTGAAGCGGGCTTTCAGGCGCAGACACTCGCCCCCGGTATCTATACAGGCTACTGGATCTGGCAATACGATGTAGAGCTGCAGCCACTCACTGTGATACCTAACGGTAAGATAGCCCTCCTCCTGGCCCGTGACGGCCGCGAGATGCCTACCGGCCAGATACTGGCCCGCAAGGCTGAGTGCGATTCCTATCAGGACGCAGAGAAGTTTCTGAACAATGGTGGCTACAAGGGCCGCCAGGCTACTGTGCTCCAGGCTGGTAGCTACAGGATCAATACATTCCTCTTTGAGATACTCGTCACAGACCTGACCATCATACATGACAATATGGTGGGCATCGTGACCACACTGGACGGTGCACAGATCGAGCAGGGCCAGATAGCAGGCAAGGTAGTGCCTGCGCACAACAACTTCCAGGATGCGGATGCATTCCTCACTGCGGGCGGTAACCGTGGTCTGCAGGAGCAGGTGATCCTCTCGGGTAGCTATGCGCTGAACCCTTGGTTTGCCAAGATCGAAGAGGTCAAGATG
>CAZNDJ010000170.1:0-6291 GCA_964571705.1 uncultured Chitinophagaceae bacterium
ATTATTGGTAAAGCGGAAGGCTGCCTCCTTGACCACTGCAAAGGCCTGTGGCAGGAGCTCCTGCAGCACCTCCTCTATCATCTTATCGCGGTGCTTCTTCTGCTCGTCTACCTGCTTGAAGATGCTTTCTTTCTGATGCAGGTCCTCCTGTGCATTGGCGCTCTCTACGAGGTTGGCTATCTCTGCATCTATATCACTGAGGTACTCTGCTATGCGGGCTTTAAACTCTGCAGTCTTGGCGCGGAGCTGGTCGGTAGTGAGGGGTTTCAGTTTCTCATACTCTGCGTTGATCTCATCTACGAGGGGCTGGAGGGCCTTGCGCTCGCGGTCATTCTTATTGCCAAAGATGGAGCCGAAGAGTTTCTCTAAAAAGTTTGCCATGTATATGGGTATAAAATGTTATTTCCAAAAAGGTGCGCTAAGATAGGATTCAGCCCTCAAACCCCCAAAGGGAGCCTTCACAGCCACGAACCCCAAAACTTTCGCAAAAGGTTTAGACGGCTGAGACATCAAAAACCTGTCCCACCCGTGCCAATCGGAAAGAATGGCAGAGAAAACAACGAAATAGGTCTTTAGCCTGACAAGATGGGGTGATTTCGGATATGGGATGTCGGATTTCGGCAAAGCCGTGCTACGATTTATCTGTCGGCTCTATTGGGTTTAAACTTGTATTCACCACACCTACGAAAACATTCTCAAATTTGCGCCATGAAAAAGATCCTCCTCCCGCTCGCCACCTATGGCTCAGACCCTACCGAGGTAGCCATACCCTGGCTGCTGCTCACGGAGCGGGGCCATGAGGTCGCCTTTGCTACCCCTGCGGGCAAAGTGGCGCAGGCGGATACCAGGATGCTCTACGGTGAGAACCTCGGCATCTGGCGCGCTCTGCTGAAAGCGCGGCAAGATGCAGTGGAGGCCTACGAAAAAATGGTGCAGACAGCAGCCTTCCAAAAGCCGCTATCCTATCATGACCTCAGTGAGAAAGACTATGACGCCCTGCTCCTGCCCGGCGGCCATGACAAAGGGGTAAAGGAGTACCTGGAGTCGGCAGTCCTGCAGCAGGTGGTGGCTGATTTCTTTCGCGCAGCGAAACCTGTAGCTGCTATCTGCCACGGTGTGGTGCTGGCTGCGCGCAGCAAGGACCGCGATACGGGCCGCTCTGTGCTGTATGGCTACAAGACGACCTCCCTGCTACAGTCTCAGGAGATGGCCGCCTACAATATGACACGCCTCTGGCTGGGAGACTACTACCTGACCTATCCCGGCCTGACGGTAGAGGCAGAGGTGCGCAGCGCTCTGGCGGGTGATGGTGACTTCCACTCCGGGCCTACACCTGTGCTGCGCGATGACAGGACGCACCTGGGCCGTGGCTATACCGTGCAGGACAGGCACTACCTCTCTGCCCGCTGGCCGGGAGATGCATATAGCTTCGGGCTCGCTTTTGCAGGGATGCTGGGCGGCTAAGTGCTGTGAAATCCTATCTTTATATAGTATGAAGCGATACCTGAGAGTAGCCGCATGGGCCGGTATCTGGCTGCTGGTGGTCCTGTGCCGGCATAGCTTCCCGTCTATCACAGCGGTGGAGTATGGCGCATTTGCACTCCTGCTGCTCGTACTGTGTGCTATAGACCTTAGCATCGCCTGGTGGCCGGAGCGCACATGGCCGGCATGGATACGCAGGCATGCCTATACACTGTTGGTCATCATGCTCCTCATGGACATGGCGCGGGCGGGCTACTACCTCACGCAGCATCACCCCTTTGACCCCTATCTGCAGATGCCGCCGCACCGCTATGTGCTACCGCACAAAGACAGCAATGAGGTCCGCATCCTCTGCCTCGGCGGCAGCACCACTGCCGGCCTCTCCCTGGCAGATACACTGCGCTATCCCTACCGGCTGCAGCAGCGGCTGCAGGCCCGCTACCCGCAGCTGAAAGTACGTGTGATCAATCTCGGTATGGACTGGTACACCAGCAAGCATCTTGTCACGATCTATACTACCGAGGGCCGCTACTATCAGCCCGATATAGTGGTCTGTATGGAGGCTATCAATGACATGTACCGCTCTTGGAGCCCGAGGGGTTTTGCCGTAGGTGCGTATAATGATGAGTACGCACACTTCTACGGGCCTGCATACAATGGCGCAGAGCCGCCCACTATGGAGTACCACCTGCTCTCGCATAGCCACTGGGGAGACCTGCCACTGCTCCTGATGCAGCAGCATAGGGTCGCCTACCGCCCCTCAGAGTGGCGCTCTGTAGGGCCATATATCCGCCACCTCTCGGCACTGGCGCGCTATGTGGCGGCAGACAGTGCTGCATTCTACCTGGTGACACAGCCCAATCTCTATAAGCCGCAGATGACTGAGGAGGAGGAGCGGCTGTGCTGGTTTGGCCAGCTACTGTGCAATAGGCGCGTGGGCTGGCACACGCTGGAGTACCCGGACCTCGCCTCTATGCGGGCGGCTATGGATACCTTCCTCTATGAAGAGCGCAGGATGGCCGCGGCGCAGCATATACCGCTGATAGATGCTGCAGCTATGATGCCGCGGACGCTAAAGTATTTTTATGATGATGTACACTGCTATAGCCCGGGTGCAGACAGCCTGAGCCATGTGGTGGCAGATGCCATCGGTGAGGAGCTAAAAAAGCACGTCAGGTAGCCGCCGGCTCCGTCACAGATCTGTCACCATCGGTGAATCGCCTTATTTTTCCGACTTTTCACCTCAAAATACCCAAAAAGGTGTATTGTTTTTCCTTACAAGGCGTTCTATGTTTATAGTACCTAAAAATAGAACCACCATGGCCACCATCATCGAACCATATTTCTACTGATCGCCCGCGGTGCCCTGCCGCAGGCAGGATACCTATGATACCAGACGCTGCATAGAGGCCTGACCATGCGGCGGCGATAGCTACGGCATATCGTGGCATAATGCTACTCCCCGGTTTTCTTTTTCACCTCATAGCGTCGCGTCCAGTATAGGATGAGCGGCACGAGTATGGCCGATGGCAGCAGCCAGGCCACAAAGGCCCAGCTCCCGGGCAGGAGGTCATGAGGCAGATTGACCACTACAAAGGCGGTGATGGCGGCTATATAGGCACCCATCATGCGCTGCAGGTGCGTGGTGAGCCAGACATTGGCCACGGGCGACTGGCCGCTGTAGGCGCGCAGGTCGGCACGCACCATACGCGAGCTCACATACCCAAAGGCTACAAACACGAGCCCAAATGAATTGCCATGCGCGATGTGGTAGATGCCCATGCCGATAAAGACGGCGCTGAAGACCGTCATGCCCCCCGTGAGCACCCAGTCTATCACTGCGGGCTTTTGGCCGGAGGCCAGCTCCCTGAGCGAGAGGTAGCGCGTACCGGTGCCCGTCATGTACAGCGTGAAGACGCCGATGATAAACAGGAAATAGTTGGGGTGCAGTACAGACAGCAGCAGCGAGCAGCCGGCAGACACCAGCATGCCGTAGAGGAAGACCCTGCCCGCAAAGCGGTGCAGCTGGTCACCCTTGGGGCGCAGCGCATTCACCGTGCCGGCTATGAGGCCCGCTCCTCCACCCACTATATGCAGCACAAGCAGCACGCGAAACAGATCGTCCATATGCTCTAAACTACACAAATATCTGAGAGGACGTACGTAGTGTTTGTTGCGTTGTTGCGTGTTCCGTTTTCCCAGTAAACGGAACACGCAACAACGCAACAAGGAAAAGATAATCCCAGATGAAAACTATACTCATATACAATAAGCCAGTCTATTCACTTGTGGTGATATTTAGAGCAATAACAATATCAGATGAATAATTACGTTTTGTGTGGCAGCGAAAAAAACAATGCAACGCCATCTGTTTGTGTAGCAATAAGTAATATTAATCAAGCAATCTATAAATACGTACTATGAGAAAAACAGTTCTTCTACTGCCTCTGCTTATCTTGACTTTAGTGTCCTGTCAAAAGGCTGCTTCTCCTTATCCGATGTCATTTAAAAATGTGCCGGCCACCATATTCAGGGATAACCCTAACGTCATAGGCTCTTGCGGCTGGAGTGTCCGCCTGACATATGCCGCTTATCACCCTCTGAATCTCGACACCACAAAAGTATCACCGGGTCAGCATGTACTCGTCGACTATACACTGACTGGAGATAGTTTTAGTTGTGGTGATATAAGGGAAATATGGACTAAATCTATGAAAATTGATAGTCTGAGATGATTGGATTCTGATGATGATACTTTAAACAGATAGCGACCTTGTTGCGTGTTCCGTTTACTGGGAAAACGGAACACGCAACACGCAACAAATTGTCTTTCCAAGCGCGTCATTCCGACGCCTTTCTTCTACATAAAAAATAAATGTGGTAAGGCGGAAGGAATCCCCGCACACACAAAGCACTGATGAGGGCAGTCCCTGTTCGAGCTTCTTGAGGTAGGGGATTCCTTCGAAAATAGCACCCTCATTTTTTACGGGAATTTTCCCGGAATGACGCCCTCGTGTGGTGCGCGGCTACCATAATCCCTCCTCGTCCCTGCGGTAAAAATTGTATTCTCCGTCGTCCCTCCTAGTACCCCAGATTAGGCCCCAGCCACCGCTCCATCTCCGCTACAGAGAGGCCCTTGAGGCGCGCGAGGTTTTCTACCTGGTCCTTGGCTATCTTGCCTACGCCGAAGTATTTCGCTTCTGCATTGGCAAAGTACCAGCCGCTCACGGAGGCGGTGGGTAGCATGGCGTAGGATGAGGTGAGGGTGATGCCTGTATTCTTCTCTACATCGAGCAGCTGCCAGATGGTCGGCTTCTCGGTATGGTCTGGGCAGGCAGGATAGCCGGGTGCCGGGCGGATGCCGCGGTAGTCCTCGTGTATCAGTGCATCGTTGGTCAGCTTTTCATCTTTGGCGTAGCCCCACCACTCTTTGCGCACGCGCTCATGCAGCCGCTCTGCAAAGGCCTCTGCCAGGCGGTCTGCCAGCGCCTTGAGCATGATGGCCGAGTAGTCGTCATGATTGGCTTCAAACTCTTTCACCTTCGCCTCTATATTGCCACCCGCCGTCACGGCAAAGGCGCCGATATAATCCTCACGGCCCGACTCCACCGGTGCGATGAAATCTGCGAGCGAGACGTTCTTTTGCGTGCCTTCCTTCTTCACCTGCTGGCGCATCTGGTGAAAGGCGAGGCCTGCGCCTTTGACCTCTATCGATTCGTCTTTCGTATTGGCCGGGAAGATGCCTATCACACCCGTAGCGGTGATCCATTTCTCATCGATCACTTTCTTCAGCATCTCTTGTGCATCGGTGTAGAGCTTCTTTGCCTCCGCGCCATACTTCTCACTCTCCAGCACACGCGGATAGGTGCCCGCTATACCCCACGAGCTAAAGAACGGCGACCAGTCTATATACTCCGCCAGCTCTGCTATCGGATAGTCATTGAGCACCTTCACACCCGTGAAGGCAGGCGTAGTGATATCAGCCTTTGCCCAGTCTATTGCATACTTGTTTTTGCGAGCCTCTGCGAGCGATACATACTCCACCTCAGACTGCCGCGCCAGAAACTGCTCACGCATCCTGTCGTACTCCTCGCGCAGCTCCTGTGCGGTAGCGGCGCTGGCATCCTTGCTCAGCAGATTGCTGGCCACGGTCACGGCCTTAGACGCATCGAGCACGTGCACCACAGGGCCGCTATAGGCCGGAGCCACTTTGACCGCCGTGTGCAGCTTAGACGTAGTAGCGCCACCCACCATCAGCGGGGTCTTCATACCGAGGCGCTCCATCTCTTTGGCCACATGCACCATCTCATCCAGGCTCGGCGTGATCAGGCCACTGAGGCCTATGATATCGGCATTTACCTCACGCGCTTTCTCCAGTATTTTATCTGCCGGCACCATCACGCCTATGTCTACTATCTCGTAGTTATTGCAGGCCAGCACCACGCCGACTATGTTCTTTCCTATGTCATGTACGTCACCTTTCACGGTAGCGAGCAGTATCTTGCCAGCGCCGCTTGTGTCGGCATTGCCCTTCTTTTCCTCTTCGAGGAAAGGCTCCAGGTACGCCACAGACTTCTTCATCACGCGCGCAGACTTGACCACTTGCGGCAGGAACATCTTGCCACTGCCAAAGAGATCGCCTACGATATTCATACCCGCCATCAGCGGCCCTTCTATCACGTGCAGCGGACGGCCGTACTTCTGGCGTGCCTCCTCTGTATCCGTCTCTATGTGCTCTACGATGCCCTTCACCAGCGCATGTGACAGGCGCTCCTCCACCGTGCCCTTGCGCCACTCCTCATCAGCCAC
>CAZNDJ010000171.1:0-6286 GCA_964571705.1 uncultured Chitinophagaceae bacterium
GAAACAAGAGCAGCGGGAACTTCATCGGCAGTGTGATCGGCTCTTTCTTGCGCCCGTCATAGCTAAGCTGCCACTCGGTGGTATCGGGATTGAAAGCTACTTCTTTCGCAAACTTTGACAGGCGCACCTCTATGTATCGCGGTGCGGCGGCGCTGTCGCCTGTGCGCACATCGCCCCAGTTGCCCTGCGTGTCAAACATGAGTTCCTTCTGACCCATATTGACCAATGCATCACCGATGCTGGCGTCGCCGTGCGGGTGGTACTGCATGGACTGACCAATGACGTTGGCCACCTTGTGGAATCGTCCATCGTCCATCTGGTAGAGGGCGTGGAGTATCCGGCGCTGCACGGGTTTCAGGCCGTCCTCTATGGCGGGTACGGCGCGCTCGAGTATGACATACGATGCATAGTCGAGAAACCAGTTCTTAAACATGCCGTCTATATGCTCGGCCTCATTGATCCCTGTATTGTTATTTTCTTCCATTACTTTTTTTTCACACAAAGCGCACTAAGATCACTAAGAATTTAGGCCTTTGTTTTGAAGCTTTCTAAGCCCTCTAAGAGCCCTTAGCTGCTTTAGTTAACTATTCTCTGTATTCCGTTTTTTATGAGTACTTCATTAAAGTTTATCAGAAACCCTAACGATATTCCTGTTAATCTTAAATAATTCAATAGTTGTTTTTGGTTTATCTTTTCAATTTTCTCTTGCGATTTCAATTCAATGATGATCGCTTCATCTACCAAAATATCACACTTAAAAGCTCTTTCTATCCGATGCTCCTTGTAGAATATATCTATTGGGTGCTGTTTCTTATATGGTATTTTTCTTTTCTCAAGCTCGATGCAAAATACTTGTTCATATACAGATTCAAATAATCCCGGCCCTAGCTCTATATGAATGTTATAAGCGATATCTACAATCTGTTTCGCCAATTTCTCTCGTTCTCCAAATTCCATAGGTCATATTTTGTGGCATTAATCTTCGAGTGCTTTTATTCTCTTGATCCACATCGACAAAACTCTTCGTGATCTTAGTGCCCTTCGTGTGAAAAAATCAAGCGACTTCCAGTTCTATCTCCTGCTCTACCACATCCTTCTCCACGCGTAAATTATCGATGATGAAGTCCTGCCTGTCCTGGGTGTTTTTGCCCATGTAGTAGTCGAGGATGGTCTTGATGTCCTTGTCATCCTTGATGATCACGGGATTCAGCCTGATGTCGCCGCCGATGAAGCCTTCAAACTCCTCCGGTGATATCTCGCCGAGCCCCTTGAAGCGGGTGATCTCGCATTTGCCTTTGAGTTTGGTGATGGCTTTTTGCTTTTCGCTCTCATCATAGCAGTAGATCGTCTCCTGCTTATTGCGCACGCGGAAAAGCGGCGTCTCAAGGATCTTCACATGTCCATTGCGCACCAGGTCGGGGAAGAACTGTAGGAAGAATGTGAGGATGAGCAGGCGGATGTGCATACCATCTACATCGGCATCAGTAGCGATCACCACATTGCCATAGCGCAGGTCCTCGAGTGCGTCCTCTATATTCAGCGCATGCTGCAGGAGGTTGAATTCCTCATTCTCATACACGATCTTCTTGGTCAGGCCGTAGCAGTTCAGCGGCTTGCCGCGCAGGGAGAAGACCGCCTGCGTGTCCGGGTCACGCGCCTTGGTGATGGAGCCGCTCGCCGAGTCTCCCTCTGTGATGAAGAGCATGGTATCCTGCTGCTTCTCGCTCTTGTCGCCATAGTGCACTTTGCAGTCACGCAGTTTCTTATTGTGTATGTTAGCCTTCTTGGCGCGCTCGTTGGCCAGCTTCTTGATGCCGGCTATCTCTTTGCGCTCGCGCTCACTCTGGAGGATACGCTTCAGCAGTGCATCTGCGGTCTCAGGATTTTTGTGCAGGTAGTTGTCTAGGTTTTGCTTGACAAACTCCAGCAGAAACTGCTTCATGGTTTTCTCCTCGCCCATCAGTTTGTCTGTGCCGAGCTTTGTCTTGGTCTGCGACTCAAACACGGGCTCTTGTATGCGTATGGACACCGCACCCACGATCGCCTCACGGATATCTACGGTATCAAAGTCTTTCTTATAAAACTCCCGCACCGTCTTCACGATGGCCTCCTTGAAAGCCTGCAAGTGCGTACCACCCTGTACGGTGTACTGACCGTTTACGAAGGAATAATACTCCTCGCCATATTGATTGGTATGGCTCATGGCTATCTCTATATCCTCACTCACCAGGTGGATGATGGGATAGCGTAGGTTCTCAGCGTCCTTCTTGCGTGAGAGGAGGTCGTAGAGGCCCTTCTGAGAGATGTAGCGGGTACCATTGTAGATAAAGGCGAGGCCCGTATTGAGATAGGTGTAGTTCTGCACCATCTGCTCTACATACTCGGTGATGTAGTGGTAGTTTTTGAAGATCGAATTGTCCGGTACGAACTCTACATAGGTGCCATTGTCCTCGCTGGTCTTCTCCAGCTTGTGCTCCTTTACCAGTTGCCCCTGTGCGAACTCCGCCGCTTTCAGCTCGCCCTCGCGCACGGCATAGACTTTAAAATACGTAGACAGTGCATTCACCGCCTTGGTACCGACGCCATTCAGGCCCACAGACTTCTGGAAGGCCTTGGAGTCATACTTGCCCCCGGTATTCATCTTGGAGACGACCTCTACCACCTTGCCCAGCGGGATGCCGCGGCCGTAGTCGCGCACGGAGACGCGGTCCTTGGTCACCTTGATCTCTACCTTGCGGCCGTGGCCCATCTGGTACTCGTCTATACAGTTGTCTATGGTCTCTTTGAGCAGTACATAGATACCGTCGTCCATAGAGCTGCCGTCACCGGTCTTGCCTATGTACATACCAGGGCGGCGGCGCATGTGCTCTATCCAATCGAGGGTCCGTATGTTGTCCTCGTTATATTCTACTTCGTGTTTTTCCTTTGACATCGTACAGGTATTAACCGCAAAGAACGCGGAGTAACGCAAAGACCTTTCTTTACTCGCTCAACGCCACTTTGCTAAAAATTTTAGCGAAATTAAAAAAGATGTGGAATTTTAAAACGGGAAGTAATTCACAAATGCTGTGGGAACTAGGCACCTTATGCACAAAAAAAGCGCAGCCTTGAGGCCGCGCTTCTATCTATCTGTATAGTAAATAAATCAAAATATGTCAGCAGCCCCACTATAGCTGCCGCTGAATGCCATACTATCGCTCGGATTCTGGATGCTATATAGCGTGCCGGTGAAACTGGCTGTAGCGGTACTACCTGAGAGATTTATTACCATGCTGCCATGGCTATAGCCTCCATAGGAGTTTGTCGTAGTGTACACAGGATCGCTACTGGTCCCGGTGATCTCTATGAGATTACCAGAATTGTAACTATAAGTGCCACTGGTATGACCGCCTGTTATTCCCATCGTAAATGTTTTGCCCGTGCCACTCTCATCGGCAGAGAGCGCCATGTTATTGACCAGCGCCGCAGCCGTGAGTGCGCCGGTAGTAGTGAAAGTATGTGTACTGCCGCCGTATGTCATAGTGACTGTACCACCCGTAGCGGGCGTCGTAGATTTTTTGCTGCAGGAAGATACCGTGATCACGAGTGCTGCGCATACCGACAGCAATGCAAGAGTTACAAGCCTTTTCATTGTCAGGTGTTTTTGGTTTAATAAAAGATTATACCCCAAAGCTACCCGCTCCCCGTATCACAAGTCATATCGTATCTCTGGTATGCATATGATGTTTCTCATCACGATCTATATAGTAGCTCACCTCCTGCACTGCGCAGACAGCCCGCTACTTCCTGTTATATCCTACGGATCTCCGACAGATGATATCTGCAGGCATGTCCCAAACAAGAGAGCGCAGCCCAAAGGGCCGCGCTCTCTTCATATCAGTCCGGGGATGTATTAAAAACTGTATGCCCCGCCACTGTAGGTACCTGTGAAAGGCAGGCTGTCATTGGCATTTTGCAGGTTGTATAGCGTACCGGAGAAAGTACAGGATGCAGAGCCGCCGGTGATAGTGATACCCATGTTGCCATTGCTATTGCCGCCACCGGAGGCATTGCTGGTAGAGTAGATAGGATCGCTGGTGCTGCCGGTGATCTCGATCAGGCTGCCACCGGTGTAGGTATACGTACCACTGGTATGGCCACCAACCACAGACATGGTAAAGGTCTTGCCGGTACCGCTCTCATCTGCCGAGAGGCCCATGCTATTGGTAGACGATACGGCGGTCAGCGTACCTGAGGTACTGTAGGTGTGAGTGGCTCCGCCAAAGTGCATGGTCACAGTGCCGCCATTGGTCACTGAGGATGCCTTCTTGCCACATGAGGAAATGGTAAGGAGGAGCGCTGCGCAAACCGGCAGCAGGGCGAGGGTCATTAGCTTTTTCATTGTTGGTGTTTTTTTGTTTTGTAAAATGAATGCGAAAGCAAACATACCCAGCCCCTATCCGCCCAGAAAGGACAAAAGTGGAGGTCACTTACCGGTGGATAAGCGCAAATGATTGTTTACCGCTGAGGCGCGGAGACGCAGAGATTTAAAGCTGATTTTCCCTCGAGTGAAGTAGGCGCGCTATGATGTGTACCAATAGCATGAGGCTATGTATTATGAGTGCCATAAGTAGATAAAAAAACCACGCCATCGCATTGCCATTTCCTTTGCTCCATTCAAATAAGCCATAGTACCCGAATGAGCCATAAGCAAGCAATACCAACAAATGAAGAGCACCCGCTACCTTGCTGAATCGGAAAGAGAAAAGGATCAGGATGAGGCAGCAGAAAGTGCCGGCATAAAGTAGCAGGGTATCTCCCATCAGCGGCGTCCTATTTTAAAAACTAAGTGATCCATGCTACTAATATAGCCCATACGCCCGTATATACCTCCCCCTTGCATATCTCCACAGATAAACTGATATTGGCTTATCAATCCAGTCCCACATGGAAAAACAAGACAAAGACCTCTATGGTGAGAAAGTGCCGTCAGGCAAACGCACCTACTTCCTCGACTTCAAAGAAAAACACAATGGCGACCATGTGATCAAGATCACCGAGAGCCGCAAGAATGGTGAGGAGTTCATCCGCTCTACGGTCATGATCTTTCAGGAGGACTTTGACAAGTTCTTTGAGGCCCTGGACCGGGTGCGCCAGCAGATAGGCCAGCATTAAACTCAAAAGGGAAAACATAAAAGCTAAAACACTCCGCCTGTGGTATAGAACAGTGTAAGTCCCACCAGGGCAGATCCGGATGTTGGCACCTCAGGCGTCCCCGCACCGCTATGGTCATTTGCGGTAGCAGCCTCACCTATTCATCATCCATATTGACCTCAATATGAGCCCTATCTACACATTTCTGTGTTAAACTTTTATACGTCCTTACTATCGTTGGCATAGATTTGTTCGTCTATCTTTATACCTGAGAGATCGGGTATTATTACACTGTCTGTACATGAAGAAACTTATACTACTTATCGTTTTCACTATATCCCTGATCGGTGTGTTTGCCCAGAATACAAATATCACCGGCACGATCAATCGCTATAGCAAAGTCACCTCTGTAGTGCGCTGTGGCAATAGGATGGTAGTGGACTCGCCGGGGCTTTTTGCCGCAGGCATGAAGGTGCTGATCATACAGATGCAGGGTGCCGTGATGGACGTGACCAACGCCAGCACTTATGGCAATGTGCTCAGCTACGCCAATGCTGGCAACTATGAGATAGAGACCATAGATTCTGTACTGACAGACACGCTGAAATTTCGCTATCAGCTGCAGCGTCTCTACGATGCTAACGGCAGCCTGCAGATACTGCCCCTGCCACAATACCAGAAAGCCACCGTGACAGGTGGCAAGCTGACCTGCCGCCCGTGGAATGGCTCCATAGGTGGTGTGCTCCTCCTGCAGGCAGACTCCCTCGTGCTCAATGACTCCATCAAGGCCAGCGGCCTTGGCTTCCGTGGCTTTTACAATAATGACAGCTCACAGGCCTGCCTGGGCGGTACTAATAATGGCTATTACTTTCCCGATAGTGTGCAGGGTGCACCCAAGGGCGAGGGTATAGTGCGTGCGCCATACATCTATGGCCGTGGCCATACAGTGAATGGCGGTGGTGGTGGCAATAACCAGAATACCGGCGGCGGCGGCGGTGGCAACTATGGCCAGGGCGGCCTTGGCGGGACCATCGTGCCGCGTACAGCTTTCTGCCCGGGCAATGATCCCGGCGTGGGTGGCCTGTCTCTGCCATATAGTGATACGGTCAATAAAGTATTTATGGGCGGTGGTGGTGGCTGCGGCCATGGCAAT
>CAZNDJ010000172.1:0-6230 GCA_964571705.1 uncultured Chitinophagaceae bacterium
GATGACAAAAGGCAAACATATCTACGCGCTTTTGATGGCGGGCATGGGCCCCCGGTGCAGGAGCCAGATGTAGTAGATATCAAAGGCGGCGCAAGAGAGGTAGAGGGTGGTGAGGAAGGTGTTGCCTGGGTAGCGCATCTGAAACATGATGCTGATGAGGCCGGTGCCGAGGGCTTTGGTCCAGGCGGTGAGTTTGCGGTTGCCCTCGTAGCCGGGGATGAAGTACATGTAGATGAAGCAGACGCTCATGACGAGGTTGATGATATAGCTATCGAGTGGGGCCATGGGCAGGTCGTAGGCGATGATAAAGGTGCACTGCACGGCGAAGCACACGATGAGCCCTACCACGAGGAAGGCGCTGAGGTGCGAGCGGAAGAAGTCTACGCGCATCTGCCGGTACCCATACCGGAAGAGGGAGATGACGATGAAGGTGTCCAGCACCATCCACGCCCAGTAGGCGATGACGAGTACGAGGCCCATATTGGGGAGGAAGAAGAAGCCGGTGGTGACCTCGCAGGTATAGTTCAGTATAATAGCGATGGCGGGGATATCGAGTACCTGGCGGCGGCGTATCCATATCAGCGTATTGATATAGGCGATGACCCATAGCACGGCACCGGTGGTGAAGAGTACGATCTGCGGGATGGTGTAGTACTCAGTGTTGAACCACGGCTGCGGTGTCTGGAAGTACTGGAAGATATTGACGGTGTAGGGGGAGATCTCTATGAGTGGTATCATGGTTAAATTTTTTATTCACACGAAGACCACGAAGGTCACGAAGAATGAAGGAATGCAATAAGCACATGAAGAAAGAATGATGATGTGTTGAGCTTCTGCACTGTCTTTAAACTTAGTGTTCTTAGTGTACTTTGTGTGAAAAGGTTATTTATTCTGTGGTTTGAAGAATATCACGCTCCAGATGGCGGTCAGGAGCCACTGGATGCCGTAGCCGATGATGAAGGGCACGCTGGCGAGCCAGATGTACCATGGGGTCCGGGCTGCATGCGGCAGGCCGCGGCGGTAGCGGTAGGCGTCGTACCACTTGAAGGCGGTGAGTGCCCAGGGTTCTTTATAGTCCCAGATGCGGCAGTAGCGGGCACTGCTGCCGGAGGCGTCTATGATACAGTTGACCGCGCGGCGGGCAGCCTCGTTGGCGCCCTCCATGGTGGCGAGGTCGGTATTGGTACGTACGTAGTCGGCAGCGAGGAAGAGATTGGGCACACTGGTGCGGGCCTCGGGGCGGAGGGTCCATGAGTGGACGGTATTGACCAGCAGCGGCTCGAGATTGAAGTAGCGGTCGGGGCGGTCCTGCTCGCCTTTGGCTACGAGATCTTGTGGTGTCTCTGCGGGTGGCACATCGTGTATATCGCTATCTATGTAGTAGAACTCTATCATGTCATCGCGCAGGATGGTCTGGCCGCCGGTATTGAGGCTGCGCTTCATCTGTTCCCACACGTAGGTCTTGATCTCCTCACGCGTGCAGTCCTTGGCCAGCTTGCCCTCAAAGGTGGTGGTGAGCCAGTCGGACACATCTATAGAGAGGATGCCTTTGACCTTGCCATTGTAGCACTGGCTCAGGTCGTAGCCTTTCCAGAATTGCCGCTGCGAGATACTCGTCACGGCCCACTCGCTATCGCTGTAGATCACGTGGCCCTGGCTCACTACTACGTCTTCATTGAGGTAGTATTGGATGCCGTTCATCCAGCTCACATTCACGGCGAGGTCGGGCAGGTAGGCGAGGGTATCGTCTGCCTCCCAAAGGCCCCTGCTGCGCTCGGTGATCTTGGCAGCTACCTCTACCGGTGTGGCGAGGAGGTAGTAGTCTGCGGTGAGGTTGAGGATCGTGCCCTCGGGTGTCTGTACATTAGCGCATTTGATGGCGTACTTATCCATCTCAAAGCTGAGCGTCTCGTGGCCAAGGTGATACTTTACACCCTTTGAGATCAGGTACTCGTACCAGGGGTGTAGCCAGCGCTCGTTGGTAGGGCCATTGAGCACGCGGTCGGTGTCTATGCCGGGCGTCATCATGTTGAAGAGTAGCTGGAGGAAGACATTGCCACCGGTCTTGGTGCTGGCGGTCTTGGCCTGCGCGGCTACGAGGGTGCGCACCATGCCGCCTACCAGCAGGTGCTGATACAGCGTGCTAAACATGCCGCCCTCCATGTATTCCCACCAGCCTACTTTCTCGTACTGGTCCCGGCGGCGGTCACGGCAGCTGGTCATGAGCTGCAGCACCTGCTGCTTGAAGAAGGACAGCTCCTCCGGCGTGAGGCCGCAGTGGGTAAAGTCGTGGATGAATTGCCTTAGTATCTTGACTTCGGCCCAGGTGCGGGGGAAGTTGGCCAGTGTGATGAGCGGTGCCTGGCCATAGCGCGCCAGCATGATGCGGTGGGTAGGAGTGAGGTTGTCATAGCAGGTGCAGGTAGTGCCATCCGCTTCGCGGAAAGGGATGCGCTTCATCGTGTCCGTCACATGCTTGTAAAAGCCAGGGAAGAAGCGAAAGCCATGCTCACCGGGGAGGAACTGTCTGGTCTGGGGATTCTCGGTGCCCTCTACATCTACAGATCGGGCCTTGCCGCCGGGGTAGACGGGGTTTTTCTCATAGACCTCTACATCGTAGCCCCGCTCTATCAGCTCGTGTGCAGCGCTCATGCCTGCTACGCCACCGCCGAGTATCAATACTTTCTTCTTTGCCATAGGCTGTCAGCTTTGTGACTGAAAGTAGGCTTTTAATAGGTGAAAATTAACAGATCGCCCATGTGTGTACAAGGAGTATGTTGTACGTAGTTGGTCAGACGGTATAGATATAAAACAGAAAACCCCGGACTGTGCCGGGGCTTCTATGATGGCGGAGTGGTCAGAGGCCACGGTGCCATTTTGATATATATAGAGGTAGAGTTTTCTTATGCTGCCATGCCGAGCTGATCGTCATAGTCTGCGGTGCGGCTGAGCTTGAAGAAAATGTCTTCGAGTGAGTCGTACATGGCGTTTATCATGATACCGCTGCGTAGTACCTTGTCTGCTACTACTGCGGCAAACTTGTAGGCTGCCACTGGCACGTTAGGAAATTGCTTCTCAGGATCGATGATCACTTCACCATCAAAATCTATGACCACATTGTGTTCTTCGAGAGTCGTATCTGCTGTAGCGACGAGTGCCTTCAGGGCGTCCTTGTCATATCCGTAGTTGAGATTCATAGCACTTGGTTTTTTTGATTAAACAATCACAATCACGATGAGGGTATTGTAAAATCTGTGCCAAGCGAAAAGTGGGGAAAATTGGGGACAGTCTTAACTGTGATTTGTATGATTTATATGATAGATACAATGATCAATACAAGATCAGAGAATGTACGCTACCACTCGCTGTTGTTGTAGAAATCGGCTGCGGCTTTCACGGAGCCTTTCTCTAGGAGAAGCTCTTTCGCTCTCTGCTCATCGAGGCCGGTGAGCTGGGCTACCATCCTGGTGCCGCGGTCTATGAGCTTGTCATTGGTGAGTTGCATATTGACCATGCGGTTGCCCTGTACGCGGCCTATTTTGATCATCACAGAGGTGGAGATCATATTGAGCACGAGCTTCTGTGCGGTGCCGGCCTTCATGCGTGTACTGCCTGTCACAAACTCCGGCCCTAGAATCACCTCTACGGGGTAGTCTGCCTCAGCGGCTACTTTAGACTGGCCATTGCAGACGATGCAGCCGGTGGTGATGTTGTGTTCTTTGCACTTTTGTAAGGCGCCTATCACGTACGGTGTGCTGCCGGATGCGGCGATGCCGATGACTACGTCCTGTGCGTTTACATGGTATGCTTCGAGGTCTTTCCAGCCCTGCTGTGTGTCATCTTCGGCGAACTCTACGGCCTTGCGTATAGCGCCGTCGCCACCTGCTATGAGGCCTATGACGAGGTCAAAGGGTACACCATAAGTAGGCGGACACTCCGAGGCATCTACTATGCCCAGCCTGCCGCTCGTGCCGGCCCCCATGTAGAAGAGCCTGCCTCCAGCCATCATACGGTCAGCTATCACATCTACGAGCGTTTCTATCTGTGGCAATGCATCTGCGATGGCCAGCGGCACCTTGCGGTCCTCCTGGTTGATACTGGTCAGCAGTTCGCGGGTAGACATCTTGTCCAGGTCGTGGTAGAGTGATTCGGATTCGGTGATCTTCATGCCTGCAAAATACGATAAGCACGGGCATAAAAAAAGACGCAGTGTTGAGCTGCGCCTTTGACGGATGGTGGTCGTCAGGGTGAATGGTTATTTATTGATCACCAGTCTGCTGGTGTAGTACGAGTTTTGCGAGCGGACAGTGACACTGTAGGTGCCTGCTGCATAAGCGGTAAGATCGAGGTCTATACCATTGAAGCCCTCGAATATCTCCCAGTTGCGTGTTTGCAGTTCACGGCCCAGTGCATCAGTGAGGGTCACAGTGGCAGACTGACCGGCAGATGCCACTACCTGTACTGTCACTTTGTTGGACGCAGGATTAGGACGCAGTGACTCTACTACAAAACCATTCTTGCCGATGATCGTACCGGAGACGATGTTGGAGTAGTCATCCTTGCCATCGAAGTCCAGCTGCCTCAGGCGGTAGTAGTAGATGCTGTTTGGTATCACAGTCTTGTCGTCATAGCTGTAGTCTATTTTCGTATTGCTATTGCCATGGCCATCTACCCAGCCGATCGTCTCGTAGCTGAGCCCGTCTGTACTGCGTTGCACTTCAAATCCCCTGTTATTGATCTCGGAGGCTGTGGCCCAGTCGAGACGCAGATAGCTATTGTCCGCCGCAGTAGCTGTGAGGTACATAAGCTGTACGGGCAGCGCTACACCATTAGGAGACAGGCGCATACCGGCAGTACCACCTGAGAAGCTGGTCAGCCCCTGGTACTCTACGTACGAGATGCTATTGAGGCTGCCGTAGCTGACGGATGGCAGCATTTTATTTGGCACGTCTGAGTAGGTATTATTAGCCGGGTCAAATGCGATACCTGCGGTGGTTTTAAACCACTCCAGTCCATTGATGCTGGCACCAGACAGGCCATATGCAGATGCACGGGAGGCAGCAGCAGCACGCATCGCTACCGTATCGGAAGGACTGTAGAAGAAGCGTACCTTGACCGGTAGTGATGGCGAGATGGAGCCGGAGATTGTCACATTCCAATACCTGTTGAGCGTGTACGATGCTTTCTTCAGTGCATCATTACGCGTTTCTTTAGGTGAGCCATTCACAGTCAGTGTCACAGACGGAGTGAAGGAGTTGCCATTTTTGTAAACTCCGAAGAGCCAGTTATTGGGTGCTGATGGATCAGCATAATACGTCCAGCCATTATTGTCGGTACACTGTTCGGATAATGTCACGCCGTTCACGCTATTCGTAGCCAGCGCGGCATTGGCAGTAGCGGACATCAGTGTGACAGTCGTAGATACACCACCAGCACCATTGCAAGGCGATGGGCCTGTGACGGATACCCAGTATGAGGTAGTCGAAGCCGGCGTGACAGCGTAAGTAGATGATGTCGCTCCTGATATAGGGTTAGTACCCACGGTAGTACCTGTACCCCACTGATAGTTTGCACCAGTACCGAGTGATCCCCCCGTAGCGGTCAGCGTAGTACCAGTGCCACTGCAGAGTGTAGTAGTCCCACTGATGCCTGTCACTGCGGTAGACGGAGTGGCTGCGGCCACTGTCGTGTAGACACCCCCCGCACCATTGCACGGTGAAGGTCCTGTGACTGATACCCAGTACGAAGTAGTAGATGATGGTGTGACCGAGTAAGCCGAGGACGTAGCGCCTGATATTGGATTAGTGCCTACGGTAGTGCCAGTACCCCATTGGTAGTTGGCACCGGTACCGAGTGAGCCACCAGTAGCGTTGAGTGTCACGCCTGTACCCTGGCATACCATACCAGCACCAGTGATGCCAGTCACGGCACCAGATGGAGTGGCTACAGTCACTGTCGTGTAGACACCACCTGCACCATTGCACGGTGAAGGTCCTGTGACTGATACCCAGTATGAAGTAGTAGATGATGGAGTGACAGAGTAAGTAGAGGACGTAGCACCCGATATTGGATTAGTGCCTACGGTAGTGCCTGTACCCCACTGATAGTTGGCACCGGTACCGAGTGAGCCGCCTGTAGCGGTCAGTGTCACACCTACGCCCTGGCAGATAGTACCAGCTCCAGTGATGCTACTCACGGCACCAGATGGCGTAGCTACGGTCACTGTCGTG
>CAZNDJ010000173.1:0-6186 GCA_964571705.1 uncultured Chitinophagaceae bacterium
CGAGCTTCTGGCAGGTGTACTCCATCAGGTCCTCCACACCACGCGTAGCGCAGCATGATGTACGGCAAAACTCAAACACATACTTGCCTACCGGCTTCTGATTGTACATAGAGTAGAAGGTCACTACTTCATATACCTCTATCGGTTTGATGCCGAGCACTTCTGCTACTTTGTCCATCACCGGTACGCTGAGCCAGTCCTGATGCTCGTCCTGCACCTCGTGCAGCACTGTGATCAGGGCCGATTTCTTCTTCCCGTCCGGGAAGTGGGACTTCAGCTCCTCTATGCGCTTCATCAGCTTCTCGCTGAATACTACCTGCTCCGGTTTTACTTCTGCTAATGCCATTGTCTTCTATAAAAAATTTATGCGTCCAACTCTCCTGCTATCACATTCAGCGAGCTCAGGATGAGGATCGCGTCAGAGAGATAGCCCCCCTTGATCATTTCTGTGTAATACTGATAGTAGATGAAGCACGGCCTGCGGAAGTGCAGCCTGAACGGCACCCTGCTACCATCGCTCACCAGGTAGAAACCCAGCTCGCCATTGCCGCCCTCTACGCAGCTATATACTTCACCCTTAGGCACCGGTATCTCACCCATCACTATCTTGAAGTGGTAGATCAGCGCCTCCATGTTGTTATACACCTCCTGCTTGGGCGGCAGGTAGTAGTCTGGCACATCTGCATGGTAGCCACCCTCCTTTGGCATCTTAGCGAGTGCCTGGCGGATGATTTTCAGTGACTCACGCACCTCCTGCTGGCGCACCATATAGCGATCATAGGTATCGCCTGTCTTGCCCACAGGTATATCAAATTCGAAATCTTCGTAGCTGCAGTATGGCTCAGCCACACGTACATCATAGTCCACACCCGCTGCGCGCAGGTTAGGCCCGGTGAAGCCGTATTGCAATGCCTTCTCCACGCTCAGCGGACCCACATTGATACAGCGGTTCATAAATATCGTATTGCGCGTGAGCAGGCGGTCAAACTCCTCCCAGGCATCCGGAAACTCAGCCATGAACTTATTGATCTTGGCCCATGCCGCATCGCTCCAGTCACGCTCAAAGCCACCTATACGGCCCATGTTCGTAGTCAGGCGCGCACCGGATATCTCTTCAAATATCTCATAGATATGCTCCCGGTAGGTAAAGATGTGCAGGAAGCCTGTAAAGGCGCCGGAGTCCACACCCAAGATCGAGTTGCAGATCAGGTGGTCAGCTATGCGGCTCAGCTCCATCACTATCACGCGCATGTACTGCACGCGCTTAGGCACTTCTATATTCAGCAGCTTCTCTACGGTCAGCCACCAGCCCATGTTATTGATCGGCGAGCTGCAGTAGTTCATCCGGTCGGTGAGCGGTGTGATCTGGTAGAAAGGCCTGTTCTCAGCTATTTTCTCAAAGGCACGGTGTATATAGCCCACGGTAGACTCTGCGTCTACTATGCGCTCACCATCCATGAGCAGTACATTCTGAAAGATACCGTGTGTAGCAGGGTGAGTAGGTCCGAGATTGAGGATCGAGAGCTCGCTGCCGTCCTCATTCTCACGTACGCGGATCTCTTCGTAGTAGCGATCCTCTATTTTTTTGGTCAGCGGCTGGCTCATCTTAGTTCGTTGTTGGGTACATTATTGGTCTGCGGCACTCTGCCAAAATATCTGTCATCCTTGTCAGTCCGGCCCGGATCCTCCATCGGAAACTCCTTCCTCATAGGGAAAGACTCCATCTCATCCATATTAAGAATGCGGCGCAGGTCCGGATGGCCCTTAAACTCTATACCGTAGAAATCATACGTCTCACGCTCCTGCCAGTTGGCCGAGGCGTAGAGATCAGACATAGTATCTATGGCTACATTATCAGCAGGCAGGTACGCCTTGATGCGCAGGCGTACATTGTCTATCCAGTTGTGTATATGGTACACCACGCCAAACTGCTGGTCGGGAGCGCTATCAGCATAGTGCATACCACAGAGGGTCGTCAGGAAGTTGAATCCCAGCTCATCTCTCAGGTACTTTACCAGGTCGTGGGCCTTTGCCCTGTCTATGATCACAGCCGGCAGGTCCAGAGAGTCCTCATCCATGCGGATCGCCTCTCCGTATCTGGCTGTCAGTTTTTCTAGCAATTCTTCTTTCGTCAGCATCTTTCGTTTTGGAGTATGAAGGCCCATTTACTGCCTTTCATTTTCAAATCTTCAAATCAGCACATTTTCAAATTAATTCACAGTGATCCCGTAGCTGGCCAGCAGCGCCTTGTACTCAGGCGTATTGCGGCGGCGCATGGACTCATTTTTCACGAGGTCCTGCAGCTTCAGGATACCGTCTATGATCTGCTCGGGGCGCGGTGGGCAACCCGGGACATATACATCTACCGGTATGATCTTGTCTATCCCTTGCAGTACTGAGTAGGTATCAAATATACCACCCGAGCAGGCACAGGCACCTACAGAGATCACCCAGCGTGGCTCGGCCATCTGCTCATATACCTGACGCAGTACCGGCCCGAGCTTCTTTGAGATCGTCCCCATCACCATCAGCATATCTGCCTGGCGTGGAGAGAAGCTAGGACGCTCTGAGCCAAAGCGCGCAAGGTCATACGTAGAGGCCATCGTGGCCATAAACTCGATACCGCAGCACGACGTGGCAAACGGAAGTGGCCACAGTGACTTGGAGCGCGCCAGGCCTACCACCTGGTCCAGATTGGTAGCAAAGAAGCTGGGGCCCTCTACACCTGCCGGTGCGGCTACCATCTTGACTCCGCTGTGATTGTTTACGCTATTATCTATTACTTCTGACATGGTCGTTTTAGTATTTTATGTTGGTTATGCTGTCACGTTTCTTAGACGCTCAGCTTTACCAGAGGCTTACTCCCAGTCCAGGGCTCCTTTTTTGATGATGTAAAAGAATCCGATCAGTAGCAGCCCCATGAAGAGGAGCATTTTGTACAGGCCTATTACGCCCAGCACCTTAAAGTTGACCGCCCACGGATAGAGAAATATCACCTCCACATCAAACAGTACAAACAGGATGGCTACCAGGAAATACTTGACAGAGAAAGGGATACGTGCATTGCCATAGGACTTGATACCGCACTCAAAGTTCTCGTCCTTGATCTGCGATTTGCGCTTAGGGCCCACCAGATGCGACAGTCCCAGCATCGTAGCCACAAAGCCCGCCGCAAAAACCGCCTGAATGATGATAGGAATATAACTGGACTGTGGAGTCTCCATTTGCTTAAGATATTAGATGACAAAGCAATACACGGGATAGGCCCCGCTCGTGATCACTTATACTTTTATAACAGGCAACAAAAATAAGATACGGTCACTATTATCCAATCATTTTATCAACAAAACGAATACTAACTGTCAGAACGCATACATGCTGACAAAAGTCCCTACTTGTACTCGCGTTTCAGTCCTATATTCGTCGCGGTTTTCCTTTTTACTCTTCCCGCGAGGGAAGCATTTAACAATCCATATGCCTCAAACCAATCCCTCTTTGCAGATAGCCATCATCGGCGCTGGCTTTAGCGGTATGATGACCGCCGTACAGCTGATGCGCAAAGCCACCTCCCCGCTGACCCTTTACCTCATCAATGACAAATATGAGTTTGGCAAAGGCCCGGCCTACAGTACCACGCACCCTAAGCACATACTCAATGTCCCCGCAGCCAAGATGACCGCGTATCCTGACCAGCCCAATCACTTTCTCGACTGGGCCCACCGTCAGGATGCCTACAAGGATATGGACAAGGAGGTCTTAGGAAAGGTTTTCCTGCCGCGCAGGGATTTTGGTCGCTACCTGTCTGAGGTCTGGGCTGAGGCGCTGGCCGGCAAGCGGGATGACACCGCCGTACATATCATCATAGACAAAGCCGTAGACGTAGTCCGGGATGGCAGCCGCAACCTGGTTCAGCTGGAGGGTACCCGCACCATAGCTGCGGACTATGTAGTACTGGCCACCGGCAATGAACCTCCGCGCAACCTCCCGGTCTCTGACCCGGCTCTATATGATGATCCAAACTACATCGGCGACCCATGGAATAACAAGGCCGCCGAGAACCTGGACCGCGACCGCGACATCCTGATCATAGGTAATGGCCTCACGATGGTAGACATCGTGATAGGCATCATGGACACAGATTTCCGTGGGGTGATACACACTTTGTCGCCTGATGGGCTGGCCATCCTGCCCCATCGCTACGGCTATATAGCCTACGGCCGGCTGGCAGAAGAAGTTAAAGCACCATACAAACTGAATGAACTTTATTCATTGATTAACAAACATATAAAGACATTTAAAAAATCAGGACTTTCACCTGAGCCGGTCATTGACTCCCTCCGTCCGCTCACGCAGAAGATATGGCAGGGCCTCAGCCTGGAGGACAAACAGCGCTTCATGAAATACCTCATGCCGCACTGGAATAAGATCCGCCACCGCATGCCGGGCCACATGTATGACTACCTCATGCAGCGCCAGATAGCAGGCCGCATGGTCATACACCGCGGCCGCCTGCTCAATATGACGCAGACCGCACATGGCCTCTCAGCCGAGATACTGGAGACCAATAGTGACAGCCCGGTCAAACTGGATGTGAGCCGCATCATAAACTGTATAGGCCCTAATACCTATGTCTCCCAATCCCTGAACCCACTGCTCCAAAAGCTGGTCTCCAAGGGGATGCTCCAGGCTGACCCGCTCCGCATAGGCATGCAGGTCACAGACCACTGGACCCTCGTAGGCGCCGATGGCCAGGAGATACCATCACTCTACACCATAGGGGGCAACCTCCGCGGCCTGCTCTGGGAGACCACAGCCGTACCCGAGCTGCGCGGCCAGGCAGAGAAGCTGGCTGGCGAAATCCTCTCCAAAGCGGCGAAAGTCTGACAGATTACCTTTATTTGTAGCAAAGCGCTGAGAGTAGATGAGTTTACTAGATAGAGTATCAGGCAAGATCCGGAGGACAGCCCTGCAGGCATCTATCGTAGCGCACAATGCCTACCAGCGACTTCGTGGCCCTGCCTTATTGCGGCAGGCTATGAAAAATGACCATCCCAAAACAGGTTTTGAGTCTATCAATGCTTCGGCCACTCGTTCCGTAGAGATCCATCCGTCTGACATAGACCTGGAGGAGGTCATCTTCACCTGCTACTTCGTACACTATCGTGACCCTATCAATAATATAGTCCGCCGTCAGGCTGATATAGAGTACATAGCACCCTGGTACCGCAGCATGGAGCGGCTAGGCCTGACCGGTGTCATCATACATGATGGCCTCGATGCTGACTTCATAGCCCGCTACCAGACTGACCGCATACGTTTTAGGAAATTCACCGGCGGCCACTACTCTATCTTTGAAGAGCGATGGATGGCGTATTATATGTTTCTGTCACAGACGCGTATAGCCCGGGCATTCTTTACTGATATCAATGATGTCTATATCACCCGTTCCCCTTTTCATTTGATAGATGCTGCTCCCCGCCTGTTTGTAGGCCGTGATAACGCTAATAGGATAAAAGACTCCGGCTGGATCCTGGCAGAGCTGGCAGACTACGAGGCCGAGACAGATTTTCGTGCGCCTCGCCTCTACCACTATCAGCCCATGTATAATGCCGGTGTGGTAGGCGGTACCCGGGAGGTCATGCTGTTCTTCATGTCACGTATCATAGACTATACTATCCGCGCGCAGAGTGACAAGCATAAAGACATGACCCTGCTGAACCTCTGCATTTATGACCACTTCTCTCCTCCTATAGATACCCGGCTGGACCGCCCCCGCATAGCCACACCTGAGGATGACCGCCACTCCGCTCACGACTATCTGATCACAGGCTATCCGCTCAATAGCCGTTTCACAGAGCAGCAACTCGACTCAGACGCCTACTTCATCCATAAGTAATAGCTCGCTGTTTTTACCGTTTCGGTTTTACGCCGTCATGCGTCGGTATCACCTCCTGTATGGTCCCATCCGGGTTGTAGTGCAGAGAGTCCACGCAGGTGGAGCGGCTGTAGTATTTCTTCAGGCTCAGCCTGCCACCTTTATGCGCCTTGATGTACTTATCTGAGGTATGGTAGAAAAGATACCATTGCCCTCTATACTGCGTGATAGAGGCATGATTGGTCACACTGTTCACCTTGCCCAGCACCACACCCTTGTAGCTAAAAGGTCCGTACGGACTATCGCCCATG
>CAZNDJ010000174.1:0-6098 GCA_964571705.1 uncultured Chitinophagaceae bacterium
TTTTCCTTAGCTATTTAAATATTTTCCGCAAATTCATGGTAGCACTTCGGAGACGGGTTTTGACCGTACCGAGTGGCATGTTGTATTCTTCCGCTATTTCTGCTTGTGTGTATCCCTTGAAGTACATCAGATCTATGAGGAGGCGCTCATTGGGATCCAACTGGCCCACTACCTCCCGGAGTCCTATCTGATCAGGCTGGATAGCCTCCGTATGTATCTGGTCTAGTTGATTTACGGATTTTTCCGTGCTCTGGTTTTTCTGGCTGTTGCTATATTCTTTGGAGCGGGTCTTGTCTATAGCCACGTTGCGGCTGATATTGAGCATCCAGGTGAATAGTTTGCCCTTGGCCGGGTCGTAGGCCTTGATACCGTTCCATATCTTGACAAATGCCTCCTGTAGCACATCTGAGGCTACCTCTTCGTCTGTGATGATGCGATGTATGACGCCGTAGAGTGCTGTGCTATAGTTATCATAAAGATGCTCGTACGCCGCACGGTCATTGCGCTGGAGGCGCGCCACCAGTTCCGGCTCAGATATATTCAGACGTGTAGGCAAGTGTTAGTTCAGATCGAAGATCTTGAATTGAAAATACTGATAAAAATCATAAAACAGAGAATCCGCCACTTTTGTTCAGACCTTTTTGAGAAAGCCGGCAGGCTCAAACGCCCCTTTGATCATCTGATCAAGGCAAAACGAAATGTCTTCGTGTCAGAGCCGTAGCGCAAAACCATGGTATAGAATCCCGCAGGGTGATGGCTGAGGTCTACAGCCGTATGCTCGGCAGATACTGTGCGCTGCTGTATGGATCGGCCCGTAGCGTCAAAGATATCAAAGCTACCTCCCACAGCGTCTGGTGCCTCTAGTGTGATATTGTCCGTAGTAGGGTCAGGATAGAGCCTGATCCTGGCATCACCTGCAGTCTCAGCTATACCTACGTTGAGCACCGAGACCGGAGAGGAGTATGTCCCACATCCATCTGTGCTAGTGACATACACCGTATAGAATCCATTGGCAGCGATGTGAAGTGACTGGCTACTCTCCCCGCTCAGGAGTACTGCGTCTCTATACCACTGATAGCTACTACCCTGAGTGACAGTCAGGTCGGATCCGGCACGCGATATGACAGGTATGAGTACAGGCCGTACCACTACAGATACCGTATTAGACGCCGCACTACATGCGTTATGATCTGTGACGGTCACGGTGTATGTACCCGTGGATGAGGCTGCATAGCTATCCCCTATCCCTCCTGGGGTACTCCATGCATAGCTGAGGCCCGCCGGTGTGGCTGCGAGTACGGTAGTATCTCCCAGGCAGATAGTATCAGGCCCTACAGGAGCTATAGCAGCTGCGGGCAGGGGTACGGCCACGACTGCCGTGGGAGTGGCTACTGCGCTGTCTGCACCATGGTGCACCGTGACAGTATAGGCCCCGCCTGCCGCTAGCTTGATAGACCGGCCTGTCGCGCCGGTAGACCAGTGATAGGTATATCCTGTGCCAGCTGCTGCAGTGAGCGTCACACTGTCTCCCTGGCAGAGCGTGACAGTACCCGCTGGTGTTATCGTAGCAGTAGGAGCATTACTGCAGGGTGTATAGGCAATGTATGCTGGATATGGGCTCGTGGTATCCAGCTGCCTGCAGGTATCATTGAAGCATCTGGAGCGTATCCAGTATTTCCAGCCCCAAAGCATCTCAGGATCCCTGTCGGTCAGTACAAATCCAATGTTCATAGACACTTTCATTTTCAGTTTATACTGCCCCACCGGGCCTGTAGGTGTGCCAGATATCACTATGACTCCGGCTTGCCCACCGTTAAATTGATTATTAGCGGCATTTGTAGTCCAGCAGAGTCCTGGTGGCAGGTTATTTATGGAGTCAAATTTCACCCATGATATCCCTATGCCACCCAGCGTGCTATAGTTTTGAAAGTAAATGGTATCACTTACTGCCAGCCCCACCTCTGTACAAGGTAGTGCCTGAGGGGCTGGCTGCAGGCCTGGAGCTCCGAGGCTGTGAGGTGTCGCGCTATTGGCTGCCAGAGAGCAGTGCTGCGCCTGCCCCATGGCTATCACCAGTATCATGGCTAAAAAAGATAGTACGGCATTTCTCATGTCAGATATAGCTTTTGAGGTATGTTGAAGTATAAAAGTGATTGCTTCTGCCAATGTCTTATTGATCCAGTATCGGTATCAAGAGGTATAGCATCACTCTACTATGATCTTTCTGGTCTGGTTAATAGTATTACCATCTGATACCGTGATCAGGTATGCTCCCGGCACTACCTGGCACATTTGCACTGGAATATTGTGCTGGCCTGCGCAGAGGTGATATACCTTGCTGTACACTACCCTGCCCAGCATATCGGCGGCTGTAAGTGTCACATCCTTTGTATCGCCTGGTATTTCTATCCGATAGCTTCCATTATTCGGATTGGGCCATATAGAGATACCGGTGCTGGTGGCTATATCTGCCAGCCCAGTCTCCAGATACACTTCGCATGGCGCATCGTTAGTAGCCACGGGCGCGTTAAAGTCAAAGTAGATACTAGCAAAGTTGTGTATCGTTTCGCCGGCAGGAGTGCCGCTCACAGGTAGTATATCGTACATGACATATCCATGGCTGCGAGGCTCATTGGTCCCGCTATCCGGCAGCATGATATTGTAAAAAGTAAACTCGGCCAACCTCCCATTTTTGATCTTGACATCTACTGGATTGCTACTGGATATCACTCTGAATGTACTCAAATCCAGATCATGACTGATAGTGTCTGTCAGTGTCACATTGATGGCGGTATCATTACCCGTATTTTGAAACTCTATCTTGTACCTGAGTGGCGTATTGCCACTGTTTACTTCCTGCTGACTGATCCGTGCCTGCGATACAGACTTGACATTGGGGTCAAATGCAGACAGGGCCACCATACTGAGCACATCAGTATTATTCACCGGAGTGGTATCTGAGCCGGCGTGTGTGATTGTAGCAAAGACCTCCAGCATTGTATTGAAAGGTGTGGTCCATGGTATCTGCGTATAGATAGTGATAGATCTCTGCTCTCCTGGTACTAGTGAGCTATAGGGCCAGAGCCTGAAGCCGCCACTCTGAGAGGACGCAGCAGGAGCCGCCCCCACGTACACCTGAGCAGCATCTATACTGATCATCACCGTACCAGAGAGCGTGTCCGTACCATCATTAGCATAGCGCACTACGTAGGTCATATTCTGCCCTGTACGACTAGGGGTGACGTTGGTCACGGATATCCTGGCGTCGGCTATGCCTGGCACTGGGCGAAATCCAAAGTCCCTGCTAGCCAATACAGTGGGAGAGTCAGGAGCTGATATCGCGTAGGGAGCCAAAGCCGCAGGCTGAGTCTGTGTCCAATAGCGAGGTGGTGCTGCTGATAGCTGATAGCTACCAGAGTCTATCCACATCCGATAGTGGCCGGCACTGTCAGATCGGGAGAAGAAATCGCCTGCAGCACCGTGCGTCATGATACCTGGCAGAGCGGCCTCTCCTACGTCCGGGACACCATTATTATTGCTATCGTAGTAGGTATGGCCACTGATGATCGTAGTAGGAGTGTTGTAGTAGGCTACCACCAGTTGCTCATCAGTATTACTAGCGAGCTGAGGAAGCGTATCCGCTCCTATCACACACCCTATACCCGGATATCCGGCAGCTATCACCACACCTCCTCCATTGTTGACGGTGAAATGTCTGGGTGCAAGAAATGGGCCCAGAGATGTGGCCCGTACAAAGTGGCCAGCCGTATCCCATCGTGCCAGGTATCCTTTGCCCGACATGGTAGTACCATCTGGAAACTGTATCGCACAATCATTGCCGGAGAATGTGTACACGCGGTCATACTTATCTATAGCTACGCCATTATATTGTCCGTTAAACCAGCAACCATCCAGCCCTATGCCTGTAGCCCAGAGGGGCTGGCCATCAGGAGCAGTTTTGATAATGAAATTGTGGGCTGATCCTGCCCCCACTATAGTATTAGCATATTGAAACGTACCGCCTGCCTGACCGGTAGCGTACAGGTTACCCCTGCTATCACGTGCCAGACTATGCACAAAATTATCACTGCCCCCTGAGTCAATATTGATCCAAACATAATTTCGCGCAGAGTCCATTTTAGCCAGAAACATAGTG
This sequence comes from uncultured Chitinophagaceae bacterium, assembly GCA_964571705.1. Classification (GTDB taxonomy): domain Bacteria; phylum Bacteroidota; class Bacteroidia; order Chitinophagales; family LD1; genus UBA1941. The sequence goes on from CAZNDJ010000174.1 coordinate 4,157, forward strand.
CGATTAGTACCTGAGGATGCAGGCGAATGAATAAGGGTGGGATACGTCAGATACAGGTAATTTACAAAATACCCTGCCAGGTACATATCCCCATTGAGCTTATCCAGATAGAGGGCTCCTGGCTTCACATAGCTCTGTCCATCGCTCCCTTTGAGCCACACCACCTGACCGAGCGTATTTATTTTCGTTATGAAAAAGGAAGAGGTTGAATTGCCAATACCTATAAAGATGGTCTTGCCTCCCAGATCCAATTGCTGACCAAAAGAGCCAAATACATACATGTTGCCATTATCATCGTAATCTACGCTGACTACAGACGGGCTATAGTATGCATTTGCCCCCACTATAGTCCATACGGTATCTCCATTAGGCCTTAGTTTGCAGGCATAAGGTTGCTGATTTCTTGTCCCCCCCGCGTAGATGTATCCCTGCGCATCCACCTTGCAGGCACTCATCGCATCACCGAGAGATCTGGCCCATATCACGTGTCCATTGGGAGAGTACTTTATGACGTATCCGCCGAGAGTAGAGTCCGGCATAGGTACTCCACCTACCCTCACGGGCGCATTGGATCCGCCTACTACTATGATGTTGCCCAAGGGATCCATAGCGGTGCCGGCAGGAGGCTGCAGAGACAGGTTATCACCTCCGGCAGTAGTGGCCCATAGGGCTGTCTGCGCATAAGAAGCCGAAAAAAGCAAGGCAAAAGCAAGCGTAAGTATCGTTTTCATATTCTATGTATTCTGCAAAAATATCGAATAAAGTAAAAAATCCTGCTATCAAATTTACAAAGCAGCCTGAGCACCTACCTACAAAAGTATATCAGTTATCACCTTATTCCACCGCACCTTCACTTAGAAAATATGTGTTCAGAGACTGAAAGATTCTATCTTACGGTATAGCGTATTGAGTCCTATATCCAGCAGACGGGCCGCCTCGGCCTTATTGCCTTTTGTAATATTGAGTACCCGCTTGATGTGTTGTTTCTCCACCTCCTCGAGCACTAGAGAGTTGGTACCAGACTCCTGATAGGTAAACTCCATCGGGAGAAACTCCGGGCGCAGCTCTCCATCGCAGAGGATCATAGCGCGCTCTATCACATTGCGCAGCTCACGGATATTGCCTTTCCAGCTGTGCTTCTTCAGTGTATCGAGAAATGCTTTCGTCACCTTGGGCTTTGATATGGCCATTTTATCAGCAAACATGCGGATGAAGTGGTCTGTCAGCAGGTCTATATCCTGTATGCGCTCACTCAGAGACGGCAGCTTGATCTGAAATACTGACAGGCGGTAAAAAAGGTCTGCACGAAAGGTCCCTGCCTCACTCTCTTTGAGCAGGTCTCGATTAGTAGCCGTCACTACGCGTACATCTACCGTGGTAGGCTTGGTATCGCCCACCTTGTAAAACTGCTGGGTCTCCAGCACGCGCAGCATCTTGGCCTGTAGGTCTATGCTCATCTCCCCTACCTCATCCAGAAATATGGTGCCACCGCTGGCCTCCTCCATCAGTCCTTGCTTATCCCGCGTGGCACCGGTAAAGGAACCCGCCTTATGGCCAAACAACTCACTCTCCAGCAGCTCTTTGCCAAAGGTGCTGCAGTTGACCGCTACGAATGGCTTGTTCTTGCGCTTGCTGGCGTAGTGTATGGCCTGTGCAAAGACCTCCTTGCCTGCACCGGTCTCGCCGAGCAGCAGCACGGTAGCATCTGTCTGGGCCACCTTCATGGCCAGCCCCTTGGCAATCTCCAGCGCCGGGGAGACACCTATGATACTCTCAAAACCAAATTTGTCGGATATCTTATTCTCCAGCTGGTGGATACGGGCCTGCAGCTGTGATTTCTCTATCGCCTTGCTGATCAGCGGGATGATCTTGGTATTGTCGTCACCCTTTACCAGATAGTCAAAGGCGCCATTTTTGATAGCCATCACGCCATCTGCTATGG
>CAZNDJ010000175.1:0-3861 GCA_964571705.1 uncultured Chitinophagaceae bacterium
TAGACACGGACAAGGTGAAGACCATGAACTGGGTAGACCCACGTGACTATGGCAAGATAGTGAACCGTATGCAGTGGAGCATAGGTGGCACCCTGCTGAAAAACGACCTCCTGACCCTAGATATGGTGGCGAATAACATTATGGACCGCCCTATCTACTTTGCGGTATCTGTAGCGCCTGATGCCTATGTAGGCCTTGACAAGTACTTCCAGCTGGAGGGTATGGCCTACCGTATAGTGCCGATAGAGAGCCCGGGCCGTGCCCAGCAGGCGCCTGTACGCGCAGATGTGACGTATGACAATATGATGAACAAGTTCCGCTTTGGCGGTATCAAGGAGAATAAGAACATCTACCTGGATGAGAATATCCTCCGCATGACCATGAACCTCCGTGGCAACTATGCCCGCCTGGCCCAGACACTCCTCGATCAGGGGGACAAGGACAAGGCTGCCAAGTGCGTAGACAAAGCCATAGAAGAGATGCCAAAGGATCGTGTACCATACAATATCTTCATCGCACTTTACCCTGATATCTACTATGCGGCAGGCCAGCCTGACAAGGCTAAGAAGCTGTCTGATGATATCTGGGCTACTGCCAAGGATGAGCTGAAGTACTACCACTACGTATTCACCAAGCTCGAGGAGCGTGCACGTGATAGCGGAGACAAGGCATACTACGATCAGCTGCAGCAGGGCCAGTTTATCCAAAACAGGTCTGTGCAGGAGTACCTCTACATCATGCAGGAGCTGACCCAGGCTGCCAAGAAATATGAGAAGCCTGAGGTAGCTGCCAAGATGGAGCAGGAGTTCAAAGAAACACAATTCAGTTTCGTACCTGCTATGAAAAATCAGCAGGGCGGGCCTCCTCAGCCATAATATCATTCATCATGCAAAGGCCGTTCAGATATGGGCGGCTTTTGTATTTTCACCCACTGTAATAAAGTAGCTAGTGAGACAACGCGAAAATATCATCTACGGCCGCAAGCCACTGCTGGATGCCATCACAGGCGGCAAGCGGATAGACCGTATCCTGATACAGAAAGGACTGGCAGGAGAGGAGATCACAAAGATCAAGTCAGCTGCTGCGCAGAATGGCATCGGCATACAGTTCGTACCCGTAGAGAAGATAGAGCGGGTAGCAGGCCGCCCTCAGCATGGCAAGGAGGCCAACCACCAGGGGGTGATAGGCTTCCTCTCTATGGTAGAGTACTACAGCCCTGACGATGTGATACACTATGCCCACGAGCGTCAGGAGGACCCGCTGCTGCTCATACTGGATGGCGTCACAGACGTGCATAATATCGGAGCGATAGGCCGCTCAGCAGAGTGCTTTGGCGTACATGGCCTCGTAGTGCCAGAGACCGGCAGCGCCCAGATCAATCCTGAGGCCATCAAAGCCTCTGCCGGTGCGCTGACCAAGATCAATATCTGCCGCGAGAAAAGCCTCGTGACCACGATCAAGTACCTCAAGGCTCATGGCATCAAAGTATTTGGCGCTGCGCTGAATGGCGCGGTAGACATCGCTGCGGCTGATTTCAAAGTACCATGCGCCATAGTGATGGGTGCCGAGGGCGAGGGTATCTCAGACCCTATCCTCCGCCTCTGCGATGAGAATATCAAAATACCTATGAAGGGTACCACCGAGTCCCTCAATGTGAGTGTGAGTGCCGCCGTGATCCTCTATGAGGCTATGAAGCAGCGCGGATAGTTTCTCTATGTTTAATGGTTGATACCGACTCCGGCTATGCCGAGATCCAGATTGCCCGTAGAGTCATGCAGGGCCAGGGTACAGTCCAGCAGCAGCGCACTGTCATAGGGCAGGGGTATGTTTTGCTTGTAGCTGATCTTATTGCTCCAGGCCGGTATATCGTAGAAATAATAGATCGCTCCATGGTAGCTGCTAGGCGGTCCCTGATGGATATGGGCCATATACTTAGCCGCTGGTGTGTTGCTCAGCTCAAAGTCTACAGTCGTCTGGCCTGAGTCAGCCTCTATGAATAGTATCTGGCCGGTGATCCCGCTATTGTTTTGCTGGGTAAAGTTATACGAAGTACTACGTTTGGTGGTAGTATTGTCCTTTTTGCAGGCAGCGAGTACGATGATGCAGAGCAGGGCAGTGGTCAGTGTCTTTATTTTCATAAATAGATTTGTTTGCCACCACAAACGCGGTAGCGTATCTGATATTGTGTGTAGTGGCCTATTGTATTTTGATGGCTACGATATTATCCTCTCCCCAGCCCGATCCGCCAAAGCCGCCCAGGGTTTGCGTGGTGCCTGTGGCGACTGTATTGCCTGCCAGGTAGTAGTAGGTTTTGTTGCTGCCGCTGGTATTATTGATGATGATACTTCCGTTTAGCATGGCATAGGTAGCCGGTCCTATCAGGCCACCGCTGGCCAGGTTTGACCCGATGATATCCGGAGATGGTACCGTAGAGTTAGATGCATCACCAAAGGTGGTCCTCACCCAGAAGGAAGAGTTGCTCGGTGCTGTGCCTCCACTCATCAGCATACTCACAGATACAGAGTATTTGCCCGGCGGCAAAGTGATAGAGGTACCGGTATAGAGATAGCCTACAGTATTGTATGGCACAGACACACCTGCCCCCAATGTACTATAGGAGGCCACCACCTGCGTCTTCTGCCAGGTACCCACGCCACTGGCATCTGAGGTCAGTACATAGCCCGCAGCCTGCGTACCATCTACGATCTGTATAGCGCCATTGGTACTACCATTATTCACTACCAGCTTATAGGCAGGCGCAGTATTGCCTATACCTACGCGGCCATTGGTCAGGTCCATCACCATGCCCCAGCCATAGGCGCTGCCCCACAGTCCGAGATGTGTATCATCTACCATGCCTATGAATCCATTGTCGGTAGTATTTGCCGTATTCATGTACCAGAGTCCGGCTGTGCCACCACCACTGCGCAGGCGGGCCCGGCCATTTACATCCAGTATATAGCCGGGTGTGGTGGTACCTATACCTACGCGACCGGCACTGGTAATGCGCATACGCTCAGCTGCATTGTTTGTGACAAAGGCCATGGCCCCATCTGAGGCAGCATTGCCCCGTAGAAACTGGATACCCTCTGTGACCATACTGCCAGCATATGCCTGACCTATCTGAGTCATGACATCACCAAAGTTATTGGTAGTGACACCTCTGCTCACTGCCAGGTTGTAATTCTGATCATTGATGGCATTAGCCAGGGACGCGCTACGGGCATTGGTCACAGCATTGGCTGTGCGCACCGTGAGCGGTGAGCTAGGAGTAGAGATGCCTATGCCTACGTATCCTGTAGACCCGGCTACCCGCATGCGCTCGATCTGATTGGTCCCGATCGTAAAATCATTCGTATTTCTGGTACCTATCCAGTTTTCCAGGGCACCGATGGTAGAAGTACCATAAGTAGCTGGTACTGCCGGTGTGGTTGTATTGCTGTTACCGGTGATCTGCCAGTTGTTATTAGTGTTTGTTTGTGGCACCCACTGCGAGCCATCGTACGTCAATACTTGTCCGGCCACTGGTGTAGTAGCCGAAACTGGTACAGATTGCAGGCCTGCTACTGTCGGGTCAGGATAGGTGCCACTGAGGTCACCGCCTGCGGCGCCCAGAGGTCCCGTAGGACCGGTGAGTCCTTGCGGCCCTGTGGGACCGTCATTGCCAGTCGGCCCCTGTATACCTGCTGTACCTTGTGGCCCAATGGGGCCATCTATACCCTGTGCACCTGTAGGGCCAGCTATACCCTGTGGGCCAGTAGCTCCGTCATTGCCTGATGGTCCTTGTATGCCTTGTAGGCCCTGTGGTCCTGCAGCTCCTGCTGCGCCCGCTGCACCTGTAGGTCCTTGTGCACCGGCTAT
>CAZNDJ010000175.1:3961-6091 GCA_964571705.1 uncultured Chitinophagaceae bacterium
CCCGCTGCACCTGTAGGTCCTTGTGCACCGGCTATGCCTTGCGGTCCGGTAGCTCCCGGAGTACCCGCTGGTCCTATAGGCCCGGTAGCGCCATCATTGCCCGATGGCCCTTGTACGCCTTGTAGGCCCTGTGGTCCTGTAGCTCCTGCTGTGCCCGCTGCCCCTGTAGGTCCTTGTGCACCAGCTATGCCTTGCGGTCCGGTAGCTCCCGGAGTACCCGCTGGTCCTGCTGGTCCTGTAGCGCCATCATTGCCCGATGGCCCTTGTACGCCTTGTATGCCTTGTGGTCCTGCCGGTCCTGCTGCGCCTGTAGGTCCTTGTGCACCAGCTATGCCTTGCGGTCCGGTAGCTCCGGTAGCACCACCGCCTGCGCCGGTGGCTCCGGTCGGTCCGGTCGGCCCAGTAGGGCCAGTAGCTCCACCACCTGCACCGGTGGCTCCTGCCAGTCCTGTAGCTCCGGTAGGGCCTGTAGGTCCCGTCGTACCCGGGGTGCCTGGTGTACCTGCAGCACCTGCTGGTCCTGCAGCGCCGGTAGCGCCTGTGAGGCCATCAGCCCCGCTAGGTCCCGTGGCGCCGGTAGCTCCGCCTCCGGCACCGGTAGGCCCAGTAGGTCCTGTAGGTCCGGTCACTCCGGTAGCGCCGCCTCCCACACCTGTCGGTCCTTGAGGACCCGCTATGCCCTGTGCTCCTGTCGCACCATCATTGCCTGATGGTCCCGCCGGGCCTGTGGCTCCCTGTGCACCTGCCGGGCCATTGGCTCCTGTAGTGCCCTGTAGTCCTGCTACGCCTTGTGGTCCGGTAGCGCCATCACTACCTGATGGCCCGGTAGGGCCGGTAGCCCCCTGAGCGCCTGTAGCGCCTGTGCCACCTGTACCTCCAGCGCACAGATTGCGCCATGATACTGATACAGAGTCATATGCCACCACACAGCCGGAGTCGATATCAAAGACCAGCAGGCCATTGGCCAATGGCGGCGTGATAGCCTGCCGCTGGGCGCTATGCATACGCGGTATCAGAAGTCCCTTGTCGGGAGAGTATATATCTACGATAGCTGATGGATGAGGATTGCTGAGGCCGATGCCCACATTGCGCTGCGCAAATGCTGGTGCCACACATAGGAATAGCAGTGCCAGGAATAGAGCTCTATTCATAACGAGGTTTTAGAGTTACTAAGATAAGGATTGGAACAAGAACATCGAAACAGGCAATGAACACCAGGGATCAGCCGCCCCAGATCTCCCAGTTGCGCTCAGCCTGCAGGTGCAGCATCTCCATACCATTCTTAGTATGTGCACCATGTTCTCTGCCCATCTTTAGAAACTGAGTTTCAGCAGGATTATATATGAGATCGTAGAGGTAGTGCTCACCTGTCAGTGCGTCGTATGGCAGTGGTACATAGCCATCCATATTGGGAAACATACCGAGTGGTGTAGTGTTGATAATCAGCTGGTAGGTCTCCAGTACTACCGGCTTGAGGTCTGCGTAGGTGTACCACTCAGCCTTCTTGCGGCGTGATACAAATGTATATGGGATATCCAGCTCAGACAGTGCATGGGAGACAGCCTTGGAGGAGCCTCCGGTACCGAGTATCAGCGCCTTTGGCGAGCGCTCGCCTATGAAGTTTCTGAGCGACTCACGAAAGCCGTACACATCCGTATTGTAGCCTTTCAGCTTTCCATTAGTGATCTTGACACAGTTCACTGCGTCTATAGCCTCGGCATCCGCATCTATGGAGTCCAGGTATTCTATCACAGCCTCTTTATAGGGGATGGTAATATTGAAACCATCCAGCTTCTCCGATTGTATCAGGTCTGGCAGCTCCTCTATACTCTCCAGCGGAAAGTTCTTGTAAGATGCATCCTTTATGCCTTCCTTCCCAAACTTTTCTGCAAAATACCTGGCAGAAAAAGAGTGAGTGAGAGGAAATCCTATGAGCCCGTAGTTCTTCATTTCGCTATACGACTTCTTATAAATCCGATCAGGATAGGCAGTACTGATACGATAATGATGATCAGTTCTACCACCTTGATATGGTCATGTATCACAGGGATATTGCCTATGGCATAGCCCAGCAGTGTGATACCTGCCACCCAGAGTACTGCGCCTACGATACAGTTCACGATATACTTG
>CAZNDJ010000176.1:0-6089 GCA_964571705.1 uncultured Chitinophagaceae bacterium
AAGGAAATATCCCTGCTCAAGCTGCTCATAGACCGCCAGAACTCGGTCGTCTCCCGCCAGCACATCCTCCAGTATGTATGGGGCTATGATGTATATCCGTCTACCCGCACGATAGACAATTTCATTCTCGCTTTCCGCAAGTATTTTGAGAAAGATGCCCGCAATCCGGAGTTCTTTCACAGTATCCGCGGTGTAGGGTACAAGTTCACAGCCAACTAGCCTTTCTATTCAAATCAATACCGGGTTGTTTTATATTACAATGACCGGCATGTGGTCACAATAGGTTATATATCAGGAGGTTTTATGATTTTTGTCATAATTTGCCGAACTTAACATCCTGATTTTTATAACGTTGCGTTTTTGCCCTCCCGCATACGTGACCTTATGACCCGGTATGACCACTGACTATCATTACAAACAAATGATCGACAGCATAGAAGACTATGCTATCATCCTCCTCGACTCTACTGGCCTGATTCAGAGCTGGAATAAGGGTGCCCATTATATCAAAGGCTGGGCCGCTGATGACATTATCGGTCGGCATTTCCGCACCTTTTATTCCGACGAGGACCAGGAAAGACACCTCCCCGAAACTTACCTCGCTGAGGCCAACGCTCTGGGCCATGTACAGCACGAGGGCTGGCGTGTGAGGCAGGACGGTAGCCGTTTTTGGGGTCACGTCACCATCACCACACTGCGCGATGAGGCCGGTAGCCTGATGGGCTACTGCAAAGTGACGTACGATCGCACCGACCGCCTGCGCAGGGAGCAGATGGACCGGCGCATCCGGGAGCTGGAGGCGCGCAATAAAGAAATGGAGCAGTTCGCCTATGTAGCCTCTCACGATCTCAGCGAGCCGCTCCATACGATAGGCAGTTTCGCATCCCTGCTGCAGCATGACCATGCCCCTCAGCTGGACAATACCGGACGTGCCTATCTCGAGCAGATACAGACCTCTGTACGGCACATGAAGGGCCTGATCACTGCACTACTCCACTATGCCCGCATAGGCCAGTATAGATCCCTGGAGCGCATAGATAGCGCCACCGTACTAAGGTCCGTCATGACTGACATGCACCAGTCTATAGTGTCCGCAGCGGCCCGCATCACCTATGACCCGCTACCTGTATTGTATGCCTATCCTGCTGAGTTTACCCTGCTCATGCACCACCTGCTCAGCAATGCGGTCAAATTCACCCGGCCGGGTGTGGCGCCACGCATACACATCTCAGCCTCAGTACAGGGCACTACCTGGACCTTTTGCTTTGCAGACAATGGTGTAGGCGTGGACAAAACGGATAGGGAGAAAGCATTCCTTATGTTCAAAAGACTCAACAGTACCGAAGCATACCCTGGCATAGGTGTGGGGCTGGCCTATGCCAAGAAGATAGCAGAACTGCACCACGGCAGTATCTGGATAGAAAACAATGAACCTCATGGCAGCAAAGTTTGCTTTACTATAAACTCCTGACACCCCTGCTGTGATAAAACAAAGACTCAACTCCATACTACTGATAGATGATGATAAGGCTACCAACTGGCTGCACAGCATCCTGCTGGAAAAGGCCGCCTGTACCCAGCAGGTCATCAGCAAATATAATGGCCGTGAAGCATTGGACTACCTGCTATCAGCCGATGCCAAACCTCAGATAGACCTGATACTGCTAGACCTCAATATGCCAGTCATGGACGGCTGGGAGTTTCTGGAGGCCTACCGGGATTGCCACTTTAATCAGAAAAGCCAAATCATCATACTGGTACTCACCAGCTCTCTCAATCCCGATGATGAAAAGCGTGTCAAAGCCCTCGGCGTAGCCCATGGGTACTATCAGAAACCGCTCGACCCGGCAGGACTTGAGCTTCTGCTGCGTACCTTTTTTACTGAGCGGTTTTAGAGTCCTTAGTATAGCTATATGTATCCCCTGTCAACGCTATTCCACAGCTTACCCACACACCTCAGCGTTCTCGCTACTTTTCGCTATATTTGCGGCTCAATCAAAAATGATATATGTCAGCAACTACAGAAACACTGAAGTACAAGGTAAAAGACATCAAGCTGGCCGAGTGGGGCCGCAAGGAAATACAACTGGCCGAAGCTGAGATGCCGGGCCTGATGGCTATCCGCGCAGAATACGGACCTAAGCAGCCGCTGAAGGGCGCCCGCATAGCTGGCTGCCTCCACATGACCATCCAGACTGCGGTCCTGATCGAGACGCTGAAGGCGCTCGGTGCAGAGGTGACCTGGTCTTCTTGCAATATATTCTCTACTCAGGACCACGCTGCTGCGGCTATCGCTGCTGCCGGCATCCCGGTTTACGCCTGGAAGGGGCAGAATGAGCAGGAGTTTGACTGGTGTATCGAGCAGACGCTCCGCGCCTTTGCAGGTGGCGAGCCGCTGAATATGATCCTGGACGACGGTGGTGACCTGACCAATATGGTACTGGATCGCTTCCCTGAGCTGGTAGCTGGTATCAAGGGCCTCTCTGAGGAGACCACTACAGGTGTACACCGCCTCTATGAGCGCATGCGCAAGGGTACTCTCCCTATGCCAGCGATCAATGTAAATGACTCTGTGACCAAGTCAAAGTTTGACAATAAGTATGGCTGCAAGGAGTCTCTCGTAGACGCTATCCGCCGCGCTACTGACGTGATGATGGCAGGCAAGGTAGCAGTAGTAGCTGGCTACGGCGACGTAGGCAAGGGCTCTGCTGAGTCTCTGCGTGGCGCTGGTGCCCGTGTACTCGTCACAGAGATCGATCCTATCTGCGCACTGCAGGCCGCTATGGATGGCTTTGAGGTAGTGACCATGGAAGAGGCCGCTACACGCGCCAATATCTTCGTGACTGCTACAGGCAATATCAACATCATCCGCGACCGCCACTTCAAGGCGATGAAAGACAAGGCTATCGTGTGCAACATCGGCCACTTCGATAATGAGATCGATATGGCATGGCTCAATAACAAGTCTGGCGCTACCAAGGACACTGTAAAGCCACAGGTAGACATCTACACACTGGATGGCAAGCAGGTGATCGTACTGGCAGAAGGCCGCCTCGTAAACCTCGGCTGCGCTATGGGCCACCCATCATTTGTGATGAGCAACTCATTCAGCAATCAGACACTGGCTCAGATCGAGCTCTGGCTGCATAGCGAGAAGTATGAGAACAAGGTATATGTACTCCCTAAGCACCTGGATGAGAAGGTAGCATTCCTGCACCTCGGCCAGATCGGTGCCAAGCTGACCAAGCTCGACGCTGACCAGGCTGAGTACATCGGCGTGACCGTAGCTGGTCCGTTCAAGTCTGATCACTACAGGTATTAATCAATACCGTCTCTGATATTATAAAGAAGTGACGGTTTTCAGGCCGTCATTTTCTTTATGCCGTGGTGGTGGAACGGTAGACACGAGGGACTTAAAATCCCTTGACCCTAAAAGGTCGTGCGGGTTCGATACCCGCCCGCGGTACAGAAAAGCTCGCTTACAGCGGGCTTTTTTATTTGCTATTGAAGCTGTAATTCAGATTACAATTTGGACTTTTTCCACTATCGCGCGATTGCATCACATGATACATTGTGATGCGTTTGCGTCGCCTTTGTATTCCGCTTTTGCAGGTGAGCCTTAGCAGCTCTTCCTCCGCTTTATCTCCCGCTGTATCAGGTCCAGCTCGCGGCCTGTCTGGCCGGCCACAGAAGTATTCTCCTGGGCGCGGCGGATCAGGTAGGGTATCACATCCTTCACCGGGCCATAGGGTAGGTACTTGCAGGCATTGAAGCCGGCAGCGGCGAGGTTAAAGGTGATATTATCTCCCATGCCATAGAGCTGTGAGAAGAGGATATGCGCATGGCTGCGGTTGAGTTTTTTGTGGTCTATGCTTTGGATCGCCTTTAGCGTAGACTCCTCGCTGTGCGAGGCCACACATACTGACACGGCATCTATATGATCCAGGCAGAGGTTGACCGCTGCGTCGTAGTCCTTGTCCACGCCGGCCTTGTCTGCATGTATCGGAGAGGGATAGCCTTTCTCGGCTGCGCGCTCGCGCTCCTTCTCCATATAGGCACCGCGCACCAGCTTGGCGCCGAGGGTGTAGCCACCTTTCTGAGCAGCAGAGAGCTGCTGCCTCAGGTACTTCAGGCGGTCATGGCGGTAGTGCTGGAAGGTATTATACACGATAGCCTTCTTCGTGTTGTACTTTGCCATCATCTCCTCGGTCATCGCGTCGAGCGGATCTTGTATCCAGCTCTCCTCGGCATCTACATAGACCGCTACATCATTCTTCACAGCAGCCCTGCAGACCTTGTCAAAGCGGGCTACTACCCGCTCCAGTTCCTGCTCCTCCTCTCCTGTCAGCTTACCACCCGCCTGTATCTTCTCAAACAAGCCAAAGCGCCCGAAGCCGGTGATCTTGATGCAAAGCACCTTGACGTCCTTATTCTTGCCGGCAAACTCTATCGCCTCGATGTTCTTCTCTATCGTCTTATCAAAGTCCTCCTCTTCTTCCTTTAGCTCCACACCATAATTCAGCATGGCATAGACGCCATTCTTCTTCAGTTTAGCTATCGTCCTTTTGCACTCGGCAAAGGTCTCGCCGCCGCAGAAGTGGTCATACACCGTGAGGCGGAAGATGGGTGAGATAGGCAGGTGGAGCCTCAGCGCGAGCCCGGCCAGGCTCGTGCCCACGCCTACCAGTTTGTTATTGCCTATGAGGGAGAAGAGCCATTTGGCCTTCTGGAGTTCTGCGTCAGTCTTATGAGCGAAAGCTACCTCGGTATTCTCAAATATATCGTCAGTGATCGGAGCCATGGTGCAAAGTATAGAAAAGTCAGCCACATCAGGAAACTATCCACAAAGGCCATGCCGCCTGAGAATTATCACATATTTACCCCTACTTTTGATCACAGACATCATCAGAAAATGCTTTATTATATCCTATTCCTCATCATAGGCGTAGCGCTCGGCGCCTTCATCGGTTACCTTGCCTTTGGCAATAAGAATGACAGCAGCGCACAGCTCCTGTCGGACGAAAAGTTTCGCGCAGCGGAGGCAGTGTACGAGCAGAAGCTGCGTGCCGCTGAGGCCATGTCTGACGAAAAGCTCCGCGCCGCAGAGGCTGTACATGCCAGCCTGCGCCGTGATATAGAGTCCATCCGCACCGAGACCACACAGGAGCGCGGCAAGAGCGAAAGCCTCCAGATTAAACTCGCCTCCCTGCAGTCTGAAAACGGCAATCTGGTAGACAAACTAGCCGAGCAGAAGGTGCAACTCGAGGACCTCCAATCCCGCTTCACCAAAGAGTTTGAGAACCTCGCCAATAAGATACTGGACGACAAGAGCCGCAAGTTTACCGAGCAGAATGAGACGCAGCTACGCAATATACTGGACCCGCTGCGCGACCGGATACAGAACTTTGAAAAGCGCGTGAACGACACGCACAACGAGTCTGAGAAAGAACGCAGCGCCCTGCGCGAGCAGCTCCGCATCATGGCAGATATGAATAAGCGCATGAGCGAAGAAGCCCTTAACCTCACCCGCGCACTGAAAGGCGACACTAAAAAGCAGGGCAACTGGGGTGAGCTCATACTGGAGAAAGTCCTCGAGCGCTCCGGACTGACCAAGGGCCGTGAGTATGATGTGCAGCAGAGCTTCACCCTGGAAGATGGTAGCCGCCTGCAGCCCGATGTGATCGTGCGCCTGCCCGATGGCAAGAACATCATCGTAGACTCAAAGGTGAGCCTCATAGCCTACGAGCGCTATACCAGCGCGCTGGATGATGATGCAGCCACACACGAGCTGCAACTGAAAGAACATGTTGCCTCCCTGCGCAATCACGTGAAGGGCCTCAGCGGCAAGAACTATCAGAACCTGTACAATATCGGTTCGCCGGATTTTGTGCTACTCTTTGTGCCGATAGAGTCGGCCTTCTCACTGGCCATCTCTCATGATAGTGAGCTGTACAATGATGCCTTTGACAAGAATGTGATCCTCGTGAGCCCTACTACCCTGCTAGCCACCCTGCGTACCATCAGCAATGTATGGAAGCAGGAATACCAGAATCAAAACGCACTCGAAATAGCGCGCCAGGGTGGCGATC
>CAZNDJ010000177.1:0-5966 GCA_964571705.1 uncultured Chitinophagaceae bacterium
AATAGAGGTAGACGATCAGGTCCGCACAAGAGAGCGATGCTCCTGTAAAGCAGCCTCCATCAGTAGACATGCGTATGATATGCTCGCGCACGGCAAAGGCGCGGTCTTTTAGTTCTTTATGTTTAGCGTCGGTCATGATCTGTTGTCTGGAGCCAGTTGGCTATTGTCAGGAAATACAGTTTAAGCCATGCATTGCATAGCGGCTGCGAATATAGGCAAGTCTGCCCACTTGTATATAGATTTGGCTGTGCGTTTTTAGTGCGAAACGTAAGTCTTACGGCCTTTGCTATTGATGTAGTATTGACCGCCGCGGGAGCCTGTATTGGTCATATGCGTGCTCATCGTAGACTTTTTGCCTACTTTACCAGTGTTTGGATTTATGTTGCCTGTGCTGGAGTAGTTATTCCAGTGGTCTTTGTCCGGATTGGTGCTATAGTGGCCGCTCACATATTTGCCAGAGCGCGTAAAGTGACCTTTAGTATAGTGGCTGCCGCCAGCTAGTATGCTGGAAGTGATCATCAGCAGCAGGGTAAATAGCATGAGGGCGTTTTTCATATGTTTTTGGTTTTGTCGCTTGTGATAGTCTTCAGTTCATCGAGATGATTCCGATACCAGTTCACCCCGGCATATTTACTATTCAAAGCAAAAATATCTGGCCTGCGATCCGTCAGCTCAAGGATGTCTTTCAAGTCAAAAGCAGGGTTTGAAGGATACAATTCTTCATACACCTTCTTGATAAAGGCAAAATCCTCCGGGTAGTCTATGGTCCAGCGGTGGCTCATGGAGTAGTCGAGGCCCGACTCCCATGTCAGGTTGGCTATGCGGAATAGCTCCGGGCGCTCCCATATATATGGTGTGGTATGCTCGCGCTCCATTTTCAGCGTTGCGTTTTGCCAGGCGGTGGTGATGGTCTTCATACTCATTACCTCCACATCGTTGCCATCTGGGTAGGTAGCAGGGTGCAGGTTGCTCACAAAGTCATAGTCATGATCCAGATAGTACTGCAGCACGCGGTTTATGACTTTAGGATCTATGAGCGGGCAGTCGGATGGGATCTTCACCACTGCATCTGCATGATATAGCAGTCCCGCATGATAGTGGCGATCGAGAAGGTCATCCCTGCTACCGCGATAGCAGTTGAGTCCTTCTTGCTCGCAGAGCTTTTCTATCACATCATCGCTGCTCTCCGTAGTAGTAGCTATCACTATGGTGCCGGCCAGCGCGGCGCGCTGTACGCGCTCTACCATGCGCAGCAGGAGCGGACGGCCCATTATGTCCATCATCACCTTGCCCGGCAGGCGGGTAGACCCGGAGCGGGCCTGTATCACCGTGACTATCTTTTGTGTCAAACCAGTATGTTGCTTTCCTCGTGTACGTGCTCGCGGAGATAGGCAGGGCCACTGCCCTCATACTCCATATAGCCGCGGCAAATATCTGCAATTCTTTTGGCAGATGTAGCGCCATTCTGCTCCGGCACGAGGCGGTAGAGTTCATTGAGGTCAAAGTAGGAGTGGACCTTCTTGCCCAGTACGATACCTACATACACCAGCGTAGAGAACTGTGTGATGAGCTCCGAGCAGTTGGCCACCATATGATTGGAGTTGCCCTCCGTGTGGTAGATCATCACATCCTCACCAAATATCTGGCGGATCTCGGCCTTGGCGCGGTCAGGCAGCTCATTAGGATGCAGCTTAAATATGACTGGTCGGCCCGCTACGATCTCCTTGCAGCGCTTCAAGAAGCCCATCCGGTCATCCTTGCGAAAGCACTCCCGGATATCAGAGGTAGCTATCAGCACATAGTCATGATATGGGAAATCATTGTGTACGAAAGATGGTATATCGTCAAAGTTTGGGATGCCAGTCACCACCATTTTATCGCGGTCAGTACCCATCCTTTCAAAGAAGCCTTTGTAGCCTTCTGAGCCTACACAGTAGATATCACACAGATTAGAGCTGCCGTTTAGCGCGGTACCCATGGCAAAGTAGCGCGGTATCACGCGAGAGGCTCTCACCACTTTAGACCACGGTGTCAGTTCGTCTATCATACCCTCCTGCACCCAGACGGTCTTTGCCTTTTTGAGTTTGCGCGGCACTATGAGGTCCGTACAAAAGACTGCCATATCATATTCATTCCTCTGTGCCATGTAGTCATTCTGCAGGCCGTGATCCTTCAGGTACTTATCAGCCTTGGCCTTGAAGTGGCCGGACATGATGGTATTCTCCAGCAGGCCCCACTTCAAGGGCCAGGTCTCAAACTCATAATCCGGGTAGAACTGCGTGAACCAACAGTCATAGTCATCCTTGAGAAAGGATGATATCTGATGCATCTGGCTCGTCTGGTTGGGCGAACCTATGGTGAAGATGATTTTCTTCTTCTTAGCCACTGAGGTCGTTTGTGTTACAAATATAGCCGTTTGCTGACGGGGCTAAAAATGCCGTTTGTCATAAAATATGATAAAGTTTTCATTTTATATTGAATATCAAACACTTGAATGCTATTTGTGGTGGAAAAGAAAGTCGAAAAAATCTCGGAGCTGAATAAAACATATATAACTAATTGCCTTTCCGCTTGATCGATACTCCGGTTATTTAGCAGTTTATATTGGCTTAACATTTCCTTAATGTTTAACTTGGCGCTTTCTTATACTATAGATGAAAAAGCTTCTCCTCTCTTGCCTCGTGTACATATCGCTTTGCACACCTTCCTATAGCCAGACGGTCAACCGCTATCCTAACATTCAGTCGCCCGATCAGCACAGTGCCATCATAGCCTGGCGTCGTACCACCTCTGCCATCGGCAAGGTGAAGTACGGCCTCTCGCCCTCGGCACTCACTGACTCTGTGGTGGAGACCAGCGGGACGCAGATCCATGCTATCACGATACCTGGCCTCGCAGCCAATACGCAGTACTACTACCACGCCTACAGTGATACGATGTCTACTGGTACGGAGTACTTCTATACCGCAAAGCCGGATAGCGTGCGCGATGTGACCTTCCTGGCCTATGGCGACTGCGGCTTCAATAATAGTACGCAGAATACAATGGCTGCACTCATGGCTGGCAGGAGTTCTGAGTTTAGCCTCGTATGTGGCGATGTGGACCAGCTCGTGGGCAATGCCTATGATGTGGACTACTACCAGCACTATACAGCACAGCTGAAGGACCACTGCCACTTTACCGCTATAGGCAATCACGATGTGATCACAAACAATACGAACTATACAGATGCCTTTCACCTGCCGCATAATAATCCGGCTAACTCTGAAAAGTACTACTCCTTTACCTGGGGCAATGCAAAGTTTATCACGATAGATGGCAACTCTGCCTACACTGCCGGCAGTGCGCAATATGTCTGGCTGGAAAATGAGCTGAAGTGCAACAACAGCGAGTGGACCTTTGTCTACTTTCACCAGCCGCCATGGAGCAATGGCTGGGATGCTTCCTACTATATTCCATTCACGCCGTTCTACCTGTATCAGGGCAACACTGATATGCGCAATAGCATTGTGCCGCTCTTTGAGAAGTACCACGTAGACGTAGTGCTCAACGGGCATACGCACAACTATGAGCGCGGCATCTACCATGGTGTGCGCTACTTCATCACCGGTGGTGCAGGCGGCGCCACACCAGACTCTCATACCAATAGCAATGCACCTAACATCCAGTTTGAGCTGTCGCAAAACAACTTCATGGAGTGGAGCATACAGCACGATGTGGTGCACTACAATACTTATAACCTCAGCGGCGCGATAGTAGACTCCGCTACCTTTAGCAAGACCTTTACCCCATACCATAGCAGCCTGACCACTGTGGATGAAAACTGCCTCCAAGCCAATGGTAGCGCTGCGGTGAGCGTGACAGGTCCGCATCCGCCATATATAGTACTATGGAATACTAGTGCTACGACCCCCACCATCGGTAATCTCGCAGCCGGCAGCTACAATGTGACGATCAAAGACAGCAACCAGTGTCCGGAGTTGCTCACATTCACTATCCAGAATCATAGTGGTATAGGCAGCGCCTCTGTAGCCGCGCCTGACTCTGCGGTCTGCAAGGGTGCCGATCTCATACTCACAGCTACACTCACAGACCTCTATCATCCGCAGTGGAGCACTGGTGACACTGGTACTACTCTCACGATCCATACAGGTGGCACCTACTCTCTCAGCGGCGTAGATAGTCTGGGCTGCGGCGCCTCGTCCAATACACTGGTTATTCGCACGGACTCCGTATCTACCGGTCATCTTTACACTACCGTAGATACATTTCTCGATATATCCCTAGGCTCTACTATTACTACCGCTGGTTCTTATCACTGGGACTTTGGCGATGGCCATTCGCTGGTCACCACTACAGATACGGTGAGCTATAGCTATGCTGACTCAGGCACCTATCTTGTCACGCTCATCACCACTCAGGTGTGCGGCAGTGATACCCAGCGCCTCTACATACTGGCAGATGATGCAGATACCGTGGCCCAGCCATCAGGCGTCCTCTACATGGCCGGTGCACAGATACAGGTGAGTATCCGGCCTAACCCGATGCGTACTACAGCACAGGTCAGCATCACAAAAGAAGCTGGCGCGATGGATGCCCGCCTCTATGACCTGCAGGGCAAGCTGGTAGCAGACCTCGGCCGTGCATCGGGAGATGAGCTCATCATTCGCCGTGGCAGTCTCTCTGCAGGCCAGTATATACTGCGCCTGTCCAATGGTAAAACCTCGGCAGCTATCCGGCTGGAGATACAGTGATGATGCTGAGGCTATGCTCCCTGCTGCTACTATTGATCTGTGCTGAATCTCTCTGCGCTCAGGACGTAGCACATACCAAACACAAAAAATGCTTGCTACGCGGACAGTGGCAGCTAGTCAGGACTGTCAATAACGGTACTCCACACATCATTACTAAAGATGAATATGATGGTGTCATCACGCTTCGTTGTTTTCACCGCTATCAGGAGGAGGTGATCTATGAGGGCTACCACTGGATCATAAAAGGCCGCTGGCGTGCCTACCGGCGCAAGGCTGATCTGGAGTTCACCAGGCTGGAGTATGTCTCAGGTGCACCACCGGGTGGTGTACTACATGATATTCATTTCTCTCTCTACAGGCTGGACAGGCAGCACTGGGCCGGGCATACCGAGACCAAGGAAGAAAAGATACAAATGGAGTACGAGAAGATACCTCGGGTACGCAAGGCTGCTAAAGCACATTGACCACCTTGCTGCCGGTCACCGCATAAATGCGGGCACCCTCTTTATTGGGCATGATCTTAAGTCCCGTCAGATGGCCAAAGGCAGGTAACAATAAGCAACGATCATAGTAATAGAAGCACGGTAGTGAAAGGTATTGCCGCGCCTGACCTCGTAGCTCCACGCCGGGATGGATGTGGCCGGCTATATTGATATGGCCCTCCGGTATCTTCTTCATGGGAGCGTGGGTGTAGGCTATCCCATGCTCGATCAGGGTATCCTCTACCAGCACCATATTCAGATCAGAGTAGTGATGATGCTTTAGTATATCGTGATTGCCCAGCACAAGTACAAACTTTACTTCAGGAAAGGCCTTGATCGTAGCTGCAAAAAGGTCCCACTCACTATTGTGCTCACTGTGGAAGAGGTCGCCGAGGATGTAGACCTGCTGCGGCTGCATACGATGTATGAGCAGCCGTAGCTGCGCATAATCTTTCATAGCGCTATCCATAGGCAGGTGTATACCCGCCTTGCGGAAATGGGTCGCTTTGCCCAGGTGCAGATCAGACAGGATAAGTGTATGATCGTGCTCTCTAATGAGAGCTTTCTCGCAGAGCAAGGTGAATGTGATATCATTTAGCGTGAGCTGCATGGGTCGCGAAGATACTGGCTTAGTTAATACTTCACCTGGCACTTCGTGCAATAATACGTCCGCCGCTTAGACTTTCCGGTGTCCTTTACTTTAAAGGCCACATTACAGCGTGGGCACACC
>CAZNDJ010000178.1:0-5887 GCA_964571705.1 uncultured Chitinophagaceae bacterium
AACGCCTGTAAGTTTTTACATTTGCAGGCCTTAAAACAATGACACAGCCACCTAAGTCACATACCCTGAGAGCGCTCCTACTCCTGTGCGTGGTGTGCCTGTGCCAGATGGCTGTGGGCCAGTACACGATCATCAGCGGCAAGATATACGACTCAAAGGCAGACTCTGCCAATATGAAAATAGGCTATGCTACAGTACACCTGAAGGGTACTACAGCTGGTACGCAAGCCGATGGTGAAGGAGAATACTACATCAAAACGCTGGAAAAATCAGACTCCCTGATCGTACAGTTCGGTGTCAACAGAAGAGCGATCAAGATCAAAAGAGGAGCAGAACAGGTAGTAGATGTGGACATGGCTCAAGGCGCTTTTAAGCTCAGAGAGGTGGATGTCTTTAAGGGGAAGAAAGTAAAGCGCCATATAGATACGCCCGCACTATATGTCTACCACCAGGTAGTAGAACACAAAAAATACAACCGCGAGGACAATCTACCTGACTACAAGCTGCAGGAATACCAGAAGCTGCAGATCGGCCTGATCAATCCAAAGCCATGGCTGGTCAACCTGAGGTTGATACGCCCATTCAGGTTTGTATTCCAGAATCAGGATACGGCGCTGGCGTATAGCGGCTTCAACTCATTTGACACCACCACCTACGTGCCCAACCTGATGAAGGAGGACCTGGTGGATGTCTATTATAACCATGGTACCAAGGTGACCAAGCGGGTCACGATAGGAGACAAATTCACCGGGGTAGACAATAACTCTATCGGCAATATCCTCAACTATACTTTTGACAAGATCAATGTCTATGACGACATCTTTGTGATGGTGCAAAAGTCTTTTGTCTCGCCTTTTGCGCCGGAGGCGTCGGCACTGACGTACAATTACTTTCTGCGCGATACCATCAAGATGGATGGCCGCACTACCTACAAGCTGAACTTCGTAGGCAAATCTAAGGTAGACCTGGCTCTGCAGGGCTACGCCTGGATAGACTCTGCTACCTGGGGCATACGCGCTATAGAGCTGCGCCCTAATCTGCGCGCCAACCTGAACTACCTGAAGGAGTACACCGTCAAACAATCCTACGAATATGTCCATGGCATATGGATGATGAAAACGGAAGACCTGCAGACAGAGGGAGCCCTCTTCAAAAGGTCAAAGCTCTCTATGGCAGTGATGGTGAAGAAGCACCTGACGCGCCAGAACCTCCAGTTTAACCCCTACGTGCCGGACTCTATCAGCAACACTGCGGAGCAGACGATGATGCTGGACGATGCGCGCTACCATACCCGCGAGTGGTGGGATACTGTGCGCCTGGACCCACTCAGCCACGCTGAGCACCGCCTGATAGAGATACATGACACCCTGCCTAAGATGCGCGCCTACAAGACGTGGATGTGGCTCATACACCTGGCTACTACGGCAGACTTCAAGGCAGGCCCTATTGAGTTTGGCCGATTTTACAAGTTTGTAAGCCTGAATGATATAGAGGGGGTGCGCCTCCGCCTGGGCATACAGACCAATTATGACTTTAGCAAGAAGGTACACCTATTCGGCTATGCAGCTTATGGTACCAGAGATAAGATATTTAAGTATAACCTCACCACACACTTCGTACTACCGAGCAGGGATGACAAGTGGCGACAGCTGGAGATGTTTTACCAGTATGATATCAATGAGCTGGGCCAGACCAACCAGCTCCTGACCTTCGATAATATCTTTAGCAACATCTTTGGCAGGTCGGTGCTGAAAGCAATGAAGATCCGCGAGTGGGGTATCAGCCTGGAAAATGAATGGCTGAAAGGATTCTCCAGTACGATATCCCTGCACAACCAGACCTACTATGCCATACCGGGCAAGAATGAGTTCATCTATACCCGCAAGGCTGACCACACACAGGTACACCTGTCTCAGTTCAATGCATTTGAAATAGGCTTTGACAACAGGTACTGCTACAAAGACCAGTACTACAAGCAGGGTTTCTACCGCTTCTTCCTCGCCAATAAAAACCCGGTTTTCCTGCTCAACGGGAAACTGGGCTTCCTGAATGTGGCTGGCAACAGGTCAGTGTATGGCAAGGTGCAAGCGACCATCAGGCAGCGCCTCTCCTGGACTCTAGGCCACACCTGGTACCAGATACAGGGCGGCAAGATATTTGGCCTGAGCCCGTACCCTCTGAGCTATGTGACGCCGGGAGGATTTGGCTACCTGCTCAATACGGTGGACTATAACATGCTCAGCTCTTTTGAGTTTGTGACGGATCAGTATGTGTCTGTGTACCTGGAGCACCACTTTGATGGCTTCTTCCTCAATAAGATACCATATGTGAACCGCCTGCAGTTGCGCGAGCTAGTCTACGTACGTGCACTATGGGGCAGCTATAGTGACAAGAATAAAAATCTGCTGAACCCTGGTCCGCTATTCAACTTCAATACTCCATCGAAGTATCCATATGTGGAGGCTGGTTTCGGATTTGAAAACATCCTCAAGGTACTGCGTGTAGACTTTATCTGGCGTGTGACCTACAGGGACAATCACAACGCTAAGAACTTTATCCCTAAGGGAAGTATCAGTATTGCGTTCTAATTCTTTGTCGGAATCAGAATTTTCAGAATTGTAGAATTAGCAGAATTAATACAAGCAGCCGCCCTTAACTTTTGACTGGCTGGCTTAAGGCCTGCGATAAATTTTTACCTCTTAGATAGCTCGATGATGTCTTTGACCTCGAGGACTTGTTTTTCGTAGCCTTTGGTCACGGCATTGACCATGGCGCGGCCTACCTCGGGCAGTTCGCAGGCTACTCCCGGAGCAATGAGCTTGATGGGACTATAAAGCCAGCCAAAGTATTTGTACCAAGATGGAATATTCACCGAGCCGGGCTCGGGGCGCATGATGCCGGGGCGGAAGGCATAGGCCTTTTTGAAGATCTTCATCAGGTCGTTTTCGGTTTTGCCTTTGATACGAGCCCACATGGTAGAGCCCTGCTCTGTGCTATCAGTACCCGCACCCGATATATAGATGAAGGTGACATCATCGTTTTTCTTTGCCACCGTGCGGGCAAAGTTCATGGTGAGGTCATAGGTCATGCGGCGGTACTCGTCTTCTTTCATCCCTACGGATGATACGCCGAGATTGAAGAAAACGGCATTATAACCTGCGAGCTGGTCCTCTACCGGTGTGAGGTCAAAGAAATCTTTGTGTACGATCTCTTTCAGCTTGGGGTGAGTGAAGCCGCTGGGCTGACGATTGATAATAAGTACACTCTCTACATCGGGATGGCGCAGTGCTTCTTTCAGTACGCCCTCTCCTACCATGCCTGTGACGCCTGTGATGATCGCTTTTACTTTCATACTAGTTTAGTCGGTTTGGTCGGGATAATATTGTGCAGCGTATATACTAAAGGCCTGTCCGCTCCTGTATAAAGGCACACGTCTCGTGAAGATGGTCATAGTCGTCATCGCAAAACTCATACCTGCCTCCGCCATGTGTCAGAATGATCAGCTCTGAGACATTTGTGCTATCTACTGCATCCTGCGGGAGCCGGCGCCCGTAGCTATAATTAGTATGAGCCTTTATAAATCCGAGGTGTTTGATGTCGGCAAATGATAAACTCAAAATAATACCGCTAAATAAAGTCGATACCTCCATCCTGTCATTGTAGAGAAGCATCTCCCTATATTTCCTCAGAAAATGGATCTCACAGCCCAATGAAAACAAGACAGCAATAGTAGCTATGGGAAGTAGATCAGGAATGGCAAGCGATATGAAAAATACAATAGCAAATAGAGCTGTAATAATGCCGCCTACGACAATCGCCCGTTTGCCAGTCTTGTAGCGCACCTGATAGTAATCTGTCATTGCAGGGATATTCCGTTTCGAATGGTGGCAGTCAATCCGTGAGGATACTGAAGCTCAAGGGACAGACCCAAAACAGGAGACGGACCATTGGATTATTTATTTTCTCCGCTAGGCTTTTTGAATATCACCATCTGCTCATCCAGCACATTGAAGGCATAGGATACCCACTTGCTGGTGACGAAGATGAAGAGGATAAGCGGCGCATAGCAGAAGAGGCCACGCTTGTAGCCAGACTGCATCCAGCCGCCGGATGAGAAGAGTGTGCCGTCTTCTTTCATCTGATAGAACATAAGCGTGTACACACCATAAGCGATGAAGAATATGAGCAGGAACTCCCACTTGTCGTCATTGAGGTAAGAGGATGCAAGCATGAGCAGTGCAAAGAGCCCGATGGTAAAGAAGCTCGCACCAGCTACAAACCATATGAGCAACCAGAGTATGAAGCACCCGAGCAGTATCTTGTTTTTCATCTTGCTGAAATTGACGCCCACATTCAGCGCAAAGACGATGATGAGGCCGGCGATACCGATGTAAAAAGTAAGGCCGTAGATATTGTAGCTGCCCATTATTTCCCAGGCGGTAGAGATCACTTGCTTCATCTTGGCCGGATCGTAAAATGCCTTGGGAATGAAAATACCGGTCTGGTCGCGTGGTACGTAGGCCTTGAGGAAGGCATTCCACAGCAGGAATGGTACTATGCTGGTAGCATAGATGAGCAGGTATTTAGCCCTTTTTCCATTGGCAGTAACATAGAATAGTATTCCGAAAATTGCCCCTGTAACAAGAAAATTTACAAAACCTGGAAGAAAAGCAGAAATAAATTTATTCCATAAACCTATCACTACTCCCCCACCGAATAGTATTGCCAATTCCTTAAAATCTCTTCCTTTTAAAACATCATAAAGTAATACGATCAGGATGCCTCCGGCAAAGAGCACTGCCTCGGACCTGGTCCAGATACCAAAGATGACAGCTATAAAAGACAGGTAAAAAAAGCCCTCACTCCGCTGCTCATACCAGATCACAAAGGACAAGACAGCGATAGAAGTATAGATAGCACATGGCAGATTGGTGAGGGAGAAGGACGCATGAGCGAACATCTCCGGCACGATCACTGCCAGGAAAGTAAATACGATAGCACCTGTAGATCCCACAAAACGGCGCAGCAGCTGGTACATGATGAAGATCCAGGAGAGGAAGAAGAGGCTATTGATAAGCTTTGGCGTATCCATGCCGTTCATGTAGCAGAGGGAGTTGCTCAGGGTGAGTAGTGGCGGATAGAGCATACGCGGACCGCAGCCATTTACGATCTGCGGATTGGTGAGCATGGAGTTTGTGATCACGTGTTCGCGTGCTACGGCCTTGGCCAGGAGGTCATAGCCGAGTATGGTGTCAAACTCTGCCGGTGGCCAGTAGAGGCACTTCTGCGTGATGCCCCAGGCGAGGTAGGCTATCATACCAGCAAAGACGATCCACACCAGCGTGAGCCAGCTCATGTCCGGTTTGGTGTATTTGCGTCGCCACGGCAGGTCATTGTGCCGGTGATCTATGTACAGTCTCAGGACGCCCAGGACCACCACCAGTGCGGCCACTACTCCCGTCACTGCACCGAGGGTGATAGAGTGCGTGAGGCGATCCAGCAGAAACATGATAAAGGTAGTAGTGCCCAGCCCTATAGGCATGGCGAGAGCGAGCAGCTCACGGCCCTTGAAGTCGCGGGATATGACGGCGAGCAGCGAGAGTCCCAGCAGAAATATGAGGATGAAGATCATTGGCGTCAGTTATTTTTTGAGAGGCAATACCATAAAAGGTTGTGGAGCGGTGACAGGTGTTGGAGACTTGTCCAGGCCCCAGCCATTCACAGACATGAGATAGTCGGCCTTGGCATATAGCGGACTATTCACAGAGTCTCCGTAGACCACCTGGCGTGGATAGAGGAAGTAGATGACCCATGGCAGGTCACCGCAGCTCTTGAATCCTACCTGGCTCAGCACGGTGTGCGGAGGGATCATGACGATGGCATTCTC
>CAZNDJ010000179.1:0-2570 GCA_964571705.1 uncultured Chitinophagaceae bacterium
TAGGTACCATCCCATCCCTGTGACTGGTTGGTAGATTCAAAGACCTTCTCGCCCCATCTGTCAAAGATCATGAGCCTGAGGTTCTTGATCCCTTCACCGTAGACATAGAAGACATCATTGTTGCCATCCCCATTCGGCGAGAAAGCATTGGGGATGAACACCGGCGGGTCACCCGTGGTATTGATATGCACGGTGGTCACAGCCGTACAGCCCTCGTTGTAGGTCACTGTCACCGTGTAGGTGTTCTGGCTGGCATATGGCGTGGCTACCGGGTCCGGGCAGTCTATGCAGCTCAGCCCTGATGCCGGTGACCAGCTGTAGCTCCTGATAGAGTCCGTGCTGTAGGGGCGGAAGGCCGTGGACAGCTGCAGGCTCGAGCCCTCGGCTATCGTGCTGTCGCCCGGCAGGATGTCTACAGAGGCCGGCAGCGGCTCCCCTACGATCACCGTAAAGGTCGTATCACAGCCGTGGGCATCGGTGATGCGCAGTATATGTGGCCCGGCAGACAGGTCATAAAAATCCGGTATGTCCTGATCGGCACCGCCATCCAGTGCGTACAGGAATGGTGCATTGAGATAGGTATAGCCCTCTATGTGGATACGGCCGTCATTATACTCCGGCCCGTAGCAGGAGGTAGAGTCTGCCGTCACGTCATAGACATTGAACGGTGCCCGCTGCACAGTCACCGTGTCCGATAGCTGGCAGCCATTGGCATCTGTAGCCACTACCGTGTAGAACTGGGCACCCAGGCCTGTGAAGAGGCCTGTCGTATTGTTCTGCAGCGTATTGCCTACGATGTCTTTGATACTGTATGTATAGGGAGGCGTGCCGTCTGTGGCTACCAGCGTGATGGTGCCATCTACCGTGGCCGCACAGGTGGTGCCGGTGGCTGTAGTGGTCAGCACCATCGGCTTAGGCTCCTTAGGTGTCACACTGCCCACTATCGTGCAGCCCAGCCCGTCTGTCACCGTCACAAAGTAGGTCTGGGCATCTATATTGGTCACAGTAGCTGTAGCAGTGCTGTAGAGGTCGCTCCAGAGGTAGCTGTACGGCACAGTGCCACCGGTCACAGTCGCTGTGGCCGTGCCGCTGTGGCCATGGTAGCAGGCCAGGTCGGTATGGCTCATAGCCAGTACCAGCGCCCCCGGCTCGCCGATGGTCACATTGGTAGAGACCGTGCAGCCACGGCTGTCCATCACGGTCACCGTATAGCTGCCTGCGGCCAGGCTGTCTGCCGTAGCCGTGTTCTGGTGCAGCGGGTCGCTCCACAGGTAGGTGTAGGGGCCATAGGCACCCTGAGGGTTGACCGTAGTGGTACCGTCGGCTGCGCCATGGCAGTGTGCATCTGTCTCCGAGCCTGTACCAAAGGTGGTAGCACCCGGATCTGTCAATGTCACGGAGCCCGTAGCTGTACACAGGCTGTCATCGGTCACGGTCACATCGTAGGTGCCGGCCAGCAGGTTGGTAGCTGTAGCGGTATGCTGTGGCGGATTGACGCTCCAGTCATAGTGCATGGTACCGCTGCCGCCCGTAGGGCTGGCCGTGGCCGTGCCTGTGGCGGTGCCCGGGCAGGTAGGATCGGTGCCGGTCACCGCAGGCAGGAGGAGTGCCGCAGGCTCGGTGATCGTATAGCTGGCAGTGCCTGTACAGCCGTAGGCATCGGTCACCGCTACGTTGTAGCTGCCTGCCGGCAGGCCGGAGACCGTCGTGGTGCCCGCAGGATTAGGGCTGCCGCTCCAGATATAGGTCATAGAGGCGGTGTCCTGCGCATTGATCGTGAGCGCGCCGCTGTTGTCGCCGTTGCACCGCAGGTTGTGCTGGCTCACCAGCACGATATTGATGGTCGGGTTAGTGAGCCCTACCGTGCCGCTATTGCTGCCGGTACAGCCATAGATGTCGGTAGCTACCACGCTGTAGGTCGTACCACTGGCCAGGCCACTGATGGTATCGGTCACGCTCAGCGACGGGTCATTCCACTGGTAGCTATACGGGCCGGTGCCGGTCACGATGGCCCAGGCCTGCCCGTTAGAGGCGGTACACAGCGCATTGGCGATGCCTACGGTGACCAATGGCAGCGTCCGGACGGTCACCGTGCCGGTATCTCTGGCCAAGCACAGGCCCAGCGTATAGGTGACGGTATAATGGCTCAGCGTGGCAGGGGTCACGGTGATAGACTGCGTCACATCGCCGGTGCTCCAGCTGTAGCTGCCGCCCGTCTGGTCAGGTACGGCGGTCAGCATCGCGCTCTGGCCTGAGCAGACAGCGGTGTCTGAGACAGTCACCGTAGGTACGAAGTTCACAAACACATCCATCGTATCCGTACAGCCATTAGACGTCCACACAAAGCTGTAGATGCCCACACTGGCAAAGCCGCTGATGCTAGTGGTCGCTGAGCCTGGTGCGGTGATGGTGGTCGCCGTCGGGTTGGTCGCGATCGCTGTCCAGCTGCCACTGCCCACAGCAGCCATCGTGGCCAAACTCCGCTGGCAGATGTTCTGGTCCGCTCCCGCATCAGGCTTGGCCTTCACTGTCACCTTCACCGTGTCGTCACAGCCGCCGCTCGTCCAGAT
>CAZNDJ010000179.1:2670-5885 GCA_964571705.1 uncultured Chitinophagaceae bacterium
GGTCCTGCATCTGGCTTTGCAGTCACGGTCACCCTTGCCGTATCGGTACATCCGGCTGCATCGGTCAGTATGAAAGAGTACACGCCTGCAGCAGAGAAATTATTAACTACAGTAGATGCCGAGGCTGGGCTCACGATAGCAGCTGTGCCCGGTGCCGGAGTGATCAGGCTCCACGTACCTGCAGCACCTGCCGTCAATGTAGCACTGCCGCCAGGCAGTACCGCGCAGCTCACTGTCTGGTCCAGGCCCGCGCTCGTGCGCGGCACTACAGTCACAGAGGCTGTATCCTTGCACCCGGAGGCATTGGTCCAGATATACTGATACACACCCGCAGCAGTGAAGCCCGTAATAGTCGTAACAGGGCTGCCAGGGGTGGTGATCGTAGCAGTGCCAGGGTTACCACTCGCTATAGCAGTCCATGTACCGGTCCCCGTGCCGGCCATCGTCACAGTGTTGCTGATCGGATAGCAATTGAGCACACGGTCAGGCCCGGCATCGGGCTTGGCGGTCACAGTGATATTAGCAGTATCGCTACAGCCTGCAGCTGATGTCCATACAAAGGAGTAAACACCTGCAGCTGAAAATGTCGTAACCGTAGTAGTACCAGATGCAGGTGTAGTGATAGTCGCAGTACCCGGTGCCGGTACCATCAGGCTCCAGGTACCACTGCCCACACCAGCCATAGTAGCCGAGCCTCCAGGCAGCACAGCGCAGCTCACTGTCTGGTCTGGTCCAGCGTTAGGTTTGACAGATATGGTCACCGTCATGGAATCTATACAAGTACCATTAGTGATATAAAGCGTATACACCCCATCTACGGTGAAACCAGTGATAGTAGCACTGCTACTCGACGGGTTAGTAATACTAACTACTGCCGGATTATGCGAAGACGCTGTCCAGGTCCCTGCGCCGGTACCAGCCATGGTCACAGAGAATGTCGCCGGACGTACACAGCTATATGCCTGATCCGGGCCGGCCAGCGGTTGGGTAGTGATGACCACACTGGCAGTATCACGGCATGGACCATTTATACGTACATACTTATAGGTACCAGATACAGGGAAGTTAGATATCGTAGTAGTAGGGCTGGTGGTGTCAGCTATCGTAGCTACACCCGGATTGCCTGCTACAGGGCGCCAGACACCATTACCCGTACCGGCCATGGCTACACTACCACCAGGCAGCGCTGCCGCAGCTATACAGTTGATAGCCTGATCGGGGCCCGCATCAGCTTTTTCTGATACAGTGATAGTAGTGGATGCATTACATGTAGCATTAGCATAGGTGAAAGTGTACACACCCGCAGCCGTAAAACCGCTGATCGTAGTAGTAGGGCTGGATGGTGTAGCTATCGTGGCAGAACCCGGTGCAGGGGCGACCAGACTCCATGTACCTGTGCCTGCGCCACCCATAGTGACCGTACCACCTGGCAGGGTGATGCAGCTCAGCGTACTGGCCGGCCCCGCTGCGGTCTGACCTGTCACTGTCACCTTGACCGTATCACGGCAGGAGCCATTGGTCCAGATATAATAGTAAGTACCCTGTACAGGGAAATTAATAATAGTCGTCGTAGGACTATTTATGCTACTGATCGTCGCCGTACCCGGATTTCCCGGACGTGCGGTCCATGTACCAGTAGTGGTCACAGCGGCCATGGTAGCGATACCGCCTGGCAGCTGAGCACAATTCACTATCTGGTCAGAGCCCGCATTGCTATACTCAGTCACCGTCACATTCGCATTAGCGGTACAGCCGGCAGCGTTGGTCCATGTGAAAGTATAGAAGCCTCCGGCAGTGAAATTTGTGATCGTGGTATTATTCTGAGTTGGATTTGTGATAGTAGCTGACCCCGGATTGACACCGGCAGACCAGGTACCAGATCCTACTGCACTCATAGTCGCAGAGCCACCAGGCAATACCACGCATGTGAGTGTAGAGCTGGCTCCCGCATTAGGTCTCGCAGTGACGGTGACAGTAGCCGTATCAGAGCAGCCGGAGGCATTGGTCCATTTGAAATAATATACACCTGC
Organism: uncultured Chitinophagaceae bacterium; assembly: GCA_964571705.1. GTDB lineage: Bacteria > Bacteroidota > Bacteroidia > Chitinophagales > LD1 > UBA1941. The sequence continues at coordinate 4,701 of CAZNDJ010000179.1, forward strand.
GGCAGAGTAGTTTGATATCACGGCAGCAGCTGTCGTAGATGTGGTAATGGTACAAGTGCCAGGTGCCGGAGTGACCAGACTCCAAGTACCAGTACCGACAGCAGCCATAGTAGCAGAGCCGCCGGGCAGTGTGGCACAGTTCACAGTTTTGTCAGGGCCTGCATCCGGTTTGGCGGTCACAGTCACAGTCGCAGTATCGGCACAGCCAGATGCATTGGTCCATATATAATAGTAAGTACCCGCAGTAGCAAAACCTGTGACAGTACTGGAAGCACTACCCGGTGTAGTGATGGTACTGGTAGCATTGGTACCCACTGCAGTCCACGTACCTGTGCCTGTAGCGGCCATAGTGGCGGTGCCACCCGGTAGTACTACACAGCTGACCGACTGATCAGGACCCGCATTAGGTTTAGCCGTCACGGTCACAGTAGCAGTGTCTGAGCAGCCTGCAGCATTGGTCCATTTCAGATAATACACGCCTGCGGCAGAGTAGTTTGACACTACAGCAGCAGCTGTAGTAGCAGTGGTGATCGTGCAGGTACCCGGCGCCGGAGTGATCAGGCTCCATGTACCAGTACCCACAGCTGCCATAGTAGCAGAGCCTCCCGGCAAAATAGCACAGTTGACAGTCTTGTCTGTACCAGCGTTAGGTTTCGCGGTCACAGTCACAGTGGCCGAATCCGCACAACCATCACTATTGGTCCAGATATAAGTATAAACACCCGCAGAGGCAAAACCGGTAATGGTGGTTGTAGCGCTTCCAGGTGTTGTGATCGTACTTCCTGCGTTGCCCGTGGCGGCGGTCCATGTCCCCGTACCAGTAGCAGCCATTGTCGCGGTGCCACCAGGCAGTACCGCACAGCTGACCGTCTGGTCAGGGCCGGCGTTAGGTTTCGCAGTCACAGTGACCGTGGCAGTGTCTGAGCAGCCGGAGGCATTGGTCCATTTGAGCTGATAGACTCCCGCTGCCGAAAAACTTGAAACTACGGCGGCGGCCGTCGTGGGCGTGGTAATGGTGCACGTACCGGGAGCAGGAGTGATCAGGCTCCATGTACCGGTGCCCACTCCTGCCATCGTAGCACTACCTCCGGGCAAAAGAACACAATTGACTGTCCTGTCAGCACCGGCATTAGGCTTGGCAGTGACTATGATCTGGGCAGTATCCAGGCAGGATCCACCATTCCA
>CAZNDJ010000180.1:0-5842 GCA_964571705.1 uncultured Chitinophagaceae bacterium
AAGGCGCGCAAAAGTATCAAAATAATCGGGTATTTCCTTTATATTGCTTACTCCAAAAGGTTTTCTTCTGGTTATCAGATTGTAAACTGAAATGTACAAAATGTGGATTTTTTGTTCATAAGTTTGACTTTTAAGAGAATTAACCTAAGTTTGTAGACTTATCAACCAAACCAACCGGCCCGTCTTATGAAGAAACATTTTCCTCTTCTACTCACCACAGCCCTGGTCGTTTCCTCATGTCTGTGTCCTATCAGGAGCCAGGCTGCCATCGCTCTGACTGATGGTCCTGCACTGAGTAGTGGACAAATGCTGTCTGCGGACTCTACCGATGCCAAAGGAGGCAAATCTAAAGGAAGCAAGGACTCTCAGAACCAGACCGAGTATATGAAACCGGATATGGAGTCCAAAGACTATAACTTCTATGACCGTAAAAAGATCAGCACGCCGCTGATGCCTCGATACGACCTGGACTCTGCAGTATATCAGAAGGGTTTCAAAAAGAAGGAAGAGCAGCAAAAGGCATATCTCCAGAATAAATATCGCTACCCGGCCCGTCCTAAAGACCAATGGGAACTCGATATCTTCGGAGGGTCATTTGTGATACAAGGTGATATCAAACCAGACTGGACCAAAGGCTGGGGTGGTGGTATCGGTGTCAGAAAGGCCATCAACTATTTCTTCTCTATCCGTGGCTCATACCTCTTTGGATGGGACAAGGCCCGTGAGCTTCAGCCTCGTTTTGATGTGGCCCACGATCCAAATCTAAACGGTAAGCTTAATAATGCAGACTACCTCCATGTGAATGGTCCCGGTACTCCGATAGCTGAGAAAACTATATTCCGCAACTATCGTACGACCACGCACTCTGTCCGTATCGAGGGCCTGGTCAATCTGGGCAATATCCTTTTCCACAGAGAGCGCAACCTGGTCAATGTAAACCTGATAGCAGGTGTAGGTGCGCACATGTACCGGACGCAGATGGATATGCTCGACAAGAATGGAAAAATATATGACTTCTCCGCTGCAGTAGCAGACTACAATAACCTCAAAGCTAATAACACGCCGCAGAAGGATATCAATAAGGCGATCAATGCTGATCTGGATAAAATCCTGCAGGGAAACTATGTGGTAGAATCTAAAAACCCGATCAAAGGAAGCCTGAACGTAGGACACTATTATATTGTACCTGACTTCAATGTCGGGGCTGGTATAGACTTCCACGTGTCTAAGTGGGTGACACTTGGCCTGGAGGAGAATTTTATCTTTAATAGCAACAGTAACCTGGATGGTGTGAACTTTCAGGCGGATGACCTCGGCGGTGGCCTGACACCGCACTATGACCATTATCTGGCCAGCATGGTGCACGTGAGGATACACCTGGGCAAGAACCGTACAGAGCCACTGTACTGGCTGAACCCGATGGACTTTGCTTATAAGAAGATAAGCGACGCAAATCCTGACAAGATCGCGAATGATATCCTGAAGGATACAGACGAGGACGGTGTGCCAGACAAACTGGACAAGGAGCCTAATACTAAGAAGGGCTGCCCTGTAGACGTGAAAGGTGTGGTGCTGGATAGCGACAAGGATGGAATACCGGATTGTGATGACAAGGAGCCATTCTCAGCTCCGGGCTATCCTATCGATGCCAATGGTGTAGCGCAGATACCACCGAGCCCATGCTGTGACAATGATACTTCGGGCCTCTTTGGCGACAATGCTCTAGCCGGCGGTGCCGGTGGCAAGGGTGGCCGCAAGAACCGTGGTGCCTTTGATTGCTCTAAGGTAGAGATGCCGGGTGTTTACTTTGATGACGACAAGTATTTCATAGACCCTGCCTACCAGAGTGCCCTGCACCAGGTAGCTGAGAAGCTGCAAATGTGCCCAGATGTAAAGATGGTGGTAACCGGTGTAGACGAGTCTCGTAATGATCAGAAGTATAACGAGCAGTTGGCTTACAATCGTGCTACATCAGTGGTAGACTACCTTGTAGAGAAATATGGCATCTCTCGCGACCGCTTCATCGTGAAGTATCAGGGTGGTAAGAAATCTAATGCAGCTAAGACTCCTGCTGAGCGTAAGAACTCACGTAGAGTAGAATTTGGCTATGCTGCTGATGGGGAGAAAGGTGAAAACAATCCACCGGCACCACATCCAGGCCTCAAGGCCGGATCTAACAAGTAAGATCATACCATGATATCAAAGGCCACTCTCGTGAGTGGCCTTTTTATTTATACCCGGTCGCAGCTGCTTCATAGACCATTACTCATGTGTGGAGCACAATTCTGTTCCTACACTTTTATCTATGGCAGTGCTATAGTATGTTTGCCCCGTCAAAACAACATTATGTCTTCCTCAGCGCGCAAATGGATCGGTATCTGGCTTATAGCAGGTTGTGTTATGGTATTTGCGCAGGTGATCATAGGTGGCGTGACGCGCCTGACCGGATCTGGTCTCTCCATCACTAAGTGGGATATAGTAGTAGGCGCTATCCCGCCACTCACAGAGTCGAGTTGGACGGCGGAGTTTGCAAAGTACCAGCAGACCCCACAGTACCAGCAGATCAATCAGGATATGACGCTTGGTGAGTTTAAGTTCATCTATTTCTGGGAGTTCTTTCACCGCAATAATGCGCGGCTGATGGGGATCGTATTCTTTGCCGGCCTGGTATTCTTTGTCATCAAAGGATGGATCAATAAAGACCTGGCAGTGCGCCTGGCCTTTGTACTGCTGTGGGGCGTCCTGATCGCTACACTGGGCTGGATCATGGTGGCCAGCGGACTGATAGACAAGCCGTACGTATCTCCTGTGAAACTATCCATGCATCTCACCACGGCTCTGGTGATACTGGCCAATCTGGTGTGGCTCACACTCTATGTCATGCGGGATAGAAAACAATACGGTGTCTATGCTCCAAAGCAAAAGAGGGTAGCGCTGCTGGTGATGATCCTGCTTTTTGTACAGATCATACTCGGAGGGATACTATCCGGTGCCAAGGCCGGGCTGGCCTATCCTACCTGGCCGGATATGAATGGCCAGCTGGTGCCATCTGCACTCACCTCACTGCCGGTACGGTGGGATGGTATCCTTTATTACGATGCAGGTGCGTTCTGGGAGCAGACCTTCATACAGTTCGTGCACCGCTGCACTGCGTATCTGCTGGTAGTAGTTATTGTCTGGTTCTTCTTTCAGCTGCGCGGTCTGTCTCGGGATCGGGTGTTTCAGACAGGTGTATGGCTTCTGCCTGTGGCTGTGCTGCTGCAGGCTACGATAGGTATCATCACTGTGCTACACTGTGTAGGGCATGTACCGGTACTGTGGGGTGTACTGCATCAGGCGGGCGCTATGCTGCTGCTGGCCAATACGACCTTTATCTACTACCACCTTACCACATCAAAGGCGTAGCAGTGCCTAACTTCTCTTTATCGGGGAATCTTACCATATTAGGTGAACCTAATTTATCATTATGACCGAGACCTCCCGAGTCAGGCTTGCAGCCATCTTCACTCCTGTCGTGATCGTGGCTGCGCTGGGATACTTTGTAGATATCTATGACCTGCTGCTCTTCAGTATCGTGCGGGTGCACAGCCTCACCTCCCTGGGCTATACCAAGGCTGAGGCTGACCAGTATGGCCTGCTGCTGATCAATATCCAGATGATAGGCATGCTGGCGGGTGGCATCTTCTGGGGCATGCTGGGTGACAAGCGAGGACGGCTGTCCGTACTCTTTGGCTCCATCATACTCTACTCCCTGGCCAATATCGCCAACGGCTTTATCACTGATCTGACACAATACGAAGTGCTGCGTTTTATAGCCGGCTTTGGCCTGGCGGGAGAGCTCGGCGCGGGCATCACACTCGTGTCAGAGTCGCTGCCTACGGAGCATCGCGGGTATGGTACGATGATAGTGGGCGTAGTAGGTGTATCGGGCGCAGTCTTTGCCGGAGTGATCAGCCATGTGCTGGATGACTGGCGCTATTGCTACTTTCTGGGTGGTGCGCTGGGGCTGGCACTGCTGCTGCTTCGGATAGGAGTATATGAGTCAGGCCTCTTCAAGGATATGAAAGAGCAGAAGGTAGACAGGGGAAACTTTCTCCGCTTGTTTACCCATTGGGATACTTTCCTGAAATACCTCCGCTGTATACTGGTAGGCATCCCTACCTGGTTTGCCGTAGGCATTCTCGTCACATTCTCTCCTACCTTTGGGTCTAAGGACCTGCTGGATATACAGGGTGCGATAGATCCCGGCTTTGCTATCATGTACACCTATGCGGGCATCACCGTGGGCAATCTTCTCTGCAGCTGGATGAGCCAGTATGTACGCAGCAGGCGCAAGGCCATCTTCTGGTTCCTGATATTGACTGCTGTCGGCTTTGTCATGTACTTCACCGCACATGGTTGCAGTGCTACATATTTCTATGCTGCGATGGTAGTGACCGGTATCGGTACCGGCTTCTGGGCGGTGGTCATCACTAACTCTGCCGAGCAGTTTGGTACCAATATCCGTGCGACTGTAGCTACTACGGTGCCCAACCTGATACGTGCATCGCTCACTCCTATCTCATTGATATTTGCCTGGCTGTGTGGCCATTTTGACAAGCTGGTAAGTGCAGAGATACTAGCGGTCTTTATCATCGCTATACCACTCATCGCGCTGTACTATATGGATGAGACCTTTACCAAAGATCTCAACTATCTGGAAGAGATATGAGGAATGTGTAATTTGCACCATCGCTGACCGTACAAATCAAACCGGGTGATCCTCCTTCTTGTCCTGATACTATACATTTTTTGGCGCGACTATATCCGCAAGGCGCCGCCTGAGCTACCGCGCCCCGAAGGTGCGCCGCTGACCATATGGGACAGCTCACCCGTGCCCGACCGCGGGCGTATCAAAGCACTCGGCTATACTATCGTAGGCCTGTATGCTATCTCTGTCACAGGGTTGTATTTCTTCTGGTACAAAAAGGCGAGGCTAAATAAGTTCCACTGGTTTGATGACCGCAAGGAGTGGAACCAGATAGATAAGGCAGGGCATATCTATGGGGGGTACTTTCAGACAGTGTGGGGCTACGAGCTGTTGCGCTACTGTGGGCTGAGCAATAAGCAGTCGGCTGTAATAGCTGCCATGCTCGGCATGTCAATACAGAGCTCGATAGAGATCATGGACGGCTACTCGTCTAAGTGGGGGGCCTCATACAGCGACCTCGGTGCCAACTTCACAGGTGCCTTCATAGCCGCCTCGCAGTACTGGATGTGGGAGGAGCAGCGCATCATGCTGAAGTCCTCGTACGAAGGAGGCGACTATCCGAAGGGCGAGCTGGGCGAGAGGTCTGAGGAGCTTTTTGGTACGGATAGCATAGGCCGCAGACTAAAAGATTATAACCATATCACGCTGTGGGCCTCTGTCAACCCATCTAAGTTTTACCCCGGCATGTATCCCGATTGGCTCTGCTACTCCATAGGGTACAGTACAGAGAATCTGTACGGAGGCTTTGAAAACAAGTGGACTGATAAAGACGGCAACAAACACGACCGCACAGACCTGCCCCGTCTGCGCGTATTGAATTTCTCACTGGATGCAGACCTGCCTAAACTAAGCAATGGCAGTAAGGCAGAGCTGGCAGTTTTTAAAATGATGAACATCTTCAAGGTGCCATTCCCACGCTATCAGTACAAATGGGAGGCAGATAAAGTAGTCAATCCGAATCCGAATGGATGGGGTAGGGAGGAGTAACTCAGGCTTCACAGAACGGAATGTATCAGCCCGGGTATGGTCCACGCAAACATCTCCAGACAGAGGATGTATATATGGCTACGAGCGAGACAAATACTTTTGCAG